>JARGFW010000011.1 GCA_029211085.1 Deferrisomatales bacterium | reverse complement strand
CAAAGCGGACAATTCATTTGCTACAGAACCGGACAATTCTATTTGTTGCCAACAGGATTACCGCAGAGATGGGAGGGTCGTGGCGGCCAGCGGAGCGGGACCGATGCCGTTGTGGCGTTCGATTCGGAGCCTGGGCCCGGGCGGTTGACAAATCTGAACCGGTCGGAATAATGGGGGCCGGCACCAGCCAAACCCGACTAGATTCCCTCATTACTTGGCGAACACTCCACCGCTGGAACAGGAGAAGCTGAATGGACCAGAACGCAATTCAGGACATGTTGAAATCCTTGATTCCCTTCGTCACCACCTACGGTCTGCAGGTCGTGGGAGCCGTCGTCATTCTCTTCGTCGGTAAGTTCGCCGCCGGCTTCGCCGACAGTGCAGTGCGCAAAGTGCTCGGCAAGGCCAAGACCGACCCGGTGCTGGCCGGGTTCCTGGCGAACCTGGTCCGCTACGCGATCCTCGCCTTCACCGTGATCGCCGCCCTGTCCAAGTTCGGAATCCAGACCACCTCCTTCATCGCGGTGCTGGGCGCCGCCGGCCTGGCGGTCGGTTTGGCCCTGCAGGGTTCCCTGTCGAACTTCGCGGCGGGGGTGCTGCTCCTCATCTTCCGCCCGTTCAGCCTGGACGACTGGGTCTCAGCCGGCGGCGCAACCGGCAAGGTGGTGGAGATCGGCATCTTCACCACGACCCTGCACACCGGCGACAACCAGAAGGTGATCATCCCCAACTCCGGGGTGATGGGGGGCAACATCACCAACGTGAACGCCAACCCCACGCGCCGCGTCGACCTGACGGCGGGCATCAGCTACGGCGACGACATCGGCAAGGCCAAGGAGGTGCTGGAGAAGCTCCTGGCCGATCACCCCAAGGTTCTCGCCGACCCGGCCCCCAAGGTCGCCGTCGTGGCGCTTGCCGACTCCTCGGTGAACTTCGTGGTGCGCCCCTGGGTGAACACAGCCGACTACTGGGACGTGTACTTCGAGGTCACCCGCGCCATCAAGGAGGAGCTGGACAAGGCCGGCATCTCCATCCCCTTCCCGCAGCGGGATGTGCACCTGCACCAGGTGGCTAACTGAACCGGTGAAGGAACTGCAATCCGGAAACGAACGAGGGCCCCGTGGGGGCCCTCGTTCGTTTCCGCGCCCCGGCCACCGACCCGCTCGCCGGAGGTCGAGTGTTGTGCCCACGCGACTCCGACTCCTTGACACGGGCGCCGGAGAAGGGACATGAAAGGCCGAGCCCGTGCCCGTTTCTGGGTATCGGCAGGAAAGGCCAAGGAGACAGCCATGGTGCGGCGGCGTTCGGGTTGCCGGAGCCGACTCCGCCGGCAGGAAAGATCAGTCCCTGGGGCAAAGGAAGTGCACCGGGGCGCGGTGGCGGGAGGTCGAAACCGGTGACCCAACCAGCGGAATCCGCCCGCCACCTAGGGTTGTGGGGCGCCACCGGGGTGGGGGTGGGGGCGATCGTCGGCGGGGGCATCCTGGCGCTGGCCGGGGTCGCGTTCCGCGCCGCAGGGCCGTCCGCCATCGTGGCGTTCGGTCTCAACGGCGCGATCGCCGCCCTCACCGCAATCAGCTTTGGGCGGTTGGCCCGGGCGTTCCCCGAGTCGGGGGGCAGCTACGCCTATGCCAAGAAGGTGATGTCCATCGAGGTCGCGTTCACCGTGGGGTGGGTGGTGTGGTTTGCGTCGATCGTGGCGGCGGTGCTGTACGCGCTGGGTTTCGCCGCGTTCGCGGTGGAGTTCGCCCGCTGGGGGCTGTCCCGGTGGGTCGCGGTGCCCGGGTGGTTGGTGGGTCGGGGGTTTCGGGTGTTCCTGGCCCTGGCGGCCACGGGAGCCTACTCGGGATCGTTGATCCTGCGGCCGCGGGGCGGGGGACAGTGGGCAACCGTGGGCAAGGTGGTGGTATTCGCGGTGCTGATCGCGGCGGGGGGCGTGTGTCTCCTGCGTGCCCCGGTCGGCACGGCGGCCGCCCAACTCACCCCGTTCTTCTCCGGCGGCGGCGGGGGACTCCTGCAGGCCATGGGGTACAGCTTCATCGCCCTCCAGGGGTTCGACCTGATCGCGGCCGTTGGAGGCGAGGTGCGTGACCCCCGCCGGAACCTCCCCCGCTCCATGTACCTGTCCCTGGGGATTGCCCTGGCGATCTATCTGCCCCTGCTGTTTCTGATCACTACGGTGGGGGTCGAACCGGGTGCGGCGGTCGGTGAGGCAGCGGCGCGCAACCCCGAGGGGCTTATCGCAGCTGCCGGTGAGCGGTTTCTGGGCCCGGCGGGGTACCTCCTGGTGATCGTGGCCGGGCTCCTCTCGATGCTCAGCGCCCTGCAGGCGAACCTGCTGGGCGCGTCGCGGGTGGCGTTCACAATGGCTCGCGACCGGACCCTGCCCCGCCGCCTGGGGCGCATCCGGGGGGACGGGGGGGCGCCCGCCTGGGCCCTGGCGGCCACGGCGGCGGCGGTAGGCGCCGTAGTGCTGGCGATCGGCGACGTGGACGCCGCCGGGGCCGCCTCGAGCCTGATTTTCCTGGTGAGCTTTGCGATGGCCCACTGGGCGGCCATCCTGGCCCGGCGCCGCTCGGGCGACCGGCGGTTTCCCGTGGTCGCCGTCGCCGGAGCCGCCGCGTGCCTGGGCCTCGGCGTGTTCCAGGGGTTTGCCGTCCCCGCCGCCGGGGCCCTCGGCGCCGTGTGGCTGGCTGCGGGCATGGGTCTCTATCTGACCCTGTTCGCACCGGGGGCGCGGGTGGCCGATGCGGGCGCCGAGGCCCGGGACCCGGAACTGGCGCGGCTCCGGGGTCACAACCCCCTCACCCTGCTGCCGGTGGCCAACCCGGCGAGCGCCGCGAGCCTGGTGGGGGTGGCGGACGCTTTGGTGCCCCCCGGCGTCGGGCGGGTGCTGGTGCTCTCGGTGGTGGCCCGGCCTGCCGCTTGGCAGCCCGAGGAGTTCAGCCCCGCCCTGCGCGACGCCCAGGCCGTGCTGGGCGAGTCGCTCCACGCGAGCTTCGCGGGCCACCTGAGCCCGGAGACCCTGATCACCATCTCCAGCGATCCCTGGGAGGAGATCGTCCGGGTGGCGCGCATCCACCGCTGCGAGAGCCTGGTCCTGGGACTGACCCGTCTCGAGGCGCCGGGGGTGGAGCGGCGGGTGGAGGAACTCATCGGCCGCGTGCCAGCCGACGTGGTGGTGGCCCGCACGCCGGTCCGTTGGCAACTCACTGACGCGCGTCGGGTGCTGGTGCCGATCGGCGGTCGCCCTGACCAGAGCTATCTGCGGGCGCGGCTGTTCGCCAGCCTCTCGCGCCGGAACGACACCCTCCTCACCTTCCTGCGGGTGGTCGCTCCCGGCACCTCCGACGAGACGCGCCGCCGCCTGGAGCGGGAGATGCGGGCTTTGGCGGGGGACGAGGTTTCGGGCTCCTACGAACTGGAGGTGGTGAGCTCGGACGACCCGGGTGGTGAGGTGGTGGCGCGTGCTGTGGACTACGACGTGGTGGTGATGGGCATGCAGCGCCGCAGCCGCAGCCAGAAGGTGTTCGGCGACATTCCCATGCGGATCGCCCGGGAGACGGAGGTTCCCTTGATTCTGATCAGCCGCCGGGGCTGAGTCCAGCCGAGGCCCCGCGGCCGCGCCTGTCGCGCGGCCCGAGGCGGAGCCCCCCCAGGGGACCCCGAAGGGGTCTCCCCTTCCCTCCGAAAGGGGACACCCATGGACTACCCAGCCATTCTGGAAGATATCTTCCGAGAGGTCCGGCCCTGTTGCGCCCGGGGACGGGTGGCGACCTACATCCCGGAACTCGCGGCGGTACCCCCGGATCGGTTCGGAATGGCGGTACACACGGTGGACGGCGCGGTCTACGGTGTAGGGGAGTGCGCGGAGCGGTTTTCCGTGCAGAGCATCTCCAAGGTATTCACCCTTACCCTGGCGATGCAGTTGGCCGATGAGGCGCTGTGGCAGCGGGTCGGCCGCGAGCCGTCGGGCAACCCCTTCAACTCCTTGGTGCAGCTCGAGGTTGAGAACGGCAAGCCCCGCAACCCGTTCATCAACGCCGGCGCGCTGGTGGTCACCGACGTCATCCTGGCCCGGCTCGCGGACGCCAAGCACACCGTGCGTGATTTCGTCCGCCGCCTTTGCGGGGTGGATGACATCGACTTCGACCTGGCGGTGGCGCACTCGGAGCAGCGCACCGGTCACCGCAACAAGGCCATGGCCCACTTCCTGAAGAGCTTCGGGAACCTCGACGGCGCGCCAGAGGTCGTGCTGGACGCCTACTTCCACCACTGCTCCCTGGCCATGAGCTGCCGCGAACTGTGCACCGCCGCCCTGTTCTTGGCCAACGGGGGCGTAGTGCCAGCCAGCGGCGACCGGGTGCTCTCGGCCAGCCAGGCGAAGTACGTGAACTCCCTGCTGCTGACCTGCGGTACCTACGATGCCGTGGGGGATTTCGCCTACCGGGTGGGCCTGCCGGGCAAGAGCGGCGTGGGCGGCGGCATCCTCGCGGTGATGCCGAAACGCTTCAGCGTCTGTGTTTGGTCGCCAGGGCTCGACGAGCACGGAAACTCCCTGGCGGGTACCCTCGCCCTCGAGTTGTTCACCACCAAGACCGGGATCTCGATCTTCTGACGACGCGAATCCGGGCCGGCTGCGGGCTCGGCCACTGAGGACGAGTTCAGCGACGGCTTCTCCACCGCTGCCGCGGCCCGGTGAGACTCAACCATGGGGGCTCTCCGGTGGCGCGGTGAACCGGACCCGGAAGGTTCGCAAGAGTGGGCATTCCGACAGGCATCATGGAACCCCACGGGGGTCGTGGGCGGGCTCCTCCGCTTGGCCGCCGCCGCTCCGACGGTTCAGATCTTGGACGGCATGCTGGGGGCCAGCTCGTCTACCTGTCGAGCGAGGGACTGCTGGAACAAGCGGTTCCCACAACGGCCCTTGCGGCCGGGCGCTCCGCATCCCCCTATGTTGTTTCCCGCAGCCGGAGGTTGACCTCCAGTTTCTCTAGGGCGAGTGCCGCCACCTCCCCCACCTGGGGCCGCCGGGCGACGTAGGCGTCGAGGAACGTCCGGGCGTGCTGGGGGTCGGCCAGGCCCGCCACCGGGACGATCGCAGCCAGCACCCGCTCGAACAGCATGGGGTGGAACCCCTCCAGTTCACCGATGTGTTCCTCGAACCACTCCCACAGGGCCGGTCCCGCCACCGGGTTGGCCGCGGCGGCCACCAGGGGCACGAAGCGGATGCGGTCCGGCACCTGGTCCAGGGCGAAGCGCAGGCTTGCGGCGAGGGTTTCCGGTCGGCGCCAGGATCCCAGGGCGGTGAGGAGGTTGATCCGTTCGTGTTCGGTCTCTGCCCTGTGAAATCGCCCCTGTAGCCACCCCAGGCAGGGGTCGGGATCCGTCGTCGTCCACACACCGATCTGCAACGCTGATTTGACCACGTCGGCCGCCACCGGCCCGCCGTGGCGCAATCGCTCGAACGCCTGTGCGCCTGCCTCCAGGGGGCGGGGAGCCCCGAACACCGCGGCGTCCCACAGGATCTGGTCCCGCAGTACGGAGGTGGCGTGGACTTCCCCGTCCCGGGGGAGGTAGCCGATGCGATCCAGACTCTTCTGCAACAGTCGCGCCCCCACGTCGGCGACCGGCCCTGCCCGGTCCGCGGGCAGCACCCGGTGCAAGTGCCGCAGGGCGCGGGCGATGCTGCCGAGGGGCAGCAGTTGCTCCTCGCGATCGAACCAGCCGAGGAACGCCAGGTACTCCTCGAGCGTGGCCCGGCCCCCGAGCACCAGGGCATACAGGTCGTTGTGCAGTCCCCACCGGTCCGGCGACGCGAGTTCGCCGGTGCGCACCCGGGGGCCCAGGGCGGCGCGGTCGGCGGGGTCCAGGTAGTGGACGCGGTAGAAGCCGGTCTGGTCCGCGTTGACCTTGTACGCCTCGGTGCCCGGGGGGAGTTCCAGTTCTGCCCGTTCGGTCTCCAGCAGGCAGTCCCGGTGCTCGACTCCGCCACCTGGGAGGAACGCCGCCACCCGGATCGGCACCCGCCACACCGCGCCGTCGTCGCACGGGAGCAGGGTGAAACGGCGCTGGCGCAGGTGCAGGCGGTGGCCGCGACGGGTTACCTCCACCACGGGGTGCCCGGGTTGCTCGACCCAGCCGCGCATCATTGCGGAGACCGGTTTGTCCGCAGCCTCGCCGAGGGCGTCCCACAGGTGGTGACTGGCGGCGCTGGCGTACGCGTGGCGCTGGAGGTAGCGGTGCAGGCCATCGCGGAACCCGTCCGCGCCGATGAAACCCTCCACCTGTCGCAGGATGCTGCCTCCCTTGCTGTAGATGATCGGCGCGGTGCTCTCGGTGATCGCCACCTGGCGGTCGGTATCCCCGGGCATCTCGATGGCAAAGGTGCAGAGCAGTTCGTCCCGCTCCAGGGCGACCTCGGTCTGGCCCAGCAGGAACGTCTGCCACACCTGCCACTCGGGCCGGCGTTCGTCCAAGACTTTGTAGGAGAAGTAGGTGGCAAAGCTTTCGTTGAGCCACAGGTACTGCCAGTCTTCCGGGGTCACCAGGTTGCCGAACCACTGGTGGGCCACCTCGTGGGCAATCACCTCGCAGATGCGTTCCTCGCCGAGACGGGAGGTCACTCCGGGGACTCGGAGCAACAGGTTTTCCCGAAAGGTGATCGCCCCCCAGTTCTCCATGGCGCCGAAGGCGAAGTCGGGCACGGCGATGAGGTCCATCTTCGCCAATGGGTAGGGAATCCGGAAGTACTCTTCGCAGTACCGCAGGGAGTCCCGTCCGAACTCCAGGCCGAGGCTCGCGTGTTCCCCTGGGACCCCCGGCAGGGTCGCGACCCGGACCCGCGGGTCTTCGCTGTCGGTGAGCAGGGCGAACCGACCCACGGCGAAGAACAGCAGATAGGTGGACATCTTCGGTGTGGGGTGAAAGCGCACCAGACGCCGGCCCTCCCCCAAGGGGATCTCTTCTGCAACAGGGGTGTTGGAGAGGGCTGTCATCCCCGCACCTACGTCCAACTCCACCTCGAACACGGCCTTTGCCGCCGGGTGGTCTACGCAGGGCAGGGCGCGGCGCGCGTCGCTCTCTTGAAACTGGGTGAGGGCGAGCCAGCCCTCCTGTTCCCCGGCACGGTAGCGGCTGCGGTAGAACCCCGCCATGGCGTCGTTGATGGTGCCCCGGTAGGTGAGGATCACCCGCACGGGGCCGGAAGCGCTCCGCGGCAGGGCCAAGTCGAGCCGGCCCTTTTCGCCGCTGCGCGGGGAACCGGTCTGGGTTCCCTGGGCATCCTCCACGGTGCCCTCGTCGATGACCAGATCCCGCGCCTGCAGGTGCACGGCATGCGTGGGGCCGGTCAGCGTGCCGCCAATGGCGACGTGGCCCTGGAACGTGAACCGCTGCAGGTCGGGGCGGAGGCGCAGGCGGTAGTGGTCCGGCACGAACGGGCTCATGGGGCCTCCTGGAAGAAGAGCGGGGAACGGTGCGTGCGCGAGGGGCCTCCGCGGCCCGGGGGGCCAGGCCGGCTTGCGCCGGGAAGCCGTCTGCGGGGCGAAACCCTGGGTGCGCCAACCTACTGAAATCCCAGCGAGATCTTCGATGCGCTACGGTAGGTGTTGAAAATGACTCTCCACTCTATTGCACCAGGGGAGTGCATCCAGGGTGTTCCCGGGTGGAATAGCTCCGTTCCGTTTCTCTCCCCATGTCTGTCAGCAGGTTGCCCACCGGACGTCAGGGCCCGTGGGCGGGTTGCGCCAGAGGCCCCTGGGGGGCCTTTCTTCTGCAACTCCTCAAGACCGTGGATCCAGCTCAGTGGAACTGGGTCTTCTTCTGGGTAGCCTTGCGCCACCCGGCGCTGTAGAACCGGCTCTCGCGATCCAGGGCCCACTGCTTGAGGGCTTCGAACTGCCCCTTCAGGTCGCCTTCGAAGCGTTTGGCGATCTCCGCGCGTTCCTCGGAACGGGTCCGGTTGTCTTCGGGGCTGAACCCAACCCAGGTCACGTAGTCGGCGTCGAATACCTTCTCGGCGGTTACGTCATCGCTGGTCATCTCCATCCGCGGCGCGAAGGCGGCGATCACATCCGCGTCGAGTTCCAGCACCCAACCGTTGTCCGGCACCATGGTCTTGGGGTCCAGGTCCACCGTGGGGCTACACTCGGGGCAGTACACCCCCCGCACGGCAGCTTCGTCGAGCACCATCTTTCCGAAAAAGATCTCCGAGGTCTTCTGTCCGCAGGCGCAGGGTTTCCGGTAACTCTGGCACATCGCTGTTCCTCCTCGGTCCCACCGGGGACATCCGTAGTTGTCTGTGGACGTTCGTGGCCGCCCAGGGATGGGCAAACCGCGTCCAATTATAACTAGGTTAGTGATCAAAGCAAGGGGCCCCGAGCCGGCGCAGCCAGCATAGCTGCGCCAGCTACCCTGTCCAGGGAACGGTCGCCCCAATGACAGTGGGCAGTGTCTGTCACGGCCTCGGGTCAGCACAGTGGCCCCAGGAACTCCCCGGCCCGGGCGCGCACGGCGAACATGGCGCCGGGACTCAAGGGGGTTGGTTCGGGGTTGATCTCCACCAGCGGCGCGTCCCGGGCCAGAGCCGGAAGCCCCGCCACCGGGTACACCACCGCCGAGGTGCCGACCACCAGGACCAGGTCTGCGACCGCCGCCGCTGTAACCGCACGCTCCAGGGCCGCCGCCGGCAGGGGTTCCCCGAACCACACCACTCCGGGTCGCAGCAGGCCGCCGCACCCGGCGCAGCGGGGCGGAATCGGCAGGGGTACCCGGCGGTCCTCTGCTTCCGCTCCGCAAACGGTACAGCGAACGGTCCACAGACTACCGTGGATCTCCACCGGGTCGGGGAGTCCGGAGAGCCGGTGCAGGCCGTCCACGTTCTGGGTAACCAACAGGCCGTGCGGGCGTTCGGCCAGGTAGTTGGTGATCCAGCGATGGGCAGGGTTGGGGCGGGCGGGAGCCACCCGGCTGCGGCGCCAGTCATACCACTGCCACACCAGCCCGGGATCTGCCGCGAACGCTCTCGGAGTAGCCAGTGTCTCGGCGCGGTGGCTGCGCCACAGGCCGTCGTCGCCGCGGAAGGTGGGGACGCCACTTTCCGCGGACACCCCGGCGCCGGTGATCACCAGTGGCCGGAGCGCGGCGGCGGTGAGGCGGGAAAACCGCTTCCTGTCCGGGTCCATCTTCGCCCCCCCAGGGCCACGCCGGTCCGCGGTCATAGGGCGTCGTCCGGCACCGGGAACTCAGCTCGAGGGCAGGGTCGTTTCCGCGGCGATCTGATGCCTGAACTCCTCCAGGTTCTCCCTGCGGGTGTTCTCGTCCCACCCCAACTCGTTGGCCATCAGTTCGGACACCGCCGCGGCTCCTGAGGCGCCCCGGTCGGCGCTCAACCCCATGTGCAGTCGGCGCAGCACCACATCGGCCAGGGTGCGGGCGGATTCGTGCTGTACGGCGTACACCACCTGGGAGCGGCGGTCCCGGTATCCCGGTGCCAGAGGGCCGCTGATCCTGGGGTCTTCGATCTCCAGGTCGATGACCTGGCAGCAGCGGCGGCCGTACAGCGCCACCAGGTGCTCCACGTCCTCCCGGGGCAGGTCGGGGAAGCGCTCGGTGCACTCGCAGAGCTGTTCGCGGAACAGCACCGGGTCCGGGAAACCGCCGCCGGCCAGCGGGGTGGTCTTGGTGCTGCTGGGCACTCTCCGGGACAGCAGTTGGCAGGTGGTGTCCACGGTGTCCTCGGCCATGCGCCGGAAGGTGGTGTACTTGCCGCCGACGATGGTGAGGAAACGTCCGTCGGTGCCGTCGCGGTGGAGCACGTGGTGGCGGGACAGGGCGCCGGGGTTCTTGCTGCTGCGCTGCAGGGCCAGGGGCCGGACCCCACTGTAGGTCCACAACACGTCGTCCGGTCCGTAGTGCCGGGAAGGGTACAGGTGGCGCAGCCCGTTGAGCAGGTACTCCACGTCGGCGGCGTCTGCGGCGGCGGTGCTCGGGTCGCCACTCCAGGGGGTGTCGGTGGTGCCCACCAGGGTCATGCCAGCCAAGGGAAGGGTGAAGAACAGCCGTTGATCGGGGGTGGCCCCGCTGAATACGGCGTGGTCGGTGTCGGACGCCACCACCAGGTGGGTGCCCTTGGTGGGGAGGACTTTGGGTGGCAGGCCCGGCAGGTGCAGGGCGCCGACCTGGTCGGCCCAGGGGCCCGTGGCGTTGACCACCACCCGGGCGCACACCAGATGGGAAGAGCCGTCCAGCCGGTCCCGAACCTGGAGTTCGAAGCGGTCCATCCGCCGCGAAATACCCACCACCTCCCGGTAGTTCCAGCAGGTAGCACCGTTCTCCTGGGCAGAGAATATGTTCTCCAGCACCAGGCGCTCCGGCAGGGGGATCTGGTAGTCGTAGAACAGGCCGGCGGCTGCCAGGCCGGCGGCTTCCAGGTGAGGCGCCCTGCGCAGCGCCTCCCGGGGTTCGAGCATGCCGTAGTGGGGGGTCCCCTTGCCAAGGCTGAGCAGGTCGTACAGACGCAGCCCCAGGCTCAGCTTCCATTTCTTGCGGGACTCCCCGCGGTACAGGGGCAGCAGGATCGGGATGGGGTGGATCAGGTGGGGGGCCAGGTGGAGCAAGAGTTCCCGTTCGCGCAGGGACTCGATCACCAGGGGGAGATCCCCGTTTTCCAGGTAGCGCAGGCCACCGTGCACCAGCCGGGTGGTTTTGGCAGAGGTGCCCGAGCCGAAATCTCCCTGCTCCAACAGCACGCAGGACAGGCCCCGGAGGGCGGCATCGCGGGCGATTCCGGCCCCGGTGATGCCCCCGCCGATCACGGCCAGGTCGTGGGTCTCTGGTGCTGGGTCGGACGCCATGTGGCTCCTGGAGATGGGCACGGCGGGAGTCTGAACCCGCAGTGTAACACTGGGGGTAGGGAGGCACCACCACCCGATGCGGGTGGCGGCTTGACACCCGGCAACCGCCCACTACCCTGCGAGGCAGCTCACCACGCCGGCTGGCGCCGGAGACAGGAGGACGCGATGCCCCTACTGGAAGACCTGAAACGGTTGGCTCGACTTCCCCGCACCACCTCCCCCTTCTTCACCCTCTACTTGAATACTCGTTGGGACGGCGAAAAACAGCGGGAACGCGTGCGCATCTTCGTCAAGACCCGGCTCAAGGAGTGCCTTGCCGAGGCGGCCAAACGCGATGGCGTCCAGCCGCCGGCCGTGCAGGACGATGCGGACAAGGTGAGCCACTACGTACGCGGTTTGGTCAACCGGGAGTGGGACGAGGATTACGCCGGCATTGCGGTGTTCGCGTGCGCGGCGCTGGGGGTCTACCGGGTGGTCCGCAGTCACCTGCCGTTCTCGGATTACCTCGGGTGCTCCGATCGCCCCCTGCTGCGCCCGGCGGCGGAGCACGCCCACACCGGCAAGGGGGGCCTGGTGGCGCTGGTGGCCGCTGACGCGGGTCAGGTACTGGAGTTCGAACTGGGCAGCGTGTGCAAGCAGTTTTCCTTCCGGGACGAGGAGTTCCCTGGCCGCCACGACCAGGGAGGGTGGAGCCAGGGACGCTACCAGCGCCACGTGGACGAGCACCTGCACCGGAACCTCAAGCGGCTGGCCGAGCACCTGGTGCGCTGGGCCGACGAGGGCGGGGCCGAGACGGTGCTGTTGTCGGGACAGGACGCACTGCTGTCGGCGTTCGAGCAGCACCTGCCGAAGCGGATCCTGGCTCGGGTGGGAACGCCCCTGCACTTGGATCCCACCGCTTCTGCTGCTGCGATACTGGCCCACGCACTGGATGCCGTGGCGGGCGTGCGGGCGGCCAGGGACCGCGCCGCGGTGGACGACCTGCTGGACCGGAGCGCCGGCCCGGGCCGGGCGGTGGTGGGGCCGACCGCCGTGGCCGACGCCGTGGCGTCGGGCAAGGTGCACCAACTGTATCTGGATGAGGGGTTCCGGGACATGGGCTGGAAGTGTTTCGGTTGCGGTGCCCTGGGGGTGAAGGTGCCCCTGGGCTGTCCGGGGTGCGGCGCGCCGGCGGAAGGGGTGGACCTGGGTGAGGAGTTGGTGCGCGGCACCCTGGCCACCGACGGCACCGTCGTGGCGGTGGCTGGGGTGGACGGGCTGCAGCGGGAAGGGGGCGTCGGAGCTCGGCTGCGCTACTGACCGGGGGTGTGGCAGGCCGAAGCGCGGACGTCGGTATCGTTCCAGTGCGCCGGAGTCGCCCACGCCGGTCCCGGGAAACAGGACCAGGTGGGGTTACCCGCCCGTCGCCAGTCGGTCCTCCAGGGCTTCCCAACAGGTGTCGGGCACGAACAGGCCGCCGAGGCCGCGCCCCAGTTCCGGCGCGCCCTGTCCCGGGGCGTGGAAGTCGCTGCCGCCGGTGACCAGCAGGCCCCGCTGCCGGGCCAGGTTGCGGTACTGCAGGGTCTGCCCCGGGTCGTGGCGGCTATAGTACGCTTCGATTCCGGCCATGCCCAGGCCGGTCATGTGGTCCAACAGGGGCACCAGGAGGTCGGGCCGGTCACGCTCGACCAGCCCGGGATGCGCCAGCACCGCCACCCCTCCGGCGTCGTGCACCAAGCGGCACGCCGCCTCCGGGTCCAAGCGGGCTTTATCCAGATAGGCTGGCGCGCCCCGTCCCAGAAAACGGTCGAACGCCTCCTGGTTGGAGCGAACCACTCCCTTGGCCAGCAGCACCGCGGCGAAGTGGGGGCGCCCCACCACCTCTCCGCCCGCCCTGGCTCGCACCTCCTCCATGGTGATCTCTACCCCCAGGTGCCGCAGTTTCTCCACCATGCGCGGGTTGCGCTGGCGCCGGCTCTCCACCAGGAACTCCAGGGTGGAAGCCACCGCGCCGTCGGTGCGAGTGACCCCGTAGCCCAGCAGGTGGAAGGTGAGTCCCCGCCACTGGGTGGAGATCTCGATGCCGGCCAGCACCGGCAGCCCCCACTGCTTCCCGGCCGCCACCGCACGGTCGTTGCCCGCCACGGTGTCGTGATCCGTGAGGGCCAGGGCGCGGAGGCCCAGCCGGTGCGCGCGTTCTACCAGGGCCTCGGGGGACAGCGCGCCGTCGGAACAGTCGCTGTGAATGTGTAGGTCGATCATGGTTCTCTCGCGGCACAGGGCGGGGGGTGGGAAGCGCCCCTGTATAGAGGACAGCGTTCCCCCGGGTCAACCGGCAAGATGGTCTAACCTGCTGAAACAACTCTTGACTTCGACCGATGGCCCATCTAGCATCGAGTTCTCCAGCGGCTCGAGCCCCCGTAGCTCAGGCGGATAGAGCACAGGATTCCTAATCCTGGTGCCGCAGGTTCGAGTCCTGCCGGGGGCACCACGGAGTGTTCCATGCCCTGAGGGGTGTTGTAGGAGGCGTGGATGAATAAGTCGGACCTGGTCAAGTTGGTGGCGGAGCGGGGAGGGCTCTCCATGAAGGCGGCGAAGGAGGCGGTCAACGTCTTCTTCGATGCCTTTGTCGATGCCATTCTCCAGGACGAACGGATCGAGATCCGGGGCTTCGGCAGCTTTGCCAACAAAAAGTACGACGGTTATATGGGGCGCAACCCCAAGACCGGCGAGCCGATCCGCGTGCCCGACAAGAAACTCCCCTTCTTCAAGGTCGGCAAGGAACTCAAGGTCAGGGTCGATACCGACTCCTGATCCCCGGTCGCTGCGCGCCATCGCTGCGGCCTCGCTCCCTCCCCGCCGCGCCTGCCTGCCCCACACCGCACCGAGAGGAAGTTCCGGAATGTGTGTCGCCGTCCCCGGAGAGATCCTCACCCTGCAACCCGATGGCACCGCCGAGGTGGACTTCGGCGGCACCCGCCGCAGCGTTTCCCTGGCACTGCTGGGCGACGCCGCGGTCGGCGAGTTCGTCATCGTCCACGCTGGATTTGCGTTGCACAAGGTGGACCCCGAAGAGGCCCGCGAGACGCTTGCCCTGTTCCGCGAGGTGCTGGGTGACGTCATTCCCTGACTTCGCCCACGATGGCGCACTGACAAAAAAGCTGCTGGCACGGGTGCGGGCCTACTCCGGCCCACCGGTGGGGGTGATGGAAGTGTGTGGCACCCACACCGTGGCCATCGCCCGACTGGGGCTGCGCAGCTTGTTGCCCGCCGCCGTGCGACTGCAGTCCGGCCCCGGGTGCCCGGTATGTGTCACCCCGGTGGCGGCGTTCGACGAGGCGATTCACCTGGCCCTGGAACAGGGCTGCACCGTGGCCAGCTTCGGCGACGCCCTGCGGGTGCCGGGCAGCGCCACCACTCTGTCGGAGGCAAGGGCCCGGGGGGCCGATGTGCGGGTGGTGTACTCCGTGGCGGACGCCCTGGAGATTGCCGCAGCCGGGCCTGGGCGCCAGGTGGTGTTCTTCGGCCTGGGGTTCGAGACGACGGCCCCCACCGTTGCCTGGGCGGTGAGATCTGCCCGTGACCGGGGTCTGGAGAACTTCTCCGTGCTCTCGGCCCACAAGGCCTTGCTGCCGGCAATGGTGGCCCTGCTGCGCGACGCCGAGGTCCAGGTGGGGGCGTTCCTGTGCCCCGGGCATGCCAGCATGGTGCTCGGAGCTAATGTTTACCGGTGCCTGGTCGAAGAGTTCCACATTCCCTGCGTGATTGCAGGTTTCGAACCGAATGACATGCTGCTGGGATTGCTGGGGGTCTTGGAGCAGATGCACTCCGGCGAGGCTAGGGTGGAGAACGCCTACCCCCGGGCCGTGACGCCCGCGGGCAACCGGGTGGCGCTCGACCTTCTCGACGAGGTGTTCGAGCCGGTCGATTCCCATTGGCGGGGGCTGGGGGAGCTGCCCCGGAGCGGCTACGACCTGGCCCTGGCCTATGCAGAGTTCGACGCCCGCCGACGGTTCCTGGACGGGCAGAGGTTCTCGGCCCCGGAACCCCAGGGCTGTCGTTGCGCGGACGTGCTGCGGGGGGTTCTCGCCCCGCACCAGTGTCCTCTGTTTGCCGGGCGCTGCAAACCGCAGACCCCGGTGGGTGCGTGCATGGTCAGCTCCGAGGGCGCCTGTGGCGCCCACTACCGCTACCGGGAGGTGTGACGGCGGTGTCCGGTAGAGTGGTGGAAGGCGCCCACGGAGGCGGCGGGGTGGAGAGTCGGGAACTGGTGCGAGACCTGTTCCTGGCGCGGCTGGGAAATCCGGTGCTGAATCGTCTCGACGACTTCGGCCTGGTGGACCTGCCCCCCGGGCGGGTGGCGCTGACCACCGACGCGTTCGTGGTTACGCCGTGGCGTTTTCCCGGCGGCAACCTGGGGGATCTGGCGGTGTGCGGCACGGTGAATGATCTCGCCATGAGCGGCGCCCGCCCGCGCTACCTCACCGCCGGTTTCATCCTGCCGGAGGGGTTCCCCCTGGCGGACCTGGAGGAAGTGGTGGACGCCATGGCTCGGCGGGCTTTGCAGGCGGGGGTCGAGATCGTCGCCGGCGACACCAAGGTGGTGGACTCCGGCATGGGGCCGTTCATCACCACCGCAGGGGTAGGGGTGGTGCCCGCAGGGGTGGTTATCGCCGGCGACCGCGCGCGGGTCGGCGACGTGGTGTTGCTCAGCGGTGACATCGGCCGCCACGGCATCGCGGTGCTCTCCCGGCGGGCGGGGCTGGCGTTTCGCACCGAGGTGGTCAGCGACGTGGCTCCCCTGGGAGGACTGGTGGCAGAGTTGCTGGCGTCCGGTTGCGAGGTGCATGTGCTGCGTGATCCCACCCGCGGTGGGGTGGCCGGAACTCTCAACGAGATTGCGGCCCAGTCCGGGGTGGAGATCGAGATCGACGAACAGGCCATTCCCGTCGTCGCTGGGGTGCGCAGCGCCTGTGACCTGCTGGGCTTCGACCCGCTGCACATCGCCAACGAGGGGTGTATGCTGGCGGTCGTGCCCGGGGCCGAGGCGGCGCGAGCCCTGGCGGCCCTGCAGGGCTGCCCCGAGGGGCAGCGGGCGGTGATGATCGGCAGGGTGCGGCACGGCGGCGCCCGGGTGGTGGCGCGCACCCCCCTGGGGGGGCGGCGGCTGGTGGATGCCCCTGCAGGGGAACTGCTGCCGCGCATCTGTTGAGAGCCGTGAAGACAGCGAGACGGGTGGTAACACAGCACATTTGGGGGCACTGATGGCCGACGCGCCAACCATCCTGGTGGTGGACGACGATCCGGGAATCCGTGAGTACCTGGACAGCTTGCTGTCGCTGCAGGGCTATGGGGTAGTGTCCGCCAACGGTGGGGTGGAGGCCCTGGCGCGCATCGACAACGGCCTGAATCCCGATGTGGTGATCCTCGACATCATGATGCCGGACATGGACGGCATCAAGACCCTCACCCACATCCGCGAAGAGGCCGTGGATCTCCCGGTCATCATGCTCTCCGGGGTGGGTCAGACCGCCACCGTGGTCAAGGCCATGAAGGCCGGCGCCTACGACTACATCGACAAGTCCTTCGAGGTGGACGAACTGCAGATGGCGGTGGAGAAGGCCCTGGAGCGTCGCCGCCTGGTCAAGGAGATCCAGCAACTCAAGACCCGGCTCAAACGCCAGGAGGAGGCTGACCCGATCGTCGGCGTCAGTCCGGCGCTGCAGGCCATGACGGAGTTGCTCGACAACATCGCCGACACGGACGTCACCGTGCTGGTGGACGGTGAGAGTGGGGTCGGCAAGGAACTGGTGGCCCGGCGCCTGCACCGCAAGTCCTCGCGGCGCGAGCAGCGTTTCGTCAAGATCAACTGTGCCGCCCTGCCCCCCGACTTGCTGGAGAGCGAGCTCTTCGGCTACGAGAAGGGGGCGTTCACCGGGGCACTGAAGCGCAAGGAGGGTAAGTTCGAGTACGCCCACCTGGGCACCATCTTCCTCGACGAGATCGGGGAGTTGAGCCTGGGGCTGCAGGCCAAACTGCTGCAAGTGCTACAGGACCGCGAGTTTGCCCGGCTGGGGGGCAACGAGACCATCACGGTGGACGTGCGGGTGGTGTGTGCTACCAACCGCAATTTGCGGGAGGCCGTGGATAACAAAGAGTTCCGCGAGGACCTCTACTACCGCCTCAACGTGGTCAATATTCGCGTGCCGTCCCTGAGTGACCGGCGCGAGGACGTGCCCCTGCTCACCCGCTTTTTCCTGCACAAGTACGCCGAGAAGTACGGCCGGACCCGCACCGAGGTGAGCGACCAGTTGATGGCGCACTTTCTCTCCTACCAGTGGCCCGGAAACGTGCGCGAACTGGAAAACCTGGTCAAGCGCCTGGTGATCCTGGACGACGAGCGGTTCATCTTCAGTGAGTTCCGCGAAAAGAACGTGAACCCGGCCTCTCCCATGCATACCCCGTTGTCCACCGGCGACCCCCTGGCAGGCGTCGATCTGGATAGCGGTGCGGTGATCTCCCTGAAGGAGATCGCCCACAAGGCCGCGGTCGAGGTGGAGCGGCGCATGATTGCCGCGGTGCTCCAGCAGACCAACTGGAATCGTCGCAAGGCCGCCAACATCCTCGACGTGAGCTACAAGACCCTGCTCACCAAGATCCGCGAGTGCGGGCTGGAGAAGCGGTAACGAGGTCGGGCGGGAAGGGGTTCAAAATGCGCGGGGCCGTTCCGGTACGGGGCGGCCCCGCGTCCGTATGCCGGGGAAACAGGATCAGGGCTTGGTGCCGCGGTACAGGGTCGCCACCCCCAGGGTGAGGTCCGCGTGGGCCACCGGGGAGAACCCCGCGCCGCGCATCATCGCCGCAAACTCTTCCCTGGCGGGAAACCCGGCGACGCTCTCCGGAAGGTACCGGTAGGCAGCGAAGTTGCCCGAGACCAGCCCACCCAGGAACGGCAGCACGCGATGGAAATAGAACCCGTAGAGGGTCCGCACCAACGGGTTGGGGGGTAGGGAGAAGTCGAGGAGCAAGGCGCGGCCACCCGGCCGGAGCACCCGGTGCATCTCGGCCAGGGCGCGCTCGCGGCGCACCACATTGCGGATGCCGAACGCGATGGTGACAGCGTCGAACACCTGATCCCGGTAGGGAAGATCCTCGGCGGATGCGTTCTGCAGGCACACCCGGCGGGTGAGTTTCTCCCGGGCCAGCTTGGGAGGTGCGCCGCGCAACATGCCCAGGCTGAAGTCGGCGCCGAAGACCCGTGCTCGCTCCCGCCAGTGGGCGGCGGCGATGGACACATCCCCGGTGCCGCAGGCCAGGTCCAGTACCCGGATCGGGCCTGTGGGCAGATGGGACACCATCTCCCTGCGCCAGGAGGCGTCTACCCCGCAGCTGAGGAGGCGGTTGAGCAGGTCGTAGGTGGGGGCGATGGCGGAGAACATGCCTTGGATGGCCCGGGCTTTCTCCGCTGCCGGCTGGGTTTCGTTCATCGAACTCTCGGGATGCGCGGGACTACCAGCGCAGCAGCACCGCGCCCCAGGTGAGGCCGCCGCCGAACACCGGCAGCAGCACCAGGCTGCCGCGCTGCACCCGGCCCTCGCGGACGGCCTCGTCCAGGGCCAACGGTATGGTGCCGGCCGAGGTGTTCCCGTACTTGTGGATGTTGACGTACACCTTCTCCATCGGCACCTTCATCAATCCAGCCAGGGTCTGGATGATACGCAGGTTGGCCTGATGGGGGATTACCAGATCCACGTCTTCGGCGCCGCACCCCGCCTCCTCCAGGGCGTCCCGGCAGGCCCGGGCCATGGACTTCACCGCCACCTTGAATAGCTCGTTGCCGCGCATCTGGATGGTGTTGTCCTTCTTCGCGAACCCCTCCCCGTAGGGTGTCTGGGAGCCCCCCCCGGGCAGATACAGGAGATCCCACAGGGAGCCGTCCGAGTAGATGCGGCTGGACAAGATGCCGCGCTCCCCGTCTTCCCCGCCGGTGAGCACCGCGGCACCGCCGCCATCCCCGAACAACACGGCGGTGGTGCGGTCCTCCCAGTCCAGTCGCTGGGAGATCACCTCGCCGCCGGCCACCAGGATCTTCATTCCCGGGTCGGCGCGCAGGAAGCGGTCGGCGATGGTCAACCCGTACACGAACCCGGAGCACGCCGCGGCCACGTCGAACCCCGTGGCCTTCTTGGCCCCGAGCAAGGCCTGCAGGGTGCAGCCACCGGAGGGCATGAACATATCCGGGGTGAGGGTCCCGGCGATGATCAGGTCCAGTTCTTCGGGCGCCACCGCCGCCATCTCCAGCGCCGCCCGGCATGCGGGCACCATGAAGTCGGACCACTTGCCCCCGTCCTCCACCATGCGCCGTTCTCGGATCCCGGTGCGCTGGGTGATCCACTCGTCGGAGGTGTCGAGGCGGGCCTCCAGGTCCAGGTTGGTGACCACGCGGCCGGGTGCCGCAGAGCCGGTTCCCAAGATCACGCTGCGTGCCATCCGTGTCCTCCGCTGGGGTCGTGGGCAACTCCTCGCTGGCCCCTTCTATACGTGGACGGCCCCTGAGAGTAAAGGCCGACGTGCCCCGGGCAGTTGTTGAGCTCTGCCGGGGGGGTGCGGTACACTTATTTTGCAGTAACCGACTCTGGTATTGACGCATCCAAACGCTTGATCGACCCATCCGGGCGGATGAATCTGCTCGGGAACCCCGTTCCCATTTGCCTCCGTGGAGGTTTCGCCATGCCGTTCCCCCGTTTGTTGCGCCGCCTGGCGCTGGCCTCGCTGCTGGCCGCGGTGGTCGTGACCCCGGCCGTGGCGTTCAAGCGCACGTTCAAAGCAGAGGCCCTCAAGGATTTTGAGATCTCGGACGTCGCAGGCGAGTCCGTGCGGCTGTTGGCCAGCCTCGGGGAAAAGGCCACAGTGCTCATCTTCTGGGCATCCTGGAGCCCGCGCAGCTCCGAAGCGCTGGGGGAGTTCCAGGAGATCTATGCCGAACACCGGGGGACGGGGTTGCAGGTGGTGGCGGTGAACGTGGAGCACCAGGAGCTGGAGGCGGAGCAGCGCCGGTCGATCGCCACCTTCGCCGCTACCCAGGGGCTGACCTACCCGGTGTTGGTGGACGACGGCCTCCGGGTGTTCAACGCTTATGGGGTGATCGCCGTGCCGTCCCTGATCCTGGCCGACGCCGACGGAAACATCCTCGACCTGCTGGAGGGCTACTCCAATATGACCCGTTGCGACTTCCGCGACCGGGTGCTGGAAGCCCTCGGAATGCTGCAACCCGTGGTCGAAGGGTCGCCGGAGGTCAGCGCCTACTGCCCGGTGGGCAAGGCCGCCCGGTACTTTCAGATGGGGGAGTTGTTCCTGAACAAGAAGATGGTCGGGCGCGCGGTGAAGGCGTTGCGCAGAGCTGTGAAGGAGGATCCCAAGTACGCCGAAGCGTATGTGCACCTTGCCGCCGCCCTGGACCTGCAGGGCGAGGGGGTTGCCGCCGCGGAGGCTCGGGAACAGGCAGCCGCCCTTGGCATGCCGCCACGGCTGGCGGCGGTCGCAGCGCTTGAAGGCCACGGCGCCGAGGCTCCCGATCCCGTGCTTGACGTTGACAGCGCAGGGGGGGGCGCGGGACAGGGTGCTGCCGGGATAGCGCCGCAGGCTGCAGGGTTCAGCCGGAGCCGGGCAGCCGCCGAAGAAGCCACTGCGGAAGAACGTCGGGACGCATCTCCCATGGGAAAGGCGAAGTGATGAACATCGGTCCGATCGACGCGATTGCCGCCACCGCGGTGGAGATGGAGGGGGCGACCGGGGTGCGCATGCGCATCGCGGTGGGAGAACCCCAGGGGGCTCCCAACTTCGTCATGCGGGTGTTCGATGTGGAACCCGGGGGCCACACGCCCCACCACAGCCACGACTTCGAGCACGAGGTGTTCGTGCTGGCGGGCAAGGGGACCCTGGTGGAAGAGGACGGTGAATCTTCCCTGGCCCCCGGCGTGGTGGCGTTCGTGCCGGCCGGGGCGGTGCACCAGTTCCGCGCCGCGGCCGCCGAGGGGTTGCGTTTCATCTGCGTGGTGCCGCGGGGCTGAACCCTGGCGCCGTCAAAGCGCTTCCTAGCGGGGTCCGCCGGCTAGCGCCGCACATTCTGGAGGTGTTGCTTTGCCGTGTCTTCGTTTCCCCTGGATTGCCGCCGTACTCCTCGCCCTGTGGTTCGCGGGCCTGGCCGGCACTGCCCGCGCCGCGGGCCCCGGCATCGACACCAACGGTTTGCAGGATCTACTCCGCGGCACCCCCGGGTCGGTGTTCCTGCTCGACGTGCGCACCCCCCGGGAGTTCGCCGATGGCCGCCTCCCCGGTTCCGTGCTGATCCCCATGAACCAGGTTCCGGGCCGCCTCGCCGAGATCCCCACGGACAAGAAGGTGGTGGTGGTCTGCGCCACCGGTGCCCGCAGTGCAGCCGTGACCAACTACCTGCAGCAGCGCGGCTACCCCGACGCGGTCAACTACGTCGGTGGCGTGGTGGACTGGTCTAGGAAGGGTCTCCAACTGGAACGGTGAACCGCGCGACGGGGCGCATTCGCCGCGCGTCCTGCAGGGCGAACTCCGCGAACTGTACGCCATGCCTGGCTGGGGGGGGTGACCCCGTCGAGTCCCCCGGTGTAGGACGGCAGACCACAGTTCACCGCTCACCGCTCACCCTGTCCAGAACCCCCTGCCACTGTTCCCGGGCGGCATCGCTGTCGGGCAGTTCGTCGCGGACGTCCTCCAGCAGCTCCCGGGCTTCGTCCGCCCAACCGCGGGCGGCGTAAGCCGATGCCACGTGGAGCAGGTGCCACCAGCCCCGTTCCGGGTCGATGCGGCGGCAGTGCTTGAACAGTTCGGCGGCCCGCTCGGCGTCTCCTCCCCCCCGCCCGATCAGCAGTTGTCCCAGGGGTACCAGTGCCTCCAACAGATTGGGGTTGCGGGCTGCCGTCTGCTGATACGCGGCCAGAGCCCCCTCCACGTCCCCCTGGCGGCTGAGGATCGAGGCCCGGGTCAGGGACAGACGCGGGTCGAACTCCTCGGTTCTCTTCTCGGCGGCAGTCAGGGCCTCTAGGGCGCCGGACGGGTTGCCGGCGCGGTCGCGGCACCGCGCCAGCAGGAAATGGGCCTCCAGGTCCTCCGGGTGACCCGCCACCCAGGTGTCCAGCAGGGCTTCCGCCTCCCCGAAGCGTTCCAGTTCGCACAGTAGATCTGCCTGGTGGTGAGCGGCGGGAGCGAGATCCGGATCCAGGGCCAGGGCGCGCCGAAAGGATTCCATGGCCGCTGCGGCGTCGCCGGCCACCGCGGCCAGCAGCCCCAGGGCGTAGGCCGGGCCGGGCAGGTCCGGTTCCCGCGCTGCGGCCTCTTCCAACAGGGGCTGCGCGGTCTCCAACTCCCCCTGCTGCAGGGCCACGAAGCCTCGCTGGAACCCCACGTCCAGGTGCTCCAACAGGAGCCGCTCGGCCTCCGGGAGGCTGTCGAGATAGAACTCGAACAGCTCCTCGCCGGGGCTTTCCTCCGCAACCGGCGGGTCGTCGCAGCGGCCACAATTGGCCGCGCCGCCGCAGCTCGGTTCGAACATGCGCCGGGGTTCGGCGGCGGGCGCGGCAGCAGACGGAGCACTGGCTTCCAGGCGGCCCAGGGCCGCACGGGCCCTTTCCGCCAGGTCCTCCTCGCCGGAGGCCAACTGCAGGGCCAGCTCCAGATGCTCCTGGCAGCGCTGGGTTTCGCCCGCGCAGCCGAACGCCTCGGCCTCTTCCAGATTCCAGGACACCAACTGCTCGCGGCAGGCGCGGGCGCCCCCTCCGGCCTCCGCGGCGAGGGTCGGGTCCGCCGCAGCCTCCTCGTAGAAACTCAGCGCCTCGGCCCAGCGCGCCTGGGTCGCCATTTTGTGGGCCTTCTCCAGGGCCTTGGTGCCGCCCTGCTTTCCCTTGCCGAACCAGCCAAACGCCATCGGGGTCTCCTCTGCGGGGAAAATGCTCGAAATCTGGGGGCGGCTCAGGGTAGAAGGAGCCGCAACCGGTGTCAACGCAACCACCCCCGACGGAGCGGAACCCTTGCCGAACACGAAACTCGACGACCAGAACGAGTTGATCATTTACACCGATGGCGGTTGCATCGGCAACCCGGGGCCTGGGGGCTGGGCTGCGGTGCTGGTGCGGGCCGGGCAGGTGGAGGAGTTGGGCGGCGCCGCGGCAGGCACCACCAACAACCGCATGGAAATGCGGGCGGCGATCGAGGGCTTGCGCCGGGCTCGACCTGGCGAACGAGCCCGCGTGGTCACCGATTCCCGCTACCTGCAGGACGGCATCACCCGCTGGATCCACGGGTGGAAACGCCGCAACTGGAAGAAGGCCGACGGCAACCCCGTGCTCAACCAGGATCTGTGGCAGGAACTGGACACCCTGATCCAGGGTCCCGCAGGGTCGGTGTGTTGGGAACACGTGCGCGGCCACCAGGGCCACCCCTTCAACGAGCGGTGTGACGAGATCGCCAATGGCTTCGCCCGGGGAACGCCGCCGGAGTTGCGCCGGGGCGACGGTTCCTGGATCGGCGGGACTGCCGCCCCGGTCGCCTCGATCCCTTCGGCCGCCCCGGCAACCCCCACGGTCGGGGTTCCGTCCGGGATGGGTTTTCCGTTCTACCTCAGCTATCGGGACGGGGAGCTGCGCCTGCACGGCGACTGGGCGGACTGCGAAGCGTGGGTGAAGGGGGTCCGGGGGGTGCGCTACAAGAAGGTCCGCTCGCCGGCTGAACTGGGCAGTACCCTGACGGCCTGGGGCATCGGGGCCGGACAGGCGGCTCGCCAACTCGGGGTGCAGGTCTCCGGGTGAAGGCGTTCGTGCTCGCCGCGGGGCTGGGAACCCGCCTGCGGCCCCTGTCCCTGGAACGCCCGAAACCGGCGTGGCCCCTGTTCGACGTGCCCCTGGCGGCCCACGTGCTCCACGCCCTGGTCGCAGCGGGGGCCGACGACGTGGTGGTGAACCTGCACCACCTGCCGGGGGTGATGCGCGGGGTGCTGGCCCCGTGGGTGCCCGCCGGGGTTCGGGTGCGTTGGAGCCTGGAAGAGCAGATCCTGGGCACCGGGGGGGCCCTGGGCCCCTGGCGCCGGCACCTGACCTCGGGGCCGTTCTTCCTGGCCAACGCCGACACCTACCAGGAACTGGACCTGGCGGACCTCGCGGGATACCACCGCCGCCACGGAGCCCTGGCGACCCTGCTGTTGCGCCCCCTGGCGCCCGGAGTGGACGGGCCGATCGAGGTAGACGACACCGGTCGCATCGTGCGTTTCCTGGCCCGGCGCGCGCCCGGCACCCGACCCGGCCGCACCTGCGAGTTCTGCGGCGTGCACTTGCTGGAACCCGAGGTGCTGGAGTCCCTGCCCGATGGGCCGTGCTGCATCAACGCCGATGTGCACGCCGCCCTGGTGGCGCGGGGGGCGCCCCTGTGTGGCTACCTGGCGCCAGAGGGCGGCTTCTGGAGCGATCTGGGCACCCCGCAGCGCTACCTGGGGGCCCACGCCGAACTGCTGGCCCTGAACCGGGTGCCGACTCTGGCCCCGGGGCGGGTGGTGTCGGGGGCAGAACATGACCTCGGGGAGGGAATAACGGTACTCGGGCCGAGCTATTTGGGACCAGGGGCCCGGGTGGAGGCCGGCGCCGTGATTGGGCAGTCGGCGGTGCTGGGCCGCGGCGCTGTGGCGGAAGAGCGCAGCCGGGTGGCCCGCTCGGTGCTGTGGGAAGGCGCCCGGGCCGCGGCAGGTGAGACCGTTTCCGGTCAAGTCCGTTCTGCGTCGGGGAAGACCGTGGGGCCGGACTAGACGCCGCCCACTCCGGCGGGGCCGTTGCCGGCCCGGTTGTGCTCTGGAATGGGTGCGGTTGGCGGGAGTGAGCGGCGGCCAAGAGCGGATCGCCGTCGACGTCGGCAGGGAAGCCCTTTACTACCCTATCCCCCCGGTCGGAAAGCGACGCCGGTGGATCGGGGATCACTTGGCCGGGGTTGACAGCAGCCTGCCAAGCAGCTCCACCAGGGTGGCCATGCGGTAAGGCTTGGGCGCCACCGCAGCAAACCCGTGTTCTCGGTAGTTGGCCATCACGGGGTCGTTCGAGTACCCGCTGGAGACCACCGCAACCACGCCGGGATCGAACTCTCGCAGGTGACGAATCGCCTCTGCGCCGCCCATGCCGCCGGGCACGGTGAGGTCCATGATCACGGCGCTGAAGGGCTCTCCGGCTTCGGCGGCGGCCCGGTACAGGGCCAGGGCCTCGGCCCCATCGGCGGCGGTATCCACCGCGAACCCGGCACAGGCCAGCAGTTCCCCTGCGGCGTCGCGGATCATCTGCTCGTCGTCCATCAGCAGGATACGGCCGCGGCCCTGGGCGGGCACGGTGCCGCGGCCCGCCGTGGGCACCTGGGGCGACTCCGTCAGGGCCGGCAGGTAGATGTGGAAGCTGGTGCCGTGAGCTAGGTGGGAAGCGACGGTGATGTGGCCGCCGTGACGCTGCACGATGGAGTGTACCGTGGCCAGGCCCAGGCCGGTGCCCTCGGGCCGCGTGGTGAAGTACGGGTCGAAGATCCGTCCCAGGTGGTCCTGCGGAATACCCGGGCCGTCATCGCTTACCGTGAGTTCCACCCACGGGCCGCCCGCGAGGTCCTCGCCCGCCGCGGCAGGGGGGGTGCTGGCCCGGGCACGGACCGTGAGGGTGCCGCCGCCCGGCATGGCTTGGGCAGCGTTCATGGCCAGGTTCTGCAGCACCTGGCCCAACTGGGCAGGATCGGCGTACACCGCCGGAAGATCGGGTGCGCAGAGGATCTTGTAGCTTGTCGCCGAGCCGGCCAGGGCGAAGCGCACGGCGTCGGTGAGCAGTTCGGGCAGGGACACCGGGCGGCGCACCGGTTCGCCTCCCCGAGAAAAGGTCAGCAACTGCTGGGTGAGCCCCTGGGCCCTCTGAATCGCCGCCTCGGCGTCTGCCAAGCGGGGGTGGCTGACCCCGGGGAGATCTGCGCGTACCAGGGTCAGGTTGTGCAACATGGCGGTGAGCAGGTTGTTGAAATCGTGGGCAATTCCGCCGGCCAGCAGCCCTACGGACTCGAGTCGTTCCACCCGGGCCGATTCCACCCGGGCCTGACGGAGTTCGGTGACGTCGCGGAAGATGGCGCGTGTCGCGACCATCCGGTCGTCCACAGATATACAGTTGATGTTGCCTTCCAAAACCACCCGGTCGCCGGCCTTTGTGCGACACTGTACCTCCACATGGGGTACCTGTTCGCCCCGGGCCAGGCGGGCCATTAGATCCCTGCACACAGGGTGGTGTTCAGGGTCCACCACGTCGAACAGGGTCAGGGTCTCGAGGTCCTGTTGGCTGTAGCCCAGCCGCCGCCGCCACGCGTCGTTGACGAACTCGAAACAACCGTCGGGGCGCACGCTCTGGATCAGATCGTGGGCGTTCTCCACCAAGTCGCGGTAGCGGGTCTCGCTGGCCTCCAGAGCCTGCTGGGCCAGGAGCCGGTCGGTGATGTCCAGGTACACCAGCACCACCTGGGCGATCTCCCCGTCGCGTCCGCGAAGGGGGGTGGCGATGACGTCGTAATGGCGGCCCCGGTTCACCCAGTCCCGGCGTCGGTAGGTGTCCCGGGCGCGCAAGGCACCCTTGAGGGTGCACACGTCCACGGGGGCCGTTCGGTCGCAGATGACCTGATAGCAGGGTCTGCCTTCGGGAAGCGGGTCGCCTCCCAGGAGTTTTTCGGCTGCCTCGCGGTTGTAGGAGCAGATGCGATGGTCGGTGTCCAAGACCAGTATGCCGGCCCCCACCGAGTCGAACACCGCTGCCATTTCGCCATGGGCCACCCGTAGGGCTGCGTTGGTCGCTTTGCTGTGCTCCAGGATCTGGGCGAAGGTCTCCGCGACGATGCCGATCGGATCCAGTTCCAACAGTGTAGCGTCATCCAGTTCTTCCGGGCGCAAAGGGATCGTCCCCGCGGCCTCCAATAACCTGTCGGTACTGCTGCGGATGTAGAGCTGGGCCCGCGAAAGGTCCCGGTGCAGACCCTCGTTCTCGGCGGTCAGCGCCTCGACCCTGCGCCGCAACTCTCCCATCTCCACGGCATCCGGGGTGCTCGGCGCGGCGTTCTGCTTCCACGGAATCAGCCTAGACATCGGGTCCCCCCACGGTGATGCGATAGCTCTGGTCGTCGCGCTCCACGGTCACCCGGTAGCCCATATTGTCCACGGCGTTGGGGATGGTGGCGGTGGCGTTTCGGTCGTCGGTGACGATGACCAACCGCAAGGAGCCGTCCTTCAGCGCGTCTTTGTGCAGGTTCACCTCGCGCAGCGCGGTGAGCAGGGTCGAGGGGCAGATCTGCCCCCGGATGTCCAGGTGTCGGGTCTCGCAGGATGAACTCATTCCGTACCCCCTTGTCCGGTCGGGTGTGCCGGCAACACGAAGCGGGTGAGCAGGCGTGTGCCGAGCCAGGTGCCGGGCAACAGCCCCGCCAGGAACAACCCGCTCTGTGCTGCGAAGATCGGCACCCCGCCGAGCAGAAACCATACGTTGCACCCGAACGCGGTACGGGACCCCAGGGCCAGCAGGACTCCGCCCAACAGCGCGGACAGAAACTGGCGCGGCGGTGCCGACGCGCGGAAGCGCCACTCGCCCAGCACCGCGGCGGAGGCGCCCCCTCCCAGCACCAGCCCCAGAATGGTGCCCCCCTGGATCAGGGCGATATCGTCCCAACCGGGGCCGGGCCCCCCACTGAGTCGGATGCCGGCCCAGGGCAGGTCGAGTTTCAGCGGCACCAGGTGGAAGAACGCCACCGAAGCCGCGTGCTCGGGCGCGATCAGGTGTTCCGCCGCGGCCGCGATCTTGGCGTAGCAGGTGGTGATGCCCAGGGGCATGCCGGCGACGCAGTAGGCGGCCACACTGATGAGTGACAGGAGCAGTGCGGCGCGCCACGGCTGCAGGTAGCCCGCCACCGCCGTGTTCCGAGACCACAGCCCACGGCGATGCCAGTGCCAGAACGCGACGCCACCCACCGTTGCCAGGGCCGCCACGAACCAGCCGGGGGAGACGCCCAGGAACTGCGGCAGGGTCGTCGCGGTATCCGCCAACCGGGTGCGGCTGGCGAACCCTGCCCACAGCGGGTGCAGTTCGGCGTACACGGCGCTGCCGAGAAGCATGCCGACGAAAGCGGTGGCGTTGACCGCGTTGCCGGACCCCATCTTGTACAGGGTGCCGACCACGCAGCCCCCCGCCAGCACCATGCCCACTCCGAACAGGGCGCCGCCCAGGGCGCCGGCGAGGATCGGGGGCGTGAGCAGGGGGAAGGGGTAGCGGGGCAAGGCCCCGGAGAGGCGCGCGAGCTCGAACAACACCGCGGTGGCCACCACCAACAGCGCGAAGGTGCGCAGCAGGAAGCCGCTGCGGAACAGGAACAGGTCGCGGAACATGGCGGAAAGACAGTAGTCGGAGCGGTGCATCACCCACCCGGCGCCCCCGCCGAGCAGCAGCATCGCCGCACCGATCAGTCCCCGTTGCAGCATCGGTAAAACCCATGACCAAGCGGGTAGGAGAACAGCATACAAGCATCGATGGGATAGATATCGGCACGGAGCGGCGGAAGTTTAGCAGGTATGACTGGGGAATGACCAGTGGCGCCGGGGGGAGAACCAGCGCCCCGGCCAGTGCGGCCGGGACACCGTAAGGGACGTCTAGCGCAAGCTCAGGCGCACGCTGCGGGCAGACAGTTTGTGGGTCCGGTCGTCATAGGTTCCGTCGGCGGCATCCAGGTGGCCTCTCCACGCGTCGTACAGCCCCAGGGCGGCGGTCCGTTGGCCCACCGACACCGAGCCGACGTCCAGGGCCGCGTCGGAGTCGCCCTGGTTGTGGAACACCCTGCCTGATCCAAAACACCGTTACTTATCCGGTAACTCGGTCTCGTTTTCGGACCATAAAATAGTGCCCATGGCTCGTGGTGCCTACAGAAACATGGCAAATAAAAGAGTATTTCTTGGCACGGCACATGCCTCTCTCCATCCCGGCTGCAGATAAATCGCGTTTTACGTTCTACACGTGGTGGTGCCGGGACTCCGTCGCGGAGGCGAACGTGGGCGCAAACATCTTCAGAAGGAACAAATCATGAAAACCGTCACCCATGTCGTCACTCTCCTGCTCGCGGTTGTCTTCCTGTGGCGTTCCGCGGCCCTTGCGGAGGTGGACATCCTCCCCGGCAAGATCGGCAACTACGGCAGGTACTACAACGTGGACACGGAAGAGAGCTTTACGGCACGGGTGGTCAAGGTCCACGAGGTGGGTCACACCAGGTTCTCGAAAGCGTGTCTGGCCCTCGAGGTCCTGCCATCCGGTGAGGAGAGCACAGCCATGGTGTACCTGGGGCCGAAGGGGCGTGTGGAGAAGACCGGGTTTTCCATACAGGAAGGCGCCGACGTGTGCGTCGTCGCGTCCCGTGTGAGCGTCGAGGGAAAGCCCGTGCTGATCAGCAAGTCGGTCATGGATGGCTATGAAGAGTTGGTATTGCGGTCGGACGACGGCCGCCATTTCAACCTGGATCTGCGCCGAGACTACGCAAGGGACGGTGCCGCCTGCACCATTGCGGCGGTGAGGACCAAGTAGCGACCCGGGGCGCGACGACAGGTGGCGCCTACTGGCGGCGGTGCCGGTTGCCGTCGCCTCCTCCCCCACCGTGGGGGGCGCCCTGGGGTTGCATGCGCTCGCGCACCGCGTCGCGCTCCGCGGGGCTCAGTTCGCGCCAGCGGCGCAGCTCCTGCAGGGTCTGCTGGCGCTCCCCGGGGGGCAGTTCCAGTACCCGTTGCAGGTTGCGCCGCAGACGCTCCTGCTGGGCGGCTGGAAGCTGTTCCCAGCGCCGCAGCCGCTGGGCGAGCACGCGACGCTCCTCGAGGGAGAGCTGGCGCAGGCGTTCCCGGTTGCGTCGGATGAACTGCCGCTGCTCCGGGGTGAGGCTCTGCCAGCGCTGGTACCGCCGCCGCAGGCGCTCCTGGTCCTCGGCGGACAACTGCTTCCAGCGCCGGTAGTTGGCCAGTACCTGACGGCGCTGCTCGGGGGGCAGGGCGTCCCAGCGCTGCCTCGGGTCGGCCTCGCCCGCGGCGTGTCCCGGGCGGGCGGGGGCTGCCCACAGCGCCAGGGTCGCCCCGGCCAGGACCGCCAGGGCCTGGCGGCGGTTCACCGGCCTATTTTTCATCACCGTCCTCCGCTTCCTCCTCCAGGGGCAACACATCGGCCTCGTCCATATGCAGGAAGAACTCCAGCTTTGCCAGAATCTCCTCCAGTTCCTGGGGTGTGGGGTCCGCGCCGGTGGGGGCCCCGGAGAGCGTCGGTTGCTCAGACATGGTCCATTTCCTCGAGGGCATCCAGGATTTCCAGTAGATCCAGGTTCTCGGCCAGGTCCAGGTCTTCCAGTAGGTCCAGATCGACCGCGGCGAAGTCGGGGACGGAGTCCCCGGCCGGGCCCTGGCCGCGCCACCAGGTCACGGCCGCGAGCCCCGCAACGGCCAGGCCGGCGGCCGCGCCTGCCAAGGCCCAGGGGCGCCGGACGGGGTGGGGTTCCCGGCGGGTGGTGGCCGCGAACACCTCGGCGGCGAGGCCGCGGTACGCCCGCTCTGGTGGCGCGCCGGCAAGCTCTCCGGAAGCCTCGGCCAGGGCGCGGGCGCGGATCAGTGTTGCCTGGCAGCCGGGGCAGCCGTCGATGTGCACCTGCGCCGCCTCCGGCACGGGTTCGCCCCAGGCCCTGAGGATGCATGCGTCCTCGAACCCGGGGCAAGGGCCCGGTGGCGGGGCGGGGTTGCGGCTACGCGGGCTCATGATTCCTCTCTCCACGGTGCCAGGGAACTCTGCAGGGCCCGAGTGGCGCGGAAGAAGTGCGATTTGGTGGCCCCCACCGAGATCCCCAGGGCGGCGGCAACCTCGGCCAGGGTCAGCCCCCCCAGGGCCTTGAGCCGGAACACCTCGCGTTGGCGGGCCGGCAGGTCGCCCAGTGCCGCTGCCAGAGCCTGGCGGAACGCCCTGTTTTCGCTCGCGGCGGCGGGGTCCGGGGTGTCGCTGGGAACCTGTTCCAGCATCGCTTCCTCGGCTTCTGCGGCGGTCTCCAGTCGCAGCCAGCGTCGCACCTTGCGGCGGCGCAGACGATCACGGCAGTGATTGGCGAGGATGTGCAGCAGCCAGGTGTCGGGGCTGGCCTCGCCGCGAAACGTGCCCCGCTTCCGGTAGGCCCGCAAGTAGGCCTCCTGCACCGCGTCGCGGGCCTCGTCCCAGTCGTCCAGGTAGGCGCGGGCCACCGCCAGGGCGCGGTCCCGGGTGGCGTGAACCAGGCGTTCGAACTCTGCGTCCTGCATCGGGGGCCGGTGTCCACTCCGCTGGGTGATCTCCTGGATGGTGTCCACCGCATCCTACCTCCTACCGACGCGGTGGGCACGCAAAGGGTTTACCTCTTCCCAGCGCAACGGCGCGGGGCAACATGGGCGACACGGAGGGCCCGGAACGGCCGCAAGCCAGCCGCGCGCGATCTGCGAGAGCCGGCACCGGGTTGGGGGCGCGGGCGACGCAGGGTAGAATGCGCCAGGGAGGCAGCGATGGGAGAAGACACGCGACCCTGGGCCGTGGAGGCCCGCAGCCTGGTCAAGGAGTTCGGCAACCTCCGCGCCGTGGACGGCATCTCCTTTCGGGTGCGCCGAGGGGAGTGTTTTGGCTTGCTCGGGCCCAACGGGGCGGGAAAGACCACCACCGTGCGCATGGTGTACGGCTACTCGCCGCGCAGCGGCGGCGAGCTCGAGGTGTTCGGCATGGACGTGGCTGCGCACCCCCGGGAGGTGGCGGCCCGGGTGGGAGTGTGCCAGCAGGACGACAATCTGGACCCCGACCTGACGGTGCAGGAGAATCTGGAGGTGTTCGCCCGGTACTTCGACATCCCTGCGACCCGGGCACGGGAACGGGCCGCCGAGCTGCTGCGTTTCATGTCCCTGGACCAGCGCGCCGACGCCACGGTGACCGAGCTTTCCGGGGGCATGATGCGGCGGCTGGTGCTGGCCCGGGCCCTGCTCAACGAACCCGACCTGTTGATCCTCGACGAGCCCACCACCGGACTCGACCCCCAGGCCCGGCAGCAGCTGTGGCAACGCCTCGGGGAGTTGCGCGCCCAAGGGATCACCATCCTGCTGACCACCCACTACATGGAGGAGGCGGCCCGACTGTGCGACCGGCTGATCATCATCGATCACGGCCGCATCCTGGTGGAGGGCAGCCCCCAGGAACTGATCCGCGATCACGCCGGGCGCTACGCCATCGAGGTGGAGGGTCCCAGCGCCGAGCTGCGCGCCTACGTGATCGACCAGGGTCTGGAGCATGAGGATCTGGGGCACCGGCTGGTGGTGTACGGCGAGGACGGTGACCGGGTGTTCCACCGGATCAGCGAGGCGTACTGCAGCGGCGGCTGCGCCATGCGCATGACCACCCTGGAGGACGTGTTTCTCAAGCTCACCGGACGGGGGCTGCGGGACGCATGAGACTACTCCAGAACGTCAGCTACCGCTTCGTGCGGGTGTGGCAGCGCAACTTCACGGTCTACCGCAAGACCTGGAAGATCGGCTTCGTGCCGCCCCTGCTGGAGCCCTTGTTCTACCTGGTGGCGTTCGGCGCGGGTCTGGGGGTGCTGGTGGGGGAGGTGGCGTACCGGGGTGAAGGATACTCCTACGTGCGCTTCATCACCCCGGCGCTGCTGGCGGTGACCGTGATGCAGAACGCGTTTTTCGAGAACACCTACGCGTCGTTCGTACGCATGTACTACCAGAAGACCTTCGACGCCATCCTCGCCACCCCCCTGTCCCTGGAGGACGTGATCACCGGCGAGATAGCCTGGGGGGCCACCAAGTCGGTGCTGGCCGCCACCCTGATGCTGTGCGTGCTCACCCCCTTTGGCCTCATCGCCTACCCCCACGCCCTGCTGATCCCCCTGGTGGCCCTGCTGGGAGGGCTCGCCTTCGGCTGCATCGGCATGTGGTTCACCGGCATGATGCCCAATATCGAGGTTTTCAACCTGCCGGTGTTCCTCTTCGTCACCCCCATGTTCCTGTTCTCCGGGACGTTCTTCCCTCTGGAGACCTTGCCCCTATGGGCCCAGCGGGTGGCCCTGGCGTTTCCCCTCACCCACCTGGTGGCCGTCATCCGCGGCCTTGCCTTCGGGCGCCTCGACCCCTTCATGCTCGGTGGCCTCGTCTACCTGGTGGCGTTCGCCGCCCTGTTCTATCCCCTGGCGCTGCGGGGCATGCGCCGGCGGCTGGTGAAGTAGCGCCCCCGGGCCCACCGGGAACCCGCGGGCGCGGGGCATGGGGGGTCAGTGGATCCTGAAGACGGCCACCTGGTCCAGCAGCCCCTCCGAGAGTTCCACGAGCTTCTGGGCCCGTAGGTTGATGTCGTTGACCGTGTCCGCTGTCTGGGCCGTCGTGTGCGAGATCGCCTCGACGTTGGCGGCGATTCCGGGGAGGCTGGCGTCCTGTTCTTCGGTCGCCGAGGCGATCGACATCATCTGGTTTGCCAGTTCGTTGGTCGCGGCCTGGATCCGGGCCAACTGCTCCTGGACATCGCCCCCCTTCTGCTGCTCCTGTCTCGATCGCTCGCCGCACGCCTGCATGTCGCGCCCGGTGGGGGCGATCTTCCGCTCGACCCCCTGGATGATGGCGGTGATCCCCTGGGTGGAGTTGGCGGTCTTCTCGGCGAGCTTGCGGACCTCGTCGGCCACCACCGCGAACCCGCGCCCCTGTTCTCCGGCACGGGCCGCTTCGATCGCGGCGTTGAGGGCCAGCAGGTTCGTCTGGTCCGCGATGTCGTTGATGATCTCGATGATCGAGTTGATCTTCTCCGAGTCCCTGGCCAGTTCGTTTACCTTGTCGATGGCGGAGGTCAGGGTCACTAGGGATTGCCGGGAGAGATCCAGCAGCCCGTCGAGGGCACGGCTGCCGCCCGCCACCAGCGCCACGACCCCCTTCACCTGGGCGTCGGCGCGCTCGGTGCTCGCGGCGATTTCGCTCGACGTGGCGGTCATCTCCTGGGTCGCGGCGGCGATCTGCCCGGCGCGGTCCGCCTGTTCCTGCATGGCTCCCGCGGTGGTGGTGGTCAGGGAGTCGAGGGAGCGGGCGTCGCTCAGCACCTGGTCGGTCACGCGGCGCATGCGCTCGACGCTGGACCGGAAACCGGCGATGAGGTTGTTGACACCGATCGTGAGATCGCGCAGCTCGCCGGAGGTCCCGGAGGGGTCCAGGGTGATCGTTAGATCGTTGTCCGCCGCCCGATGCAGGCCGTCTGTGAAACGTGAGAGGGGCGCGACGACTTGCCGGTTGATGAGATACCCCAACACCAGCCCGAGTAGCACCGCCCCCAGGCACACCCCCACCATGACGAGGCGGATCCGCTCGGCGGCGGCGATCGAGGTCGCGGCGGCGGACACCGAGGACTCCACAACCGACATCGACCCCCGCACGGTCTGGGCAGAAGAGAGGGCCCCTGCTATGGCATGGGGCAGTTGCGCCAGGGAGCGGCTGACGTTGTCGATGGTGGTCTCCAGCCGGTCCGTCACGTCGCCCATTGCCTTACTTGAGGTGATGGCCAGCTCGACCGACGTGCTCACCTGCCGCGCCGATTCCCGGCTCGCCTCCACCACGGTTGCGGCGGACTTCTCCGCCGCGGCTGCGTTGGCCAGGGCCATGCGGTTCTTCTTCGACGCTATCCGCCAGGCGCGGTCCCGCAGTTCTCCCGCCGCCTGGATGATCTGGTTGCCGAACTGCACAAGCAGCACCTTGAGTTCGCTGATCTGCGTGGTGCTGCTGGTCTCCCCCAGCTGGCGCATGTAGTGCTGGTAGCGCCGCAGGCCGTGCCGGATGGTGCCAGCCAGTTCCGCTTCCGCGGCCATGTCGGAGGAACGGTCAAGCACGTCGGTTAGCTGCTGCAGGTGCTCGGAGATGGCGGCGAGGTCGGCCAGCGGCGCCTCCACGTCACCCGTGTACTCGTTCAGGTAGTTGAAGAAGCCGATGTAGGAGCGCAGGATCCGGGCGTTGATGCCTTCCGCCGCGAGGATCATCTGCTGCACGTCGGTGGACATGGCCTTGAGCTCGTTGGTCACCAGCCCGACGTTGGCGCTGATCGTCGCTAGGTTCTCGTTGAGCGTGACGAAGGTGTCCTCCACCGCGCTCAACCCTTCGCCGATCTGCGCCGTGGCCTTTCGGCTCTGCTCCAGCTCGTTCTGCATGTCCTGCAGTTTCCGGAACTCGGACTCGCTCCGCTGCAACACCTCGACGCTGGACTCTAAGGAGGCCATCGCGGCGACGCCGGACTGCAGGTCGCGCTGGATGGCGGCGACCCCTTCGCCCAGCTGTGCGACGCTGCGCATCATGCGGCTCACGCCCAGGTACGAGATGCTCCCCAGGGTGAGCAACAGGAGCACAAGAACCACGTAGCCACGGTTGATCTTGTAGGCGATGCTGGCGCTGCGCATGCGGACACTTTCCGGGAGAGGAGGGAGGCGGGGACGCTTTCCTCGTTGCCGTCCACACCGCGAGCGGCTACTCGAAGGTCAACTCGACCACGCCGGACACGGCGTGGAAGTGATCGCCGGCGTGGTCGAACGCGGCAACCGCGAGCTTCGTCGCCCGCGGCGGCGCGAACACGGCATCGGTGTCGGCGTGCCCGGTGTCGAGCTTGCGGCCGGCCTCCACGGTCCACTGCCCATCCTGCCACCTGCCCCTGGCCCTGACGTCGGCCGCGTCGGCCTGCTCTGGCACGATCGGGAGGTACTGCGCCACCAGGTCGCCCTGGTACGTGAACGGGTCGACCTTGTTGGTCTTGTACGGGGAGACGCCGCCGTCGTTGGCCCGCACGATGTAGATCGGGGTGCCGTCCGCGGTGTAGTGGGTCGAGAACTTCCCCTTGGGTTCGCTCTTCGCGTAGACGTGGTGCTTGTCGTGGAGCAGCCCGGCGCCGTTGGTGCGCGCCGCTTTCCACTGCCACACGTCCACGACCCGCTCGGTGGCACTCAACATGTTTGCCGAGAACTCCCCGTGGATCGGGAACTGGAACGCCAGGCGATCTTCGCGTTCCTCCCCGTTGACATACTCACCGGCCTTCTTGTCGCCCTCCCATTTGAATGGCTTGTGCTGATCATCCTTGGAGGCGTCCTTCCAGCGGGCGAGAAAGAAGACCTCGTTGGCCGTGTAGACGGCCTTGAGTTCGACCTCGGCGACGGAGGTGTAGTTGTCCTTGCCCCAGTTTTTCGCGTACTTCCCGGACTGTTTCTCCCGGTTGATGGCGACCAGCGCCGCGGGAACCGGGGCCAGCTTCACCATCGTGCCCGGAACGGCGTCCCAGAGGGCTTCTGCGGTGCCGTCGACGCTCGGGGGAGCGGCCACCTGCTTCGCTTGCAGTACCTCACCGGCGAGGGCCGCCGGCGAGCTCAGGGTCAGTCCCAGGACGAGGGCGACGATGGAGCGGGGCATGGGAATCTCCTTGTGGGATGGTGTTGCGAACCTTCGAGAACGGGCGTCGGGAGCCTCGTGACCAGTCCCGCCTACGCCGCCGGGGACCGGGCGGCAGGTCGGCGACCCGTGGGGTGTTCCGGGGAAGCCGACTCAATGACTAGCGGATAGATCGACTTTCGCTGCTTGGTGCTTTAGTGAAAAAGTAGTGGTAACGCAACGGCGGGGGCGAGCCGGTCCCCGTACGCTTCAGGCCGGAGGCCAGGCGAGCCTTCTCCTCCAGTGGTTTTCGCCGAAGGGGCCGAGGGGGGCGGTGCGTCGATGGAACGAGGGCGCCATGCCCGTGGGGCGCGGCGGCGTGCCGGGGCATGGGAGTGTACGCTGACCGGGCTTCCCTGTCGGTGGCCAGGGAGCGCGAAGGAGACGGTCTACGGCGTGGGCCCGAAACACCCCTCCAGGACCGCGGCAGCCGCTTCGGCCAGGGCCTCCTGCGGGAGCCGCTCCACGGGGCCGTGGAGCACCTGCGCTGAGCACAGGAGCCTGCCGGTCTCGATGGCAACGGTGCGTAGCTGGAACGTCAGGTCGGTGCGGATCTCGGCCCCGGGCGGGATGTCCAATGCCAGACCTTTTCGCCACACCGTGAGGCCGGGCAGCCAGCTCGCCTCGACGTCGAACAGGGTGACCCTGCCGGTGAGCGCCACAGCCACCCCGGCCTCGCGGGCCGAGTCCAGCAGTTGAGCGTCGCTGACCATGCCGCCTGGGATGGGCTTCCCCGTGGCGTCCAGGGGGGGGGGCAGGGGCTTGCAGGGCGAGCCGCGGGAGGCGAGGGCCGTACACAGGGCCTCTCCCACCGCTAGCCCCGTACCCGGCCGACGGGGTGCGTCTCCCAGGGGCAGGAGACCCACCGTTCCCGGCGGGAGGGTGGGGATGCCCTGCACCTGGGCGGTGACCCGGGGCGGGGCATCCCCGGGAGACCGGGCCTGGACCACGGCGCGCGCCGGGACCGCGCCCGCCAGAAGAGCGCCGGTTAGGACGAGCCCCACAATGGGGCACCGGCTGCCATATGGGGTCAAATCGGGTCTCCCAACCCCCTCGCCATGGCGTCCTGGACGAACTCCAGCAGGGTCTGTCCGTCTCTGTAGGGGGACTGCAGCCCTTCCAGCTCGATGTTGGTGCCGACCATCCCCCCCTCCTTGTGGAGCAGGGCCCAGCCCTTACTGGTGTAGGTGAGGGCGAAGTCGCCGAAGTAATAGCGCCGGGGCGCGTCGTCGGTCATGGGGACCTCCGGTGGAGAGGGTGGAAGGAGGGCGCGGTGTGGCGGTCGCTCGTCGCCCTCGCACGCCATCCAATTGCGCTGCAGCCGGGCGGGAGGGTATCAGATCGGCGCCTCCAGGTGGTAGCCCCCGGCCTGGATCGCGGCGGTGAGCTCCCGGTTGTGGTCGAAGCCCCGGGTCTCGGCGGTGAGGGCCACCCGGGTGCGGCTCAGGGGCAGGTCCACGCTGAGCCGGTCGTGGGCCACGTGGAGGATGTTGGCCTTCTCCCGGGTGAGAATGTGGAGCAGCCTGGACAGGGCCCCGGGCCGGTCGTCGAGCACCACCGAGAAGCGCAGGATGCGGCCCTTGTGCATCAGGCCCATCTCCAAGACCCGGTCCAGCACGTTGAGGTCCACGTTGCCGCCGCTGATCACCACCACGATGCGGTGTCCGCGGACCCGCTCCGGGGGGGCGCCCAGCAGGGCGGCGAGGGCCGTGGCGCCGGCGCCCTCGGCGAGCAGCTTCTTCCTCTCCAGCAGCTCCACCATGGCCAGGGCGATGGCGCTCTCCTCCACGCTGCGGGTCTCGTCAAGCCGCCGGGAGAGGATCTGGAACGGCAGCTCCCCCATCTTCGGCACCACGATGCCGTCGGCGATGCTGTGCTCGGTTGCCACTGTCACCGGCTTGCCGGCCCGCAGGGCGGCGGCCGCCGACGGGCAGGCCGCGGTCTGCACGCCCACCAGGTGCACGCCCGGGAGGACCTCCTCGACGGCGAGGGCGATGCCGGTCAACAGGCCGCCCCCTCCCAGGGGCGCCCAGATCTCGGTCGTCTGCCCATCCTGGGGTTCGCCCTGGGGGAGGGGGCAGCTCGGCTGTTCCCTGGACGCTTCGAACGCGGCCAACTGCTCGAGGATCTCGCTGCCCACGGTGGCCTGGCCGGCGATCACCTGGGGGTCGTCGAAGGGGTGGACAAAGCAGTACCCCTCCTCCTCGAGGCGGCGCGCCTGTTCCAGGGACTCGGCGACGGTGCGCCCGTGCAGGATCACCCGGGCTCCGTAGTCCCGGGTGGCCAGCTGCTTGCCGATGGGGGCGGTCTCGGGCATCACCACCGTGGATGGGATCCCCAGTTGGCTGGCGGCCAGGGCCACCCCCTGGGCGTGGTTGCCGGCCGAGGCTGCCACCACCCCCTGCGCGGGAATGCTCTGCCGGTCACGGGTGAGGCGGCACAGGGCCCCGCGCACCTTGAAGGAGCCGGTGCGCTGCAGGTTCTCCAGCTTGAGAAACACCTCGGCGCCGGTGCGCTGGCTGAAGGTCTCGGAGTAGATCAGGGGGGTGGGGGGGAACCGGTCGCGTACCACGTCGCGGGCGGCGGCCAGGTCGGCGGCGGTGATCGGAGCGGTGCCCACCGGATTGCCGGGCTCAGGCGATGCCGGGGTGAACCCGGTGGAGGAACTCCAGGTCGTCCCGGGCGATCTCCAGGAACTGCACCCCCACCTCGTACTCACCGGAGACGTTGGGGTTCTCATACACCACCCGCCCCCGGGTTTGCACCACCCGTCCGGAGAACGACAGCAGGACCTCTAACTCCGCGCCCACCCCCAGGGGCTCGTCACTGAGCAGCATGCAACCGCCCAGGCCCAGCACCCGTGTTTTGGTGAACCCCTCCAGGGGGGCTTTCCCCAGGCGTTTGACCAGCACCACGTTTTCGGAGTCTACCCTGGGGTAGCGCCGTTTGGGCAGCTCTCCGCTCATCCTCTTCCTCTCCTGGTGCCGGGGGCCCTGCCGCAAACGTAACACAAAGTGCGGCGCCCTGTCCGGGTGCCGGCCGGCCTGGGGTTGCGGTGTTTTTGCTGCAATCAGTCGCCCATGGCGGTGGCCAGTTCGACGATGCGGGCCAAGGGTGCTGCGCCCAGGTGCAGGCGCAGCACCCGGCGTCCGGCGTCGAGCAGCGCCTGGCGGTCCCCCAGGGCCTGGGCGGCGATGAGGGTCTCGAACCCCAGGGACGAGGCGTCGGTATCGGGCCCGTCGGGAATCGACACCCGGGCCTGGGGGTCGCAGGTGAGCTGCAGAAACAGGCCGTTTCCCCGGTCGCCCTTGTGGAGCTGCCCGGTGGAGTGCAGAAAACGCGGGCCGTACCCCACCGTGACCGCCAGATGGCTGCGCCGCCGTGCCCCCAGCCGCAGCTCGCCCAGGGCGGCGTCGGTGGCCCCGTCCGGGGGCAGGTAGGCGTGCACCGCCAGGTAGTCTCCAGGGCGTGCCTGCCCCAGGAAGCGGGTCAGGGCATCTCTGGCCCCGCCCACCGGGAACTCCGCCCAGATCCCCACCCCGTCGCACTCCAGGGTGGGTGGGGGAGAGGGCAGGGTGCCGGCCTCGCGATACGCTGCCACCATCTCCTGGGCACGGACCTTGGCGGACTCCACATCGGGCTGATCGAAGGGGTTCACTCCGAGCCGGGTCCCGGCCACGGCGGTAGCCACCTCCCACAGGAAGAACTGGTAGCCCAGGTCGTAGGGTTCCTGCAGCGGCAACCGCAGCACTGGGTGCCCGGCGGCAGCCAGGGCCTCGGCATCACCGGTCTCCCCGAACACGGCGAACACCCGATCCGCGCCGTAGGCGTCGGGCGCGCCGGGCTGTTCTCCCACCACCGGCAGGATGCCCTTGCCGCGCTTTCCCATGCTCTCGGCCACCAGCTGTTCCACCCAGTCGCCGAAGCCGGCCAGCGGCTCCGGGAGCAGCAGGGTGAGTTTGTCCCGGCCGGCCCGGGCCAACTCGCCCAAGGCGTTGCCCAACGCCACGCCCGGGTTGTCCTCGGCGCCTCGACAGTGAGCCGCCGCGTCCTGGGACCGCGCCAGCAATCGCCCCAGGTCCACCCCCACCAGGGCCGCGGGCACCAGGCCGAAGTAGGACAGGGCACTGTAGCGACCGCCGATCTCCGGATCGTTGCGGAAGGTGTGGCGAAACCCCAGCTCTCCGGCCAGGGTTTCCAGCCGGCTGCCGGGGTCGGTGATGGCGGCAAAGTGGGCCCCGGCGGCGTCGCGCCCCAGGGCCGCCACCACCTCCCGGTAGCAGCGCAGGAACAGGGAGTGGGTTTCGACCGTGCCCCCCGACTTGGTAGATACCACGTACAGGGTGGTGGCCGGGTCGGAGGCGGCGATCCGGTCGTGCACGGTGCGCGGCTCCGTGCTGTCCAGGACCGCCAGGTCCAGGTGGCCGTCTGCCACGCCGAAGGTGGTGCGGAACACCTCGGGGGCCAGGCTGGAACCCCCCATGCCCAGCAGCAGCGCGCGGGTGTAGCCGGCACGGCGCACTTCGTCGACGAAACCGGCGATCTCCTCGACCCGGTCCGCCATGACCGTGGGGCAGTCGAGCCAGCCCAGGCGATTGGCGATCTCGGCGGGGTCGGGTTGCCACAGGGTGTGGTCGCGCTGCCACAGCCGCCGGGCCAAATGCTGGTCGCGGGCCTCCACCAGTCCGCGGTCCACGGCGGCGCGGTAGCCGCCCAGTTCGAAGGTCATGCGCCGCCCTTCCGGGCCAGCAGTTCGCTGCGCCGCTGGGTGACACTGGCCATGAGGCCCTCGAACGCCTGGGCGAAGGACGCCACCCCGTCGTCCTGGAGTTTCTGTGTGATGGTGCCCAAGTCGATGCCCAGCTCCGCCAGCCGCGCCAGGCGGGCGTGGCTGGTTGCCACGTCGGCGGTAAGGGTGGCGGCCACCGTGCCGTGGTCGCGGAACGCCTCCAGGGTGGCTGGCGGCAGGGTATTCACCGTGTGGGGCCCGATCAGTCCATCGACGTACAGGGTGTCTGGGTAGGCCGGGTTCTTGGTTCCGGTGCTGGCCCACAGGGGGCGCTGCACCCGAGCCCCGGCGGCGGCCAGGGGCGCCCAGCGCTCCCCGGCGAACAACTGCTGGAAGCGGGCGTAGGCCACCTTGGCGTTGTCGTTGGCGATCTTGCCCGCCAGCTCGGTCTCCCCAAGGTCGGCCAGCAGGGGGTCCACCGCGGTGTCGACCCGGCTGACGAAGAATGACGCCACCGACGCCACCCGACCCAGGTCGCCGCTGGCGGCGTGGCGCACCTCGAGCCCCGCCAGATAGGCGGCGGCCACGGCTTCGTACTGGGCCAGGGAGAAGATCAGGGTGACGTTCACGTTGATGCCTGCACTGATCAGCGTCGCCACCGCCGGCACCCCGGCGGGAGTAGCGGGCACCTTGATCATCACGTTGGGCAGGTCGAGGGTGGTGAACAGCCGCCTGGCCTCGGCGATGGTCCGTGCGGTGTCGTGGGCCAGGGTGGGGCTCACCTCGATGCTCACGTAACCGTCCTCTCCCTGGCTGGCGTCGTACACCGGGCGCAGCACGGCGCAGGCGCGGCGGATGTCCTCCAGGGCCAGTGCCTCGTAGATCTCGTCCGCCGTGAGGCCGGCGGCCACCAACTGGGCCAGCTCGGCATCGTAGTCGGCGCTGCCGGCAATGGCTTTTTCGAAGATGGAGGGGTTGGAGGTGACCCCCCGGACCCCGGCGTCCACCAGTCTCTGGAGCTCTCCGCTGTCGAGGAAAGAGCGGCGGATGTAGTCGAACCACACGGCCTGACCGTGCTGGGTGAGTTGCTGCAACGTGTTCATGGCAAATGGCTCCTACGAGAGGCCCGGTGGCCCGGACGGGGTGAAGGGTGGTGTCGCGCCGCCCTTCGGAGGAGGGGCGGGGGCCTCGATGGCGGCGTTATCCGGCCGCCGGGACGAGGCGGGCGCGGATCTTGGTCTCGGTGGTCAGGGTGCGGTGCACCGGGCAACGGCCGGCGATCTCCTCCAGCCGGTGGAGCTGCTCCGGGGTCAGCTTTCCCCGCAGCGTCAGCTGGAGTTCGATGATGTCTACCCGGGTGTCAGGATCGCTCTCGCAGTCCTTGCAGTCCCGGGCGTGGATCTTGTGGGTGTCCAGTTCCACCTCCACCGCGTCCAGGGGCCACCCCTTGCGGCGCGCGTACATCTGTACGGTCATGGCGGTGCAGGCGCCCAGGGCCCCCAGCAGCAACTGGTAGGGGTTGGGGCCGGTGTCGTCCCCTACCCCGGCCGGTTCATCGGCGAGCCAGCGGTGGCGCCCGGCGGTGAGCTCGATCTGGAGGTTCTCTCGGCTGACGACGTGCACGCCCATGTCATGGTCTCCTCGGTGGCGCCCCGCCGACCCCTTGGTCGCCGAGAGGTTTGTATCCTAACGCCGGGAACGGCCTAGGCCAAGGGTCGTTTGCGCGGCCGCTTGCTCCGAACCGGCCCCTGCCTGTTCCCGGCCGCCATCGGCACGCGACCGTCCGCCACGACCCACCCTGCAGCGGAGACGGCCGCCAAGCCCCGGGCGCGCGCCCCGGGGAGCTGCTGGCGTGGATCGAGGGTGTGTAGGGCGGCAACTTGCAGCATGTGGGTGCGATATCGGGCTGGCTCTTTGTTCCCGTGGCTTCTGTGGCCCGCTCCCTCAAGTTCCGGGGCTTTTTCGCCGATGGGACTCCTGTCGGCGAAACCTCGCAGTTGGTGTGCAGAACAGGATCGCAGCGGCAGCCGCGGCTTTTGTCACCTCCTTCCCAGAGCGTGAAGGTCCCCACATGACACCTACGGCCAGACGGGCGGTGTTCCGGCTCCGCGACCTCTCCATCCGCGCCAAGCTGCAGATATCCTTCCTGTCGGTGGGGGCTCTGGTCGTGCTGCTCGCCTTCGGTTCCATTCTTTACAAGGAGTCGAGGAAATATCGCGAGGTGATCATCGCGGATCTGGAGACCGCGGCGCGCATTGTCGGGCATCAGAGCATTGCAGCCCTGCTGTTCCGGGAACCCGAAACCGCCCGCGGGACCCTCGCGGCCCTGGAGTCCTACCGCTCCATCCTGGTGGCGCGCCTGTTCCATGCGGACAACCGCGTGCTGGGGCAGTACGTTCGCGCTGGTTCCGGGGTGACGCCGTTGATCCGACCCCCCTCGCCGAGCGACTACGAGGCCCTGCAGGGCGAGCACGTGCGGGCCGAGTGGAGCGTGGGGCGGGTCCGCCTCTGGCACCCCATCGAGGTCGACGGGGAGGTGATCGGGGGGTTGGCCCTGACCGCCGATCTGTCCCAGTGGGATGCGGCCCTGCGCCGGGGGTTGATCGAGTCGGCCCTGGTCCTCACCGCCATTACCCTGCTGGCCGGTTTGGTTTCGGCGCGCCTGCAGCGGTGGGTTTCGGCCCCGATCCTGCGCCTGCGGGACACCATGGGGGCGGTGGCCCGGTCCCGTGACTACGGCATCCGGGCCGAGAGAGTGTCGGCGGACGAGATCGGTGCCCTGGTGAACGGGTTCAACGACATGTTGTCCCAGGTGCAGAGTCGCGACCTGGAGTTGACCCGCTCCCAGGAAGCGCTGGAAGGCCAGGTGCAGGCGCGGACCGCCGAGCTGTTGGGGGCCAATCAGGCGTTGGAGCACTCCATCATCGATCTGCAGGATGCCAAGGAGGCCGCCGAGGCGGCGAGCCGGGCCAAGTCCCAGTTCTTGGCCAACATGAGCCACGAGATCCGCACCCCGATGAACGGGGTGCTGGGAATGACAGAACTGCTGCTCAATACCCGCCTTACCAACCGCCAGCGCAAGCTGGGCCAGACCATCCTGCGTTCTGCCGACACCCTGCTCAGCGTGCTGAACGACATCCTCGACTTCTCCAAGATCGAGGCGGGCAAGTTGACCCTGGAGGCCGTGGACTTCGATCTGCGCAGCGAGGTGGAGGACACCGTCGAGCTGTTCGCCGAGCCCGCCCACGGCAAGGGCCTGGAGTTCCTTTGCGAACTGCCGCCGGACATGCCCCGCAACCTGCACGGGGATCCGGGCCGGCTGCGGCAGATTCTCAACAACCTCATCGGCAACGCACTGAAATTCACCGACCAGGGCCAGGTTGCCGTGCGGGTCGCCGCGGTGGAGGCGGAGGACGCGGTGGTCTGCGTGCGTTTCGAGGTGGCGGATACGGGTATTGGAATTCCGGCGGGAGACCGCGAGGGGATCTTCACGGCGTTCGCCCAGTCCGACGGGTCGAGCACCCGTCGGCACGGCGGCACCGGCCTGGGGCTCACCATCTCCCGGCAACTGGTGGAGATGATGGCCGGGGAGATCGGTGTGGACAGCACGCCGGGGGAAGGCTCCACCTTCTGGTTCACCGCCCACTTCGGCCGCCGGCCCGACGTCGATGCGGAGGTGGCCCAGGCGGCCACGCGCCTGGAGGGGCTGAGGGTGCTGGTAGTTGACGACAACGCCACCAACCGGCAATTGCTGTTGCGGGAACTCGAAGACATGGGCACTGTGGCCGAGGCCGCCGCCTCCGGCCCGGAGGCGTTGACTTTTCTGCGCCGGGAGGCCGCGAACGGACGCCCGTTCCAACTCGCCATCCTGGATCTACTGATGCCGGAGATGGACGGGCTGGAGCTTGCCGAGGCGATCCACCGGGATCCGTCGATATCCGGGATGCATCTGGTCATGCTCACATCGGTGGGCATTCCCAACGAGGCGGAGCAGCTCGAGCGAGTGGGCATCCAGACGTACCTGAGCAAACCGGTGCGGCGCGCCCACTTGTTCGAGGCGTTGGTGACCACCCTGGAGCAGGGGGCCCCCGGCGCCCCGCGAGCGGCGACACCGGAGCTGCCCGCGGCTGGCACCCTGCGTCGCTTCCGGGGCCGGGTTCTGCTGGTGGAGGACAACCGGGTCAACCAAGAGGTGGCACTGGATCTGCTCGAACTGCTGGGCTGCGAGGTTACGGTGGCGGAGAACGGCGAGCAGGCGTGCGCGGCCGCACAAGGGCAGCGTTACGATCTGGTGATGATGGACTGCCAGATGCCGGTGATGGACGGCTACGAGGCGACCCGGAGGATCCGGGCGTGGGAGGCGGACGGGGGGTGGGGTGCGCGCGTCCCGGTGGCCGCCATGACGGCCCATGCCCTGGAGGGGGACCGGGAGAAGTGCATGGCCTCGGGCATGGACGACTACTTGAGCAAACCGTTCAAGATCGCCCAGATGGAAGAACTGCTCGGACGCTGGCTGCCCGCGGTGGGGGACCCCGGTGCGAGCGCCGTGGGAGCTGCCGGTGACCACGCCTGGGAGGCTCCTTCTGCACGGGCCAGGCCGGCGGTGAAGGAAGGTGACGGTGGTCCCCTCGACCCGGAGGCGCTCCACGGGCTCGCGGCGTTGGAGGCCCAGGGCGCCGTGGGCGTGGTGGAGAAGGTCATCCGCTTTTACCTGGAGGACTCCGTGGCCCTGGTCGAGGTGATCGCCGGCGCTGCTGTTGCGGGGGACCCTGTGGTGCTGCGCCATGCGGCCCATCAGCTGAAATCCTCCAGCGCCAATCTGGGCGCCTTGCACCTGGCGGCCCTGTGTGAGGAGCTGGAGACCCTCGGTCGCGAGCAGACCACCAACGGCAGTGCCGAACTGTCGGCCCAACTGGAGGGGGAGTACTCCCGGGTGGTGAAAGAGCTGGAGGCTCGGCTGGGAGAGGTGGAGACGTGAGCCGGCCGGACTCCCCCGCGGGCGAGGATCTGGTGCTGGTGGTCGACGATGATCGGACCATGCGCCTGCTGGCGCGCCACTCCCTGGAGGTGGCCGGGTTCCGGGTGGAGGAGGCCCGTGGCGGCCAGGAGGCACTGCGCCTGGTGGAAGAGCACAGGCCCAGTCTGGTGCTGCTGGACGTGGACATGCCCGATCTGGACGGCTTCTCGGTGTGCACCCGGCTGCGGGAACTCTCCCACGCCAGGGACACCCCGGTGCTGATGATGACCGCCCTCAACGACGTGGATTCGGTGCGTCGGGCCTACGAGGTGGGCGCCACCGACTTCGTGGACAAGCCCCCCAACTGGGTCATCCTGAGCCACCGGGTGCGCTATATGCTGCGGTCCAGTCGTGCCATGAGCGACCTGCGCAGCAGCGAGGCGAAGTTGGCCAACGCCCAGAGCCTGGCCAACCTGGGCTGGTGGGAGTGGGATCTGACCAACGGCGCGTTTTTCTGTTCCGAGCGGTTCTACACCATCTTCGGCGTCGATCCGCAGGCGTTCCAGCCCAGTTACGAGGCGTTGTTGGGTTGTATCCGGGACGAAGAGCAGTTTTCGGTGCGCCAGGCCATGGACGAGGTGCTGTGTAGTGGAGGCACCCGGACCCTGGATTACGAGGTGCGCCGCAGGGAGGGGTCGCGCTGCATCGTCCACCAGCAGACCCGGGTTACCCTGGACGATGACGGCCGGCCTGTGTTTGCTGCCGGGGCGATCCAGGACGTCACCGACCGCAAGCGCGACGAGGAGCAGATCCGCTTCCTGGCCTACTTCGACGGCCTCACCGGTCTGCCGAACCGCCGCCTGTTCCGCGACCGGCTCGATCTGGCCCTGGACGCGGCGCGGCGTCACGGCCGCTTGGCTTCCATCCTGTTTCTCGACCTCGACCGCTTCAAGCGCATCAACGACACCTTGGGACACGGGGCGGGGGACGCGCTACTGAAAACCGCTGCCGAGCGCCTGGAGACGTGCCTGCGCAGCAGTGACTGCGTGGGACGTCCCGGGGGGGATGATTCCGGCCCCCTGGTGGCCCGCCTGGGAGGCGACGAGTTCATCATCCTGCTGGGCGAGGTGCGGCATGTGCAGGACGCCGCTCGGGTGGCGAGGCGGGTGGTGGAGGCGCTGATCCGGCCGTTCATCGTGAACGACCAGGAGGTGACGGTCACCGCCAGCGTCGGCATCGCCATGTATCCCTACGACGCCGAGGACGCCGAGGGACTGCTCAAGAACGCCGACGCCGCCATGTACCATGCCAAGGACCAGGGGCGGAACAACTACCAGTTCTATGCCGAGTCCATGAACGCCACCGCTTTTGAGCGGCTGGTGCTCGAGAGCCATCTGCGCAAGGCACTGGAGCGGCAGGAGTTCGTCCTCCACTACCAGCCCCAGGTGAACGTGGGTACCGGGCGGGTGGTGGGCGCCGAGGCGCTGATTCGCTGGCAGCACCCGGAGCTGGGCCTGGTGCCGCCCATGGGGTTCATCCCCATCGCGGAGGAGACTGGGCTGGTGGTGCCCATGGGGGCGTGGGTCCTGCACGCCGCGTGCGCCCAGGCCGTGGCGTGGCAGGCCGGGGGGAAGCCCCCGTTGCGGGTCGCGGTGAACGTCTCGGGCCGCCAGTTTGCCCAGACCGACTTTGTGGAAACGGTGGCAGGGGCCCTGGAGCGTTCCGGACTGGCCCCGCACCTGTTGGATCTGGAACTGACGGAGACGGTGGTGATGGAGGATGCGGAGGAGAACATTCGCAGCCTCGGCCGGCTCAAGAAGCTGGGGGTGCGGCTGTCGGTGGATGATTTCGGCACCGGCTACTCGTCCCTGAGCTACCTGAAACGCTTCCCCCTGAACGCCCTGAAGATCGACCGCTCCTTTCTCAGTGGGGTGCCCGGCGATGCGGACCACGTGGCGATCACCACGGCGATCATCGCCATGGCTCGCAGCCTGCGGCTCGACCTGATCGCCGAGGGTGTGGAGACCGAGGCGCAGCTCGCGTTCATCCGCGAACAGGGGTGCCAGGAGTTCCAGGGCTATCTGGTGAGCCCGCCGGTGCCGGCGGACCGGTTCCTCCAACTGGCGCAGGTGTCGGTTCTTCCTTCCACCCCTCCCGAGGAGTAGTTTGGGGGCCACCGGCTTGCCTGTGGCGTCCTCCCCGGTCCTGCGGTACGCTACAACACATGCGAACCGCGGTGTGTTTGGCCTGGATGCTCCTCGCCTGCGCCGGTGCTGCCAACTGGGCCTTGGCGGGCGGGTCGATCGTGCGCTTCCGTCAGGAGCCGGGGGCGCAGACCGCAAAGGAACACGGTGACCAGTTTCTCTCCAGCAAGCGCTACGCGGATGCCCTGGACAGTTACTTCCAGGCACTGGAGAAGGACCCGGAGTACCCGGGGGTCCATTACAATCTGGGAGCGGTGTTTCTGAAGGGGTACCGGGACTACGGGCTCGCTGCGCACCACTTCCACCGCTACCTGGCGCTGGATACGTATGCGGAGGATCGGGAGCAGGTCGAGTCCCTGCTGGCGGGTCTGGAGGCGCGGCAGCAGCCTGCCCCCGGGGAGCGGGGCGTACTCCTCAAGGTGCTCGGGGACCGCCTGCTGATCAGCGGCGCCTGGGATGGAGACCCCCGGGAACTGGCGGTGGACACCGAAGCGGTCTCGGGAACCGTGCTGGTCGCCTACCGCTACCCCGCCGCTGTGCTCACCGAACGCATCCGCGACAAGCAGGTGCTCGACCTGCTCACTGCCAGCCTGGCGGTATTCCGCGCTCCCTGAACCGTCCCTAGCTCCACTGACCCCAGCGGGGTGGAGTGCTCTCCGGTGCGTCGCCCCTGACGCGGGTGGCCTGCGTGCCGACGGAGATCGGTTTCCGTCTCGATGCCCGGAACCTCCTGCGCCGCAAGGTGGTCGTGGAGATCATGGCCAAACTCGACGGGCCTCTGGCCGATCTCCAGGGGAGCGTGGGTGGGTTGGAAGCACCGGACGGCGAGATCGCCGGCCGCGGAAATGTGCTCGACGGGTTGCTGAAACGCCTGCTGGGGAAGACGGGGCCGAAGGGTCTGAAGCTTCCCTTCGAGCGCGTGTACGGGGTGTCTCTCTACTGGCCGAAGACCTTCTTCAGTAGATCGGTGGTACGGGCGACCGGGTCCGTGCGGATCCGCTTCTCCTCCTCGGCGAGCAGGGCGAACACCCCGTCCAGGGCCTTCTCGGTCACGTAGTGGTCCAGGTCGAGGTCGGTTCCGGCTACCAGGGAAGACACCTGGGGCTGGCTCGTGAGGGCCTGGTAGCTGCGGGTGACCCCCGCTTCCTGGGCCGCAGCGTGGACCACGGGCTGGAACTCCCTTTGGAGAAGCGGGCGGGTTGAGCGGCCCAGGTACTCCGTGGCAGCGGTATCCCCCCCCTTCCAGATCTGGTTTACGTCGTCGAAGGTGAGCTTCGCGATCGCGTCTCCGAAGATGGGAGCGGCCTTGGCTGCCGCGGTTTCGGCTGCCCGGTTCATGGTTTCCTCAAAGGCGTCTGCCTGGGAGCCCATGCCGATCATCTTCAGGGTGCGGGCCGCCTTCTGCAGACGGTCCGGAAGGGGGATGCGGATTTGGGGGTTCTCCAGAAACCCTCCGTTCGCCGAGGCTCGGGACACCGCCGTTTCGGTCCCCTTGCGCAGGGCCTCTCGCAGACCCTCACCGATCTCCTCTGCACCCAACCCGCTCGTTCCGTTCGGTGCTGTGGTCTGGGATGCGGTCCCTGCACCGAGCAACTCCTTCGCCTTGTCCAGCCACCCGCCTGTCGCCGGGACTGCCAACAACAGGGCTCCGAGCAGGGCGATCGGTGCCACTCCGTCGCGCATCTTCATTGGGTTTCCTCCTTGGTCTTCCGACCGGCGACCGAAAAATGGTACCCCAGCATGCCCCCGCTCCCGAAAAACGCAACGTGGGCCTCCCGGTCAGAGCAGGGCGGCTACATTTCGGCCCGGTGCCGCGTCGTGCCAGACGGTAACGGCGCGGCCCACCTGGCATCGGCTCGGCAGTTGCGAGAACACGTTCGGACGGGTGGACCAGCGGTGGGATCCAAGGCGTGTGAATTTTGTGGCTCCTTCCCGCCCGGGGCGGGCGAAAGCACCTTCCCATCCGCGGGCGCAGACGGTCGCACTGTAGTGCTGCATGTAATCACCCGGGGAACGGATCAACCGTGACGGAGTCATTCCCTTTTTGCGCGCCACTGCATCCCGAATGCTGCCCCAGCGATTCTAGAAACGCTGGGAAAGCAATAGATGGAAACTGACATCCGGGGCGGTCGCCACGACGATGTCCTCAACCACCGCAAGCTCCAACCGGGTCCGTTCTGCAACGGCGGCGGCTCCGCCAATCGCCATTTGGGCGGAAGCTCCGTCGATCGGCCGCAAACCACTGCCGTCGAAAAGCGACGTATGAGCATCGAACTGTATCTGCAGGGCCAACCAAGACCATGTGGACCAGGCCAGGCCGAGAGTCCCGGTGCCGACCAGCGGGCGGCGTTGCGAAGAGAGAATTTCGCCTGAATCGGAGGCCAGCAGGCCGCCCCCCCCATGCAGTGACAGGCGCTGCCCGGCGGGGCGCCAGAGATGCTCAGCGCTGACCCAAAGCGCCACATCGACACTTCCACTGCCAAGCAACTCACGGCCATCACCCGTTGGCAGCTCCACACTGGCATGCAGGGCCAGGGACGCATCGGCAGCGGCATGCAATTGTCGGCTGAGCAGCAATCGGAGGTCTCCCAGGCCGCCCTCGTCATCCCGCACCGAAAACAACGAACGCGAATCTTTCTCGTAGCTGTAAGTGAGTTGACCACTGGCAGCCTGGTCGCGTCCCCCTTCGGGCAGGCCGAAGAAGTCATGCCACCCCTCGACGAAACCGTCCAACGCTCCCCGGCGATGAGCGATGACGAGCAGTTCCGCACCGATCTCCCAACCATCGGATAGCCCACGGTCAAGGCGTATGGCGAATCGGTGGCTCTCACCATCGAACGACAGTTGCTCGCGCGCATTGCCGGCAAGGGTGTAGTTGTTGGAAAGATCCCAACTGAAGCCGGCCTCATGTTCTCCATCCGCCAGCAGACGGGCACGATCCAGTGTCGGCAGGCCGCAAAGCTTGGCCAACGGGGCCTGGTTGCTAACCCGCAAGGGGCGCAGTTCGACCTCGGCAGCCAGGGCTTGAGAACCCAGCGGCAGCAGCAAACAAACTCCGGCCAAACAGAGGCCTACCAGCCGCGTTGCTAGCGCAACAAGCAGCAGCTTTCTCCTTTCATCCTGTTTGCAACAAGACAGCGCAACGTGCCCGCGATCCATTCCCCTCGCCAGCCCTATCAACTTTGAGGGGAAATCGAGTGGCACGGTGCTCTCTGCTCCTTAGTTGCACAGCCCCTGCCCGGGCGGGCGAAAGCGCTTTTCTGCCCGTTCGGTTACTGCAGCAGGAACAGGCTCAGCCCCGGCCAGTAGGTGATGATCAGCACCGCCGCCAGCAGCAGGAAGAAGAACGGCAAGGTGGCGCGGTAGAGCTGCAGGATGGGTTTGTCGAAGCGGTAGCTGGCGATGAACAGGTTCATGCCCACCGGGGGGGTGAAGTAGCCGAGCTGCATGTTGGCCAGGAACACGATGCCGAGATGCACGGGGTGGATGCCGTAGCCCACGGCGATGGGCAGGATGATCGGGATCACGATCACCAGGGCGGAGAAGATGTCGAGCAGCATGCCCAGGGCCAGAAGGAACAGGTTGAGCAGCACCAGGAACGTCCACCTGTTGTCCACGTGGGCGCGGATCAATTCGAACATCCGGGTGGGAAGCTCGGTATCGATGACGTAGTTGGTGGAGGCCAGACTTACCGCCAGGATCACCAGCACCCCCCCCACCAGCACCATGGAGTCGCGCATCACCCCGGGCAGCTTGCGCAGGGACACCTCGCGGCGGATGCCCACCACCACCACCAGCACGTACAGGGCGGTCACCGCCGCCGCTTCGCTCACCGCGAACCATCCGCTGTAGATGCCGCCCAGTACCAGCACGGGCAGGGGCAGCTCCCAGGCCGAGTCCCGCAGCGCGGCCCAGGCGCCGCGGGCGGAGAACCCCGTGTCGGGGGTCTCCCGGTAGTGCAGGCCGCGCCCGCTCCAGGCGGCGTAGAGACTCAGTAGGGTGACCATCAACACCCCGGGCAGCACTCCGGCCAGGAACAGGTCGTCGATGCGCACCGGTTTTCCCACCCCCAACTGCTGGGCCACCACCCCGTAGAGGATCAGTGGCAGGGACGGCGCAAACAGCAGGCCCAAGCTGCCGGAGGTGGTGATCAGGCCGAGGCTGAAGCGCTCGGGGTAGCCGGCCCCCTGCAGAGCGGGATAGAGCAGGGCGCCCAGCGCCACGATGGTCACTCCGCTGGCGCCGGTGAACGCGGTGAACAGGGCGCACGCGGTCAGCGCCACGATCGCCAGGCCCCCGGGTATCCAGCCCAGGAACACCCGGGTCAGTCGCACCAGGCGCTCGGGGCCCCGACTCTCCCCCAGCAGGTAACCGGCGAAGGTGAACAGGGGGATCGCCAACAGGATCGGCATCTCGGCGATACGGTAGATCTCGATCGCCACCACCGACAAGTCGATGCCCTCGGCCCGAAACCCCAGCATGGCGCTGGCGCCGATCACCGCGAACAGCGGGGCTCCCAGCACGGCGGCAGCGCCCAGCAGGGCGAGGCCGATCAAGGGTTGCAGCTCGCCGCTGTGGGGCGGCGCAGGGAGGTGTGTACGTGCACCGCCGCCCGCAGCAGGTAGCGCAGGGCGATCAGCGCGAACGCCACCGGCAGCACCAGCTCCAGCACCCAGGTGGGCACCCCTGCGAACGCTACCACCCGGGCCTCGTAGTCCATCGCCACGAAGCGGGCGGAGTGCACCGCGATCAGGCCCGCCACTGTGGCGGTGAACAGGCAGGTGAACGCCCGCGCCATGCAGCGTGCCCGGGGCGGCAGGGCGCGCACCGCAGCGTCGATGGCGATGTGCTTGCCGCTGCGGCTGGCCGATACCGCCCCCAGCAATCCGACCCACAGCACCAGGATCCGCAGCAGCGGGTCGACCCAGCCGGCACCCCCGGTGAGCACGTTGCGCAGCAGGATCTGCCCGCCGGCTAGCACCACCATGGATCCGAGCAGCACGGCGATCAGGCCGTCCTCGATCCGGTGCACCACCCGCAGGGCGCGCAGCAGGGGGCCTCCGGCGGGTTCACTCATCCGCCGTCCCCGCGGTGCGCGGCCAGGGCTGCGCCCAGTTGTTGCAGGATGTCTGGCGAGAA
>JARGFW010000010.1 GCA_029211085.1 Deferrisomatales bacterium | reverse complement strand
ACGCGCGGCTCTACGGCTACCTGTTCGGCAACATCCTCTCGGTGACCCGCACCGATCTGGCGATCATCGCCGCCCTCACCTGCCTGGTGGTGGGCACGGTGGCGGTGCTGTTCAAGGAGTTTCAGCTGCTGTCCTTCGACGCCGAACTCGCCGAGGCCCTGGGGCTGCCCGCCGGCCGGCTGTCGTTTGTGATGCTGCTGCTGGTGAGCCTGACCATCGTGCTCAGCCTCGACGCCGTGGGGGTCATGCTGGTGTTCGCCCTGATCGTTACCCCGGCCTCCGCCGCCTACCAGCTCACCTACAGCTACCGGGCCCTGTTCTGGTTGTCGGTGCTGTTCGGCAACCTCTCCTGCTTCCTGGGCCTGATCCTCTCCTACCGGTTCGACGTGCCCTCCGGCGCGACCATCGTACTGGTGGCCACGGCACTGTTCTTCCTGTGCCTGCTGCTGTCTCCCAAGCGGCGCGGGGCCGGGGGCTAGGGCCCGGGCGGGCGCGCCCCGGGGCTTGCCTAACGCGTCGCGATGCCGTCTAGCTGGGCCAGGACCCGCTCTGCCTCGTCCATCCTTCCGGCCTGCTGCAGCGCGGTGGACAAGGCCTGACAAGCCTCTTTGTAGAATGGATCCTGGGCGACGGCCCGTGTGAAGTGGCGGGTCGCCTCTTCGATTCGGCCGGTGCGCTGGAGCACATACCCCAGCTCCAAGAAGCGCCGCGCCGCACCCCGGGACCCATTCGTGCCGACCCGCGGGGCGCGGTCCTCTGGGGAGGGTGTCCCCATGGCCAGGGCGGTGAGCACTTTTTCGTGAAATTCGGACCTGACGGTGCTGGCATAGCCCGGCAAGACCTCGGCGATTTTTCCTTTTGGATCGACCACGGCGATGGATGGAACGGAAACCACTCCGTAGGCGTCGTACACACGAAGGTCCCCATCGATGAGCATCGGGTAGCTCAGACCGAGGTCCTGGACGACGCCGGATACCGCTGCGCGGCGCCCCTCTGCGTAACCCTCCGCATCCACATTGACGGCAATCACCGTCAAGCCCTCGTCCTTGAATCGGGTGTGAAGCTGCTGCAGATCCCGCAGGGCCTCCAGGCTCCGCGAGTTCCAGGTGGCCCAGAACAGGAGGATGGTCGCCCGCGGGCCAAGGTTCTCCGTCAGGCGCAGCGATGTTCCCTCCAATGAGTCCAGGACGAAATCGCGGGAGGGACTGCCCACTGTGGTGCGTTTGAACGCAGCGGCACGGTCGGCGTGACCGACGGTGATGCAGAGGGCGATGAGGACGGCGGCGGCGGTGAAGCGATGCATGGTTCCCTCCGTGATGTGTCAGGGGTTCCGTTCCCTGAACGCAACCGGCTGCGAGCAACGGGGTCGCCCGGCTACCCGTGGGTGAGAAAGGATCTTTTCGGCCTGCGTAGCGCTATGGAACTACAGCGGGGGAGTGACGCGGTGCCAGGAGCGGGGTGCGGCCGCGAAACCGCGGGGAGGGGTGGTCCATGACATTCTCCTTTCGCCAACCGTTCGACCCATCGGGTGACTCCCCTGATGGGCACTGGCTTTGCGTCCCCGCGTTGCCGCGGGTTTGCCTGTTCGTGGAGCCCAGCGTTGCCGCTGGCGGGCGGGAATCCATCCCCGCGTTCGTCACTGATCGACCAGACTTCTCGATTCCTTGAGTAATTGAGTCGACAAAAAGGGGGAAGAGATCCTCTCTCCCCCAACACGGTGAAACCCAGCCGCTGCGCCCGGGGATCGAGGGCCCATTGCCAGCTCTACGCCCAGAGACCCGCTGCTGGCCGCCAGAAGCCGACCCCGGTCGGTTCGGGTGACGCTGCCTGCGCCGGTGTGGCCGTGCAGTACCCCCCTGCCCGCGAAGTTGCGGACCTTCCCACCCAGCACGGCCTGCGGAGCGAGCAGAGGCGTTTGCCCCTGCCCGGTTCTGGCGACGCCCAGGTGGTTGGTTACACGTTCTCCGACCCGGGTTGTTGGGGTTGTTCTGGCGGGGCCAGTTTCGGGACCCTGCCGCAGGAAAAACCGGGGGACAGGGCTGGTCTGCGCCCGTAGCAGACGGTGTCTTCTGATCAGCGCCCCTCGCCGCCGCCCCCACCCCCACCCCCACCGCCGCCCCCACCGCCACTACCCCCCGGGCCGCCTCCTCCAGAGCCGCTGCTCCCGCCGCCACCGGGGCTGCCACCGCGACCCGCTGCCGTTCCTTGGGGTCCCTGGCCCCGTTGGTTGCTCCTCTCCCGCTGGCGCACCTGCTCCATGCTTGCCAGTTGGATCTCCATCTGGTGGCGCACCTGGTTGCCGAGTTCCTGGTCGCCCCACCGGCTCCGGGTGCGCTCCCGTTCCCGAACCGCCAGCTCCAGGGACTGACAGCACATGTCACGGGCCTGGGTCGCGTTCGCCCCCTGCAGCCGCGCCTGGTTCATGGCCTGCACCATCGCCCCCAGGCACTCTCCGCGGCACCCCGCCTCATAACCGGTGCGGATCGCAGCACGGAGCTGTTCCCTGTCCTGTTCGCGCCAGGGGTGTCTCCGCAACTCGGGCTCCAGGGCGTCCAGGTCCTCCTGGCTGAGCGGGACTTCCTGGGCCCACTGCTCCCGGAGCTGGAGCATATCCCGGTCCTGATCCCGGTCTCGATCCTGCGCCATCGAGGTTCCCGTCAGCGTCGCCACTGCTACGGCCACGATCCTCAGGAGTGTTCGCATCGTTGTCATGACGGCCTCCTTCTTGCCCGGTTGGGCCCGAGCATCTCCTGGGTTCTCCCACACCCACCGACTCCAACAACCGCACTCCTTTTCGGGGTAACGAAATCGGAAGGGAAAGAGGGGATACCCATACTGACGAGCGCCCCCGGAAAAGGTTCACCCGAAAGTCTTGGATCGGCACCGGGATCGAGGCGCCCTACCCATGGGCGCGGCCGACGGAACGGGGCGGAGCTTCCCCGTTCCGGTCCAGGCTCCTCACCAACGCGCTGTTTCACGGGGTATACGAGCCGTGTCGTGAGGTAGCCCCAAGCCCAGCCGCCCCGGTGTGCCGCCTTGTGAGGGACGGCACCGGGAACAGCTCCACAGTGGCTACTGACGTGTCTCGTTGGTCGCCGCAAGGGACAGCGGCGGCTCATGCTGCCAGCCGCCTTCCGTCAGCGAAGAACCCGGAGCTGTACGCCGATCAGTCGATCCCCCCGGCGCTGATAACGCAGTTCCACCGGTTGACCCACGCCGAGCTCGGTCAACAAGAGCTCTTTGCCCGCCTTCAGGGGACGGACTGCGGTGTCCAGGGTAACCCCCACCGTCAGCTCGGCGTCCCCCATCGGCACCTCCACCACGACGACACGGGCTGCCGGGTTGACGGCGGATAGCCTGCCCCGGACCACCCGCTCTTGCCCCGGTTCGATGGTGCCCGCCACCGCCGCCGTTACCGCCAGCGCCGCGATGCACGTCCAGGCAAGCGACCGAAGGGTGCGGCTTGGCTCTCGCATGGTGGCCCTCCTTTCCTGCTGCCGGGCACCAGGGGGCGCCCCCTGGTGCCCGAATGGCTGTGTTTCTCGAGGGCCCACGAGAGGTACCCGAGGCGAGCCCTTGAGTTCCCATTAGGAAGCTACGACCGGAATCTGCCGTGGCTTCGCCTTCTCCACCTTCGGCAAGGTCAGGTGCAGCACCCCGTGGTGCAGGGCGGCGCTGATCTTCTCCGTGTCGATGGTTTCCGCGATGCGGAACTGCCGGTAGAAGGAGGTGAGGTCGAACTCCTGCAACAACAGATCTCCGGAAGCCCCCGCGTCGACCTTGCCTTCGATGGTGAGCACCCCCTGCTCCACGTGGACGCTGAGCCCGGCTGCCGCCACGCCGGGTAGGTCGGCCAGCACGGTGAGGGCGTCCTGCTTCTCGTAGATGTCCACCGGCGGGCTCGCGTAACGCTCCTGCTGCCGGGTCAGTTCCCGGTCCTTGGGCCGGGCGACGTCCGTTCCCGGTTCCTGGACGGTCTTCTCGATGTCCTGGGCCATGGTGCATCTCCTTTGGGCAGTGAGACTGCCGATGCGGTCAACCGACCCCCACCGGGATCTTCCGGGGGCTGGCGGCCGGGTGTTTCTCCAGGCCGATGGTCAAGAGCCCGTTGGCGTAGGTGGCTTTGACCGCTTCCGCGTCCACCGGGGAGGGCAGCTCCAGGGAACGCACGAACCGCCCCACCGCTCGCTCGGAGCGGTGGTACTCCTCGGGCTTCACCCCCTCGGTCCGGCGCTTTTCCCCTGCGATGGTGAGGACGTTCTCCTTCACCGTCACCTCGAAGGACCCTGGGTCGACCCCCGGCGCCAGGGCCACCACCCGGTAGCCAACGTCGGTCTCACCGACATTGAGCAGCGGGTACCGGCGGGCCGCGGTGCCGGGTAGAAACGCCAGCCGCCCGGGGCGGGGTGCCCCCGCCGGCCCGTAAAGCCGCTCCATCTCGGTGCGCATCCGATCCAGCTCGTTCCACAGTGTCCAACGGTCCATGCTGCGCCTCCTCTCTGGACCAGCCTTGGGGGTCCGAATGACCATCGCCTCAGTTCACCTGCACCGTCACCCGGTGCCTGCGACCCGACTCGGTCTTGGGCAGGGTGATGTGGAGCACCCCGTTGCGATACCTGGCCTTGGCCCTGGCCACGTCCACCGCGGCGGGCAGGGGCACTGCCCGCTGAAAACTCCCGTAGGCGCACTCCATCACGTGGTAGTGCCCCTGCCGCCGTTCGCGCTCCATGCGCTTTTCCCCGCGCATGGCCAGGGTGTCGCCGAGCACCTGGACGTTGAAGTCGCCCTTTTCGAGTCCCGGGGCCTCCAGGCGAACGACGATATCCTTGTCTCCCTCGAGCACCTCGGAGGCCAGAACGCCCAGCCGCGGTGGGTAGCGGATCAGGTCGTAGTCCCCTGCGGCCTCCTCGTCCCGTTGCAGCTGCTTGAACCGCGTAATGACCTGCGACGCCCGGCCTACGAAGTGGGACCACTCCTGGGAGAGGTTATCCCACAGCCGGCCCACACCCTGTTTCACGGTCTCCAGCGCCTCCATGATTCCACCTCCCCTGGTGCCCGCCGGTCAGGACGGGCAGATTCCCACCTGGGCCTCGCCCACGGCGGGAGCGGTCGACGCGTCCCACCCCTCCCTCCACAGCGCTCTCCCCATCGAAGTCTCCCCTGCGCCACCCACCGGGCCGATCGGATCGGCGCGTTCCCGCCCCGGGAACGGCCCGTGTCTCGACCGCGTGGCGGACCTATTCCACCTTGATCTCGATCTCCTTGCGCTTGGTCTGCTCGGCCTTGGGCAGCTCCAGGGTGAGCATCCCGTCTTTCAGTGTGGCCTTGGCGTTGTCCGCCACCACCTCGTCGGGTAGGGCGATCACCCTGCGAAACGCGCCATAACTGCTCTCCTTCAGGTGGTAGCCCTTGTGGGACTCCTCTGTCTCCTCCTTGCGCTCTCCCTCGATGGTGACGGACCGCTCGGTGATGTTGACCTTCAGGTCGTCCTTGGAGATTCCCGGCAGGTCGGCGGTGAGGGTGTAGGCCGCGTCGGTCTCCTTGAGGTCCACCGAGGGCAGGTACTGCCCGCTCAGCGACGGCAGCGTGCGGCTGAAGAACGCCCGCGGCCAGCCCCGGGTGAAGTCCTCGAACAGATGGTCCACCTGGTTACGCAGGTCGTCGAACGGTTCCAGCTCCCTGGGTTCCCATTTCATGAGCGACATCGGACACCTCCTCTGCAGATCCGGGCACACCATGTGCCGGGATGGAACATTCGGTGAGACGACGGGATCCCGGCAGGGCCGTCGCCTTTCCTTCAGGGCGCACTTGCCAGGGCGGGCCGGCGGCTCTCCTGGCAATCGGCGAACCAGCAACAGTCGCTCTGGCCGCAGTCGGCGATGCCGGTGAAGCACGGTTGATTACCCTCGGCCATCTGGATGCAACGAATGAGCTTGGTCTTGGTCAGCCGGCTGTAGCTCTTGATCCCCACGCGACGCGCTCTGCTGCGGATCTCGGTCATCTTCATGGCCTGCCTCCAGACGACGAGTTTACTGGACTATAGCCCGCACCACAGGGACCGGCACCCTCCGCGCCGCCCCGCTCTTCTTGATTTACCCAAATGGCCCGGTAAATTATCCGAAGGGGCAGCCGCAACTGCCGAGACGAGACGCCTTGACCCCGCGGGGTGCAGGCCACACCAGGGCCATTTCCGGGAGTTTCTAGATGGGCACCATGGATTCCTGCGGCAGGCCCGATCCGCAGGCCCCGCTCAACCCCCCGTCCCCGGGGGACCAGCCTGTTTCTCGGCCGCCTGTTCCCGAGACCACCGGTGTGGAGAGCTGGAACTCCCAGTGCCTCGACGTGCTGGCCGTGGGGATCTTCCAGACCGATCCCCACGGCAACTGTGTACACGTCAACCCCGCGTGGTGTGGGATAGCGGGACTGACCGAAGGACAGGCACGGGGAAGCGGCTGGGTGGATGCGTTGCACCCGGAAGACCGGGGGCCGGTGGTGCAGGCATGGCGCGCGGCGGTAACCGGCGGGGGCACCTTTCAGGCCGAGTACCGGTTTCTACACCGTTCCGGCTCGGAGCGCTGGGTCATCGGCACGGCGCGAGCACTGCGGGCTCCCGATGGGGAGGTGCGCGGGTATGTGGGGGCGATTACCGACATCAGCGATCGCAAACACTTCGAGTCGCGCCATGCGGCCACCCAGGACCTGCTGCGCCGGGTGCTGATACACATGCCGGTGATGCTCGTGGCGTTCGACACCCACCGAAACATCCTGGTGTGGAACCGGGAGTGTGAGCGGGTCACCGGGTATTCCGCCGTGGAAGTTCAGAGAAACCCCGCCGCCTTCCAGTGGCTGGCCACCGCACCCGGCACCGGAGACCAGCTCCGTGGGCAGTGGTGTGGCAATGGGGCGGACTTCCGCGACCGGTTGCTCCACCTGACGGACAAGACCGGAGCAGAACGCTTCGTTTCCTGGTCGAACCTGTCCCACACCTTCTCCATCCCGGGGTGGGCGAGCTGGGGCGTAGGAACCGACGTGTCCGCGCTCCGCGCTTCCCAGGACGCACTGGCCCGCACGTCCCGGGACCTTGCCGAACGGGTCAAGGAGCTGCGCTGTCTCTACGCCATCTCTACCATACTGAACCGCGCCACACCGACAAATCTCCCCACCGTGCTGCAGGAAGTCGTGGGCCTGATTCCCGGGGGCTTTCGCTTCACGGAGGAGTGCTGTGCCCGGATCACCCTGCCGGGAGCGGTGGCCACGTCCCACGGTTTCCAGGAAACCCCCTGGCGCCTACAGGCGGCGATCCCGGTCTCCGGTCGGCAGGTGGTGGGTACGGTGGACGCCTACTACCGCGATCACCGTTCCGGAAAGCAGGACGGCCTGTTCCTGCGCGAGGAGCAGTACCTCCTGGACGAGATCGCCTCGCGCATCGGCGAGGCCGAGGAGCGCCGGGCGGCCCGGGAGGAACTCGAAGAGGCCCGATACAGCGCGGAGGCCGGCGTGAAGCTGCGCAACGAACTGCTGGCCAACGTCAGCCACGAGCTGCGCACGCCCATGAACTCGATCCTGGGGTACACGGAGCTACTGTTGGACGGGGTCGACGGCCCCCTGCAGGCGGAGCAGGCGGAGAGCCTGCGGCGGGTGGACCGCAACGCCCGCCGGTTGCTGCACCTGATCAACGACCTCCTCGACCTCTCCACCCTGCAGTGCGACCGGGTCCACCTCGCTGCCGAGGCGTTCAGCATCCGGGAGGTCGTGGCGGAACTGGTGCGGGATCTGCGCGGCAGGGTCCAGGACAAAGGGCTGCACATGGACTACCACGTGGCGGCCGAGGTCCCGGATTTCCTGGTGGGTGACGAACTGCGCCTGCGACAGGTCTTCGGCAACCTGCTGGACAACGCCGTCAAGTTCACCGACCGCGGCCAGGTGTCGTGCCGGGTTGCCACCACCGGCGAAGAACCGGGCACGGTCCGGTTGCATGTTCAAGTCAAGGACACGGGAGAGGGCGTTCCCGCCAGCAGGCACGCGTCCATCTTCGAGCCGTTCGTCCAGGGGGACGGCACGGTCACCCGGGAACACGGCGGCAGCGGCCTCGGCCTCGCCATCTGCCGGCATCTGGTGGAGATGATGGGCGGGGAGATCTGGGTGGAATCCGAGGAAGGCAGGGGCAGCACGTTCCACGTGGCAGTAGGGTTGGCCTGCCTGCCGGAGTGAGGGCGATCCGGCCCCAGGGGCCGGCCCCACCCCTCCCGATGGGGTTGACCGGGGCCGATCCCGTGCTACAGCTTCTGCACGCGTTCCAGCGAGGAGGTTACGGATGGAGCTGCCGTCCCTGTTGGCCTGTGCGCGGGGAGAGGTGCCCGCGGACCTGCTGCTGACCGGGGCCAGCCTGATGGACGTGTGCAGCGGTGCCGTCCGCCGCACCGACATCGCCGTCTCCGGTGCCCACGTAGCCGGGCTGGGACCGGGGTATCGGGGCCGGGAGGTCATCGACCTGGACGGGCGCTTCGTCTGTCCCGGGCTCATCGATGCCCATGTCCACCTGGAAAGCTCCCTGGTACGCCCCCGGGAGTTCGCCCGGGCCGTGGTTCCCCGGGGTGTCACCTGCGTCGTCTCCAACCCCCACGAAATCGCCAACGTCCTGGGTGTGGCCGGCATCCGCTGGATGCAGGCGGACGCCGCAGAATCCCCCCTGTCGGTGCTGGTCACGGTTCCCTCCTGCGTGCCCGCCACCCGCCTGTCCACCTCGGGGGCGGAGTTGAGCGAAGCAGACCTGGTGTCCCTACGGGACGCTCCGCTTACGGTGGGCCTGGGAGAGGTCATGGACTACCTGGGGGTGGGCGCCGGGGCGGAGAAGTTGCTGTGGGAGATCGATCTCTTCCGCGGCCTGCCCCTGGACGGGCACGCCCCGGGCCTGTCGGGACCGTTGCTGCAAGCCTACGTTGCCGCAGGGCCGTCCTCCGAGCACGAATGCACGACCCTGGAGGAAGCACGGGAGAAGCTCGCCCTGGGGATGACCATCTTCCTCCGCGAGGGGAGCGTCGCCCGCAACCTCCAGGCACTTCTCCCCCTGGTCACCCCGGCCGCGGAACGCCGCCTGTGTTTCTGCACCGACGACCGGCAGCCCGCCGACCTGACCGGAGAGGGTTCCGTCGACCACCTGATCCGCTGTGCCGTCGCCTCCGGGGTGCCGCCGCTCCTCGCCCTGCGCCTGGCGACCCTGAACGTGGCGGAGCACTACCGCCTGCACGACCGGGGAGCGGTGACCCCCGGCCGGCGCGCCGACCTGGTGGTCTTCCGCGACCCGGCGAGCTTCCAGGCGGAGATGGTTTTCCAGGGGGGGCGGCTGGTGGCTCGCGGGGGCCGGCTGACCCAAAGAGGTGCGGCTGATCTCCCCGGGGAAGGGTCGGACGGGGTCGTGCGGGGGACGATCCACATCGACTGGGACCAGGTGAGCTTCCGCATCCCCGCCCGCTCCGGCCCCGTTCGGGTCATCGACACGACTCCGGGGCAACTGCTGACGGAAGTAATCCTGCTGGAGCCGAAAACCGCAGACGGAGAGGCGGTGGCCGACCCCGCCCGGGATCTGCTGAAGTTGGCGGTCATCGAACGGCACCGGGGCTCGGGCCGCACCGGCCTGGGGCTGGTCCGGGGCCTGGGGCTGCGCCGGGGGGCGATCGCCGGCACCATCGCCCACGACCATCACAACCTGGTGGTCCTCGGTGCCGACGACGTCTCCATGGGCACCGCCGCCCGGGCCGTGGGGGCCTGCGGCGGCGGCCTGGCGGCGGCCCGTGGCGCCGAGCTCCTGGCCCTCCTGCCGCTGCCCCTGGCCGGGCTCATGTCCGACCGGCCCATCGAGGAGGTCCAGGACGGCCTGGCCTCCCTGCTGGCGGCGGCCCGGGCCCTGGGGTCTCCCCTGCCGGATCCGTTCATGGCCCTGAGTTTCCTGGCCCTGGAGGTGATACCTGGGCTGAAGCTCACCGACCTCGGGCTGGTGGACGTCACCGCGGGGAAGATCGTTCCCCTGTACACCGGCGAGGATCCGCCATGACCGAGGCGCCGCAGGTCCTGCTGGCGGAAGGAACCATCCGGGCCCGGGTGGACGAACTGGCGCGGCAGATCTCTCGCGACTACGCCGCGGCCGGCGACCTGCTGCTGGTGGGCGTGCTGCGCGGCTGCTACATCTTCCTCGCCGACCTCTCCCGCCGGCTGACCGTGCCCCGCCGGATCGACTTCATCGCGGTATCGGCCTACAGGGGGAAGGCACAGACCAGCCCGGGGGCCGTCCGCCTGCTCATGGACGTGCGCACCGACATCGCCGGCCGGCACGTGCTGCTGGTGGAGGACATCGTCGACACGGGACGAACCCTGCGCTACCTGCAGGGCCTCTTTCGCGCCCGTCGCCCGGCTTCCCTGAAGACCTGCGCCCTGCTACGCAAGCCGGAGCGGCTGCAAAATGCCATCGCCGTCGACTACCTCGGGTTCGACATCCCGGATGCCTGGGTCGTGGGATACGGCCTCGACTACCGCGACCGGTTGCGGGCCCTCCCCTACATCGGCACCGTTGAGCCGGATCGTTGGGGAGAGGGTGAACCCCGGGGCGGCCCGTGACGATCTCCCGGAGACCAGAATCCGGGCGTCGGCCGGTGTGAAGCCGCCGCGAGGTCCGGGTCGCAAAGGCCGCAAGGAGTTCGGCCCGCGCCACCGGTACGGGACGGAGGGACCGGAAGGACACCACCTGGCAAAAGTGCGGGAGGTCGACCCATGATCATCCTGGCCCATGACGGTTCCCTCTACGGGGACTGGGTGGCACGGTACGCGGTGTCGTTTGCCGCGGCTGAAGGGGACCGCAAGGTGCTTGCCCTGCATGTCCTGGAGGGCAAGGTCCACCGGGATGTGGTGGAGGCCCGGTTTGCGCAGCTGGACAGGGCCTGCCAGGGCCTGGGTGTGGAGTTCGTCCCCCAAACCCTGCCCCTGGGAAACTCGGTCCACCGGTCGTTGCGCCAGGCCGTACCCCACGAACCCGGAGCGCTGCTGGTCTGCGGCACCCGGGTCAAGCCCGGCACCCGCGCCTTCCTGGGGGGATCGGTGGCGGCGAAGCTGCTGCGCATGCACCAGTGCCCCGTGTTGGCACTGCGGGTCGTGCAGCCCGGCCTGTTGGGCAACCCCCACGAGCTCCTGTTGCCGCTGGCCGGCCACGACGCCGGGTTCGCCCGGGTCTGGCCCGTGTTCCAGCGTCTGGCGGGGCGCCTGCGCACGGTCCACCTGCTGCGGGTGCTCCCGGTGCACCCCCTGCGGCGGCCCCACCTGACCCCGACCCGCAAGCAGGTGCTGCGCAGGATCGGCGCCGCACATCTCTCCCGCGTGGTTGCCGACCTCGCGGAGAGGCTGCCGAACGCCTCTTTGCAGGTCGAGCGGCGGGTCGTGGTGTCCACCGACTGGCCCAACGAAGTGCTGATGCAGGCCAGCCGGCTGAAGGTCCAGATGATCCTGTTGGGGGTCAGCGAGCGCAGCCTCGCCCACCGCGTGCTCCACGGCGTGGGGCTGGAGGAGGTGTTGCGCAAGACGTCGTGCGATGTCGGCGTCTATCGTGGGCCATGAATCCAACGTCGCAGATCCACAACCTCGAGGCGGAAGCGGTCTTCCGCGCCCTGGGCAGCGGCCCCGGGGGCCTTGCCCCGGGGGAGGCAGCAGAGCGCCTGCGGGAGGTCGGCGCGAACAGCGTGGAAGTGCGCGACCCCTGGCGCGTGCTGCGCAGTCTGCTGCGCCAGTTGACCAACTTCTTCACCCTGCTGCTGTTCGCCTCCTCTGCCCTGTGCTTCGTCGCGGAGCACCTGCAGCCGGGGGAGAGCATGGCGGTCCTGGGCTGGGCGCTGGCCGGGGTGGCCCTGCTCAACGCCCTGTTCAGCTTCATCCAGGAATACCGTGCGGAACGGGCGATGCAGGCCCTGCGGGAGTTTCTGCCCCCCCAGGTCCAGGTGCTGCGCGCCGGGGCGCCGGTGACGCTCACGGCCGAAGACCTGGTGCCCGGAGATGTGCTGCTGTTGGCGGAAGGGGACCGGGTCCCGGCCGACGCCCGCCTGGTCATGGTCGAAGACCTGATGGTCAACAACGCTCCGCTGACCGGTGAGTCCCAGCCGGTCTCCCTGGGTGCGGAGCCGGTCACCGGGCGACTGGTGGACAGCAGCAACATCGCGTTTGCCGGTTGCCTGGTGCTGCGGGGCCGCGGTCAGGCCGTGGTGTTCGCGACGGGCCTGCGCACCGAGTTCGGCAAGCTGGCCCACCTGTCCCAGGCCCTGCGGCGGGCCCCTTCGCCCCTGGAGCTCCAGACCGCGCACATGGTGCGGGTGCTGACCTTCATCGCCGTGGGCCTCGGGTTGTCGTTCTTCCTCTACGGGGTGGCCAGCGGCCGGCCCCTGTGGGTCAACCTGGTGTTCATGATGGGGATCATCGTGGCCAACGTCCCCGAGGGGCTGCTGCCCACGTTCACCCTGGCCCTGGCCATGGGCAGCCTGCGCATGGCACGCAAGAACGTGCTGGTCACCTCCCTGAACGCGGTGGAAGCGCTGGGGGCGGTCCAGGTGATCTGCACCGACAAGACCGGCACCCTGACCCTCAACCAGTTGGAGGTCACCCGCCTGGTGCCGGCCTTCGGCACCGACGGCACCTTTCCCCAGGAGCGCCGCCGCCAGTTGCTGAAACTCGCCTTCTGTGCTGCGGAGGTGCACGGGACCGACCAGGGACTCGGTGGGGACCCCCTCGACGTCGCCATCGCCCGCCGCCTGGCCGGGGAGGGGGGCGACCCGGAGGCAGCGCAACAGAACCGACACAAACACTTCCCCTTCGATGTGGACAAGAGACGCGCGGCCGGCATCGGCACGGTCAGCGGCCAGGAGGTCTTTGCGGTCAAGGGGGCCTGGGAGGTGTTGCGCCCCATGCTCGCGGGCTTGGACGCCGGCGACGGCGAAACCCTTTCCGCCGGGGCGGCGGAACTGGACCGGGCCGAGGCGTCCATGACCTCCCTGGCCGCAGCGGGACTCCGGGTGATCGCCGTCGCCTACCGGGCGGTCTCTGCGGAGGAGGCGCAGGGCGCGAACCAGGACCAGTTGGAGAGCCGACTGGTGCTGGCCGGCCTGCTGGGCATCGAAGACCCGCTCCGGGAGGAAGTGCCGGCAGCGCTCGCCAGCTGTCACAGCGCGGGGATCGACGTGGTCCTGATCACCGGAGATCACCCGGACACGGCAATGAGCGTCGCCCGGGGCAGCGGCATCGTCGAACCGGCCGCCACCGCTACCGCGGTGATGACCGGGGACCAACTGGAGGCGTTGAGCGAGAGGGAACTGGAAGAGGCGCTTGAGGCCGGTGTGCGAATCTTCGCCCGCACCGGACCGGCGCAGAAGATGAAGATCGTCATGGCCCTCAAGAACCTGGATCGGGTGGTGGCCATGACCGGAGACGGGGTCAACGATGCCCCCGCTCTCAAGGCGGCGGACATCGGTATCGCCATGGGCAGCAGTGGCACCGATGTTGCCCGCGCGGCGGCCCAGATCATTCTGCTGGACGACAACTTCGCTTCCATCGTCGCCGGCATCGAGGAGGGGCGGACCGTGTTTCTCAACATCAGCAAGTTCACCAACTACGTGCTGGTCAGCAACGGCCCCGAGATCCTCCCCTACCTGCTCTATGTCCTGCTGCCGGTGCCCCTGGCCCTCACGGTCATCCAGATCCTGTCCATCGACCTGGGCACGGACATCATCCCGTCCATGGCCCTGGGCCAGGAACCTCCGGAACCCGAGGCGATGCAGCGGCATCCGCGGGGCCAGGAGTTTCGCCTGCTCAGCCCGGGGCTGGTGCTGCACAGCTACCTGTTCCTCGGACTCCTGGAGGCCGCCTGGTCACTGGGCTTGTTCTTCTTCGTGTTGCACGGCGGGGGGTGGACCTACGGCATGGAACTGGCAACCGACGACCCCCTCTACCGCTCGGCGACCGGGATCGCCCTGGCGACGATCCTGCTCATGCAGATCGGCAACCTGGTTGGCCGCCGCCACCCCCGCCGTTCCGGTCTCGACCGGGGGCTTTTCCGCAACCGCCTGCTGCTGCTTGGGATCCTGATCCAGGTGGTGTTCTCCTGGGCCACCCTGTACCTGCCCCCGTTCCGCAAGGTGCTGGGGACGGGTCCGGTCGAGTGGCCGGTCTACCTCGCCGCCTGGCTGGGGATCCCGCTGATCTTCGGCTTGGACTATCTGCGCAAGTGGTGTGCCGGGCGCTGGCAGGCACGGATGTCCGGCACCGCGGAGTGAGGAGATGGCGCGAAGTCCTGGGCCCGCCCCGCCCGCACTCCCCCGTAGCCCCCGGGTCCGTCTCCACCCGGCCCTCGTCCGGGCCACGGGAATCGATTCTCTGCACTCACCCCGTCCCGGGGTTATGGGCCTGGGTCGGCATACCCGCGCCAGGGCGGGTGCTCAGGGGCGCCGGAAGAACAACCCCTCCGTGGCCCGGTGTACGGCGATGGGTTTGGAGCAGTGGCGGCACTTGAAGCTGCGGCTGCCGAAGGCATGGGCGTAGACGGCTTTCGCCCCGCAGTTGGGGCAGTTGCCCAAATAGGTGCCCCCTACGCTGAACAGCGCCGAGACGATTCCCACCAGGAACGCCATCAGCCCGATCTGTACCCACTGGGGCGGCAGGAAGAACCGGGCCACGGCCAGGAAGACGAGGCCCACAACCCCCATGATCGCCGCCATCCGGGTCTTGTTCAGGGTGCGGGAAAAGCGCTGCAGTTCTGCCGGCTTGGCCGTTCCGGTCGGTTTGCGGGCCACTCCGTCTCTCCTGTCTGGTGTGTGAGCACCCCCACCGGTGGTCGCAGTCTAGCATCGGGCGCTGCACTTGCGCACCCTACCTTCGACGCTCACGCCCGGGAGATGAAGTGCCCGTCGCGGGTGTCCACCTTGATCGTTTCCCCGCTGCTCAGGTACGGGGGCACCTGCAGGGTGTGGCCGGTCTCGAGTACCGCCTCTTTGGTCTGGGCCTGGGCGGTGGAGCCCTTGATGGAGGGCGCGGTATTCACAACGGTGAGTTCCACCACCTGTGGCGGATCGATGCTCACCACCCGGCCTTCGTACAGCCCCAGAACCACCTGGGTGCCGTCCCGCAGGTAGCCGCGCACCGCACCGAACAGCTCTTCACCCACGGTGTACTGGTCGTAGGTTTCCAGGTCCATGAACACGCCGCTGTCGCCGTCGGCGTAGAGGTACTGGCCGTTGCGCCTCTCGAAGTCCGCCAGCACGGTCTTGTCGCCGCCGCGGAAGGTCTTGTCCAGCACCTGGTCGGTGAGCAGGTTGCGGTAGCGGGTCTTCACCATCAGGTTGGCGCCGCGGGCCGAGGGCGCCTGCTGCTGGATCTCGAGGAGCCGGCAGGGGGCGGCGTCGATGAGCAGGATCATTCCGCGCTTGAGTTCCGAGGCTTGGGGCATGGCAGGTTCTCCACGTGGGGGTGTATACGGGTTCAGGTGGCCCGGCAGTGTGCCAGAAGCTCGGGCACGTCGCGAGTGTCATGATGAAGCTGCTCCAGAACCCAGGTGGCCAGGCAGGCGTAGAGGTCGGCGGCCGCCTCTCCGGCGTGGGGGAGCAGACACTGTTCAAGGACCTGCTCCAGATAGGTTTCCCAGGCGCTGCGCAAGCGGGTCATGACCAGGCTTCTGGCGGCGGTGTGGCCCATCCGGCCGAGCCGCCCGGCGGGAGGCGCTTCCGGCTCCGGAGAACGCCCGAGCCGGCGCACCACGGTAGCCAGGACGCGGCCGGATCTGGGGGCGCCGGGTCCTACGGCGCGCAGGGTCCGGGCGGCCTCCGCGGCAAACAGCGGAATGCGCCGGGTCGCAGAGATCTCCCGGGACAACGCTGCCCGGGTCGGCGGGGGTCTGGGTTCCAGGCCGGCCTGGGCCAGGCGCACGGCCATCTCGGCGGCGAGCTCCTCGGCGCGCCGGGACAACTCCCCGCGCACTTCCAGGGCTAGGTTGCGCACGGCGTTCACCCGCAGGGGTTCGCTGGGGTTCAGGGCGCCTAGGGCCGCCTCCACCGGCGCCCCGGTTCCCGCGTGTGCCATGGCAACGGCGGCCAGGCGCTGCCAGGTCTGGCGCTGGGGGGCGCGCCGCGCCCCGAATCCTTCGCGCACCTGCTGCCCGAGCCGATGCCGGCAGTCGGCGACCACGCGCTCGATCCGCTGCTGCGCCCAGCCCAACACCCGGTCGGCGGCATCCTCTTCCCAGGCGAGGCGCCGGACACCGGAGGTGCCGGTCTGACGCAGGTCCCTGGCCGCGGCGACCAGCAGCCCGCGCAGGTCGGCGCGCAGTCGCTGCAGTACCGTGGCGTCCCGTTCCTGTTTGGCGTCGTGCCACAGGGCCTCGCGGAAGCGCTCGAAGGCCTCCCTCCCGGCGGCCATGCCTGCGGCGTTGTCTGCGTCCCAGGCGTCGAGCAGGCGACTCTCTCCGGCGCTCAGCGCTTCGGGGCTGACCAATGCCAGGTGCTCCGCAAGGGCCTGCAGTGCGGAAAACTGGCTGAGGTCGCCACCGCCAAGTTCGGCAATCCGCCGCTGCACGCCGTCGCGCACCCGCTGTAGTTCCCCGGGCCGCCGCACCTCCCCCCAGTCCACGTTGAGCACGAAGCGGGTCAGCCCCAGTAGCCCCAGGCCCTGCAGCTGCTCCAGCAACCGCTGGTCCGCGTCGCGAAACCCCACCCGGCTGGACACCACGTAGACCACGGCGTGGGCCTGCTGCAGCGCCCCCAGCAGTTCCGCCCCGTGCCAAGGATTCCAGGCGTCGTAGCCCTGGCAGTCCAGCAGGGCCACGCCCGCCGGGAGCCGGGGCGAGGGGGTCGTGACTGCCAGTCCGCGCAGAAAGATCGCCACCTCGTCCCGGGTGACCCAGTCCGCCAGGCCGCCCTTGGCAAGGGGCAGGCCCGCCTGGCGGGTGCCCAGTTGAGCCCGCGCGGCTGGGTAGCCGTCCAGCATCGCGGTCAGGGCCGCAGCCGGCGGCGCCGCAGGGAGGGACGCGGCCACCCGGGCGCGGGCGACGTGCTCGGGATCTGCCAGGGACCAGCGGCCGGGGAGGCCGAGGGCGGTCAGCAGGCGGGAGAACTCGGCGTCGGCGTCCTCCGGGGAGGTCCACTTCACGTCCACGGCGGGGTGGGGGCCCCGGCGGAGTTCGGTGACCTGGGCGGTGAGCACGCCCGCGCCCCGGGGCAACAGGTCCTCGCCGAGGAGGGCGTTGAGCAGGGTGGACTTGCCGGACTTCACCGGCCCCACCACCGCCACCCGCGCCAGACCGGTAGCGAGCCGGGTCTTCAGTTCGGCGAGCTGGCGGCGGCGACCGACGACCTCGGTCCCGGTGGCGGCAGCCAGCAGTCCGTCCAGTTGGTCGACGGCCCGCAGGAACTCAGCGCGGGCGTGATGGTCGCGTTGCTTGCGGACGGCTCGGGACAAGGGAGGTCCGGGTCTCGGGGTGGCCAGGGTGCAGGTGCGAATTCTCGTTCCGATGGGCCCAGGGACGCAACCGGATCCCGCAGCCGTTCGCGCGGGCCGGGGAGGAACCGCTGGCACCTTCTGCGGGGCAGCCCGCGTTGAGGTCGCGACGTGGACGGAGGGGGTGCAATTTTACGGCATGGCCGCGAGGAGCTCCTGCAGCGCCGGTTCGAGGTGGGGATGCTGGAAACGGAAGCCGGCCTCCAGGAGGCGTCGGGGCACCCCGCGCTGGCTGAACTGGGCCAGTTCCGCTGCCTCGCCCAGCATCACCCGGATGGCGAACAGCGGGGCGGGGACCAGGTGGTGGCAGTCCAGCAGCTGCCCCAGGGTGTGGGCCACGTCGGCCTGTCGCCGCGGCTCCGGGGCGGCAAAGTTGAACGGCCCGGAGAGCGCCGGGTTCTCGAGCAGGAACCGGATCCCGGCCACCGCGTCTTCCCGGTGGATCCACGACATCCATTGGCGGCCGGTCCCCAGGCGGCCGGTGTGGCGCTGCCGCACGTTGCGCACCAGTTCGGGCAGGGCGCCCCCGTCGGGGCCGAACACCACCCCCAGCCGCAGGCAGCACACCCGGGCACCCCGGTTCGCCCCGCGCAGCGCTTCCGCCTCCCAGTCCTGGGCCACCCGGGCCAGGAAGTCCCCCCCCCGGGGGCTGTCCTCGTCCAGTTCCCGCTCGCCGCCGTCGCCGTAGATGCCGATGCCCGAGGCGCTCACCAGGGGAAACGGCCGGTCACCAGGCAGGGCCGCCACAAGATTGCGGGTGGTGGCGATCCGGCTGTCGCGGATCAGCGCCTTCACCTTCGCCGTCCAGCGGCAGAAGATCGGGTGGCCGGCCAGGTTCACTGCGGCGTCACATCCGGCCAGGGGCTCCCACCACGGTCCGGGGAGGTTGGGGTCGCCCACCGAGACGGTGACCACCGGCGCCGCCGGGGGCCGCCGTTCCTGGTCCCGCAGCAACAGGTGGACCCGGTGCCCCGCCTGGACCAGGAACGGCACCAGCCGCGAGCCCACGAACCCCGTGCCCCCGGTGACGAAGATCTTCACCGCGGCTTTCGGTTCGTCAAGGGTGCCACCACACGTAGTCGGCATCCTCCAGCACGATGTCGTAGCGGAAGAAGCCGGTGTCGCTGGAGGGCAGTATCACGCGCACGGGCAGGTCGGCATGCTCGCGCACCTGCTTGGCGATGCCGTACTTCCAGGCGTGAAAGTTGCCCGCCAGCACGACAACCACCGTATTCGGGTGCTCCTGGGCGTACTGGGCGGCGTGCCTGCCCATGGCCGTGTCCCACACTACTTGCGCCTCGCAGAAGCGGCTGAAGGTGGGGGTGTTGCCCTCCTTGAAGTCCATCACTTGCCCGAGGAGATCCCGGTACTTGGCGTCCACGTCGCACTGGATGCCTCCAAGTTGCTGACGCTGGTGCTCGTCCAGGGAGGCGAATCCCCTGCGGGCCACCTGACTGACCACACTGCGCGGCACATTCAACCCCACCAGCGGGATCCCCGCTTCCCGCGCGTAGAAGAAGATGTCCCGGTATAGGGGCCAGTAACTGGTATCCCAGTTGTCCGCGTATACCTCCACGAACGCTGCAACGCCCAGGTTTCCCGAGACCCAGGCGTCCAGCTTCGGCTGGGCGTCGGACCGGAACATCTCCAGCCCCACCGCCACGCTGGCGCCGCTGTCCCGCAGCGCCCGGATCACCGCCAGCTGGGCCTCGTGGTGGTCGCGATTGTCGTGCTGTTCCCCGACTATCACGATCCGCGCCTTGCGCAGGTCGGCCACCATATCCTGCATGGACACGATCCCCGCGTTGGAGACCCGAAACAGGAGCTCCTCAGCGGTCGCCGAGTGATGCGGGACACCAATGAGCATGAGTATGGTGCCGAGGATCTTGCTCGCTTCCCGAAGAGTCAATCGTTCATCCTCCTTTCCCGTCAGTGCTGAACCGGCACCCGCTCCTCATGCCGGGTGAAATTCGCGCACCCGCTTCGCCAGAGCTCGGGCCATCTGCTCCACCTGCACCAGGTGCTCGGCCTTGGTTGCGAAGCGGGCCTCCACCACCGGCTCTACCACCTCCCACTTCATCTTCGCGGCGAACTCCTGCACCCCCTTCACTCCGCCCCCGCTCCAGCCGTAGGACCCGAAGATGCCCAGGGTGCGCTCACACAGGCGCTTCTCGTGGAGCATGGACAGTAGGTTGTCCACCATGGGGAACACACCGAGCTCGTAGGTGGGGGTGCCGATCACCAGGCCCCGGGCGCGCCAGATGTCGCGCAGGATGTAGGACGGGTGGGACTCTGCCACGTTGTGCACCCGCAGGTCGCGCACCCCGGCTCGGGTCAGGGCGTGGGCCACCGCTTCCATGATCCGCTCGGTGTTGCCATACATGGAGGCGTACGCCAACACCACGGCCTCCTCGGCCTGGTAGCGGCTCCAGCGGTCGTAAAGGTCCACGATGCGCCTGGGGTTGCCGCGCCACACCAGGCCGTGGGTCGGGGCGACCATCTTGAGCTCCAGGCCTGCCAGTTTCTTCAAGGCATTCTGCACCATGGGGCTGACCCGCCCGACGATGTTGGAGTAGTAGCGCAGGGCCTCGTCCTCTACCAGGACGTGCTCCGGCAGCATGTCGTCGAAGATGCCCCGCTCCAGGGTTCCGAAGCCGCCGAACGCGTCGCCGGAGAACAGGATGCCCTCCTCCGCGAGGTAGGTCATCATGGTCTCGGGCCAGTGCACCATGGGGGTGAGCGCGAAACGCAGGGTGCGCCGCCCCAATGCCAGTTCGTCTCCGTCCTGGACCACGAGCAGGTTGTCGCCGATGCCGTGCAGGTGCTGCAGGAACTCCACGGTCTTCTTGTTGCCGACGATCTGCATCTGCGGGAACAGCTGACGCAGCAGCTGCACGGCGCCGGAGTGGTCCGGCTCGATGTGGTTGATCACCAGGTAGTCCACCGGGCGGCTGCCCCCCAACAGGGCGTGGAGGTTACCGGCCAGGTCGCCGCTGAACAGGTCCTTCACCGCATCGATCAGCACCACCTTCTCGTCGTCGATCAGGTAGGCGTTGTAGGACACCCCGTGGGGCAGGGGCCACATGGATTCGAACAGCTTGGTGCGACGGTCGTTCACGCCGACCCAGTACACCCCGTCGGCGATGGCAATGTGATGTTCCATGTTGATTCCTCTCACGTTTCGTTTGCTCGTCGTCCCCCTGGAAGGTCCGACAGTATAGCCGCGGTCGGTCGTATCGGCGAAATCCCCCGCCGTGCGGGGCGAACCAACCCGCGCACAGCGCTACGTTGACAGGGCTGTATGGATGGAAAACCGGGGACCGGTGGCGCCAAACCCAGGGGCGGAGCGTCCCACGGGATTCCACCCGTACGCCCACCGATACTCTGTGATACCGCGATTCAGGGGTATTTGAAACTCGGGGGCCAGTGCCCGTGCTGGTGGCCCCTCATCCGTTCGGGTATGGACGTTTCCTGGCCGCCGCAGGCCCGCATACGCCGGGTTCCCAGCCGTTGACACGAAGCACCGAAAAGATGGAAAACCCATTCCAGCGGTTGCACGTGCGCGGGGTCTCCAATGGTCTACGGCGTGGCATTGTTCTTTGCCCTGTTCAACAACCTGGCGATATTCATCGTCTTGGTCGCCGTCTACGGCCTTCTTGTCGGCCGTTACGGGGTTGCTGGCACGTTCAGGCGGCAGAGTGTGGTCGGGCTCGTATTCGGGCTCTTCGCCGTGGGTTGCATGTACGCACGGATCCCTGTTTACGAGGGGGTCATTGTCGATCAGCGCAACGCGATCGTGGCACTGAGCGGCGCGTTCGGCGGCCCGCTGGCAGCCGGCGTGAGCGCCTTGTTGGCGGCTTCCTACCGGGTATACCTGGGGGGAGCTGGGGCGCTCGCAGGGGCGGTGGGGATCTGCCTAGCCGCCGTTGCAGGCATTGGTCTGCACCGGTTCGGCGGACGCATGGACAGCCCGAGGCGAGCCGCCGCCGGCGCCCTGATCACGACGATCGCCATTCTTCCCGGATTCCTGTGGGTAGGGGACCTCCGGACCGGGTGGGCGCTGCTGCAGGCGATGGCCCTCCCTTATGGAACGGCGATCTTCCTTGGCATCTTCCTCGTAGGCCTGCTTCTTGCCCACGAGGAGCACCGACGAAAGGCGTCCGAGACGCTTCGGGAGAGCGAGGAGAACTACCGTCAGCTGTTTGACGCCGAGTCGGACGCTCTCTTTCTCATCGACAATGAGAACGGACGGATTCTCCAGGCCAATCTCGCGGCCAGCGATCTGTACGGGTACCCCCACGACGAGTTGCTGGCGATCCGCAACAGTGACCTCTCCGGCGAGCCCGAGGATACCGCCCGGGTTACGAAGAACACAGCGGTGGTCTTCGACCAGGTGGTCACCATTCCCCTGCGGTGGCATCGCAAGAAGGATGGAACGGTCTTCCCGGTGGAGATCTCCGGCCGGTTTTTCACGCACCACGGGCGTTCCGTGCACATCGCCGCCGTTCGCGACATCACCGAACGCAAACGGGTGGAGGAGGCGCTGCGGGAGAGCCAGGCGCGGCTCAGCCTCGCCCTGTCTTCCGCCCACATGGGTGTGTGGCATTGGGACATCCAAGACGACCGGCGCCACTTCGACGACCAGGTCTGTCGGCTGCTGGGGATCGACCCGGAGACGTTCTCGGGAACAGCGGCGGAGTTCTATGCGGCCGTCCACCCCGAGGACCAGCAGAAACTCCGCGAGGCGTTGGCCCAGACCGTTGCGCGGGGCGCGCCCTACGCGCCCGAGTACCGCGTGGTCTGGCCAGACGGCAGCCTGCACCACCTGACCAACCGGGGGGCGCTCGTTCGCGACGACACGGGCCGGCCGCAACGGGTCAATGGGGTTGTTTGGGACATCACGGAGGCGAAGCAGGCCGAACAGGCGCGCCGGATCCTGGAGGCCGAACTGCGCCAGACCCAAAAGATGGAGGCCATCGGAACCCTGGCCGGGGGCATAGCCCACGACTTCAACAACATCCTCGGGGCCATTCTCGGCTACACCGAGTTGACCCTGGCGGGGGATGCTCTCTCCGCTGATGCACGGAGAAATCTGCAGGCAGTGGTGACGGCTGCCAACCGCGCCACGGAACTCGTCAAGCAGATCCTGATGTTCAGCAGAAAGGGGGAAGAAACACGGAAACCCCTGCAACTCCGGTTGGTCGTGGAAGAAGCCTCCCAACTGCTTCGGCAGGCCCTCCCCACCACTATCAACATCCGCCTGAACATGGATTGCCCTGCAGCCTCCTCCTTGGTTCTTGCCGACGCGACGCAGATGCATCAAGTCGTCATGAACCTGGGCACCAATGCCTACCACGCCATGCGGGAGGCGGGGGGAGAGTTGGCGCTTCGGCTGGAATCCGTTCGCGTGGATGACGCGACCGCTTCCAGGTATCCCAACCTGCAGGAAGGCAATTTCGCCCTCCTCACGGTGCGGGACACGGGCGCGGGGATGGACCCGATCACCCTGTCACGCATCTTTGACCCCTTCTTTACCACCAAGGGGGTCGGTGAAGGCACGGGGCTGGGGCTCTCGGTGGTCCTTGGGATCATCCAAAACCACGGCGGCGCCATTGGCGTGGAAAGCCACCTGGGTGTGGGGACTACGTTCAAGGTCTTTCTACCGTTGGTTCACAGCGAAGAAGGTGCAGCCACTGCAGTCATCGAGACCGGGCAAATCGGCGGTGAGCGGATACTTGTTGTTGATGACGAACCGGCCTTGGCGGAGATCGTGGGGAAGATACTGGAGTCGGTTGGCTATGGTGTCGCGGTGGTAACGTCCCCGGGGAAGGCCCTGGAGACCTTCCGATCGGATCCGGAGGCCTTCTCCCTTCTGTTGACCGACCAGACCATGCCGGGGATGACGGGGGACATGCTGGCGAGGGAGGTGATGAAGCTTCGTCCCGGATTCCCCGTCATCATATGCACCGGCTACAGCGACCTTCTCGACGATGCAAAGGCTCGTGCCATGGGGATCAGGGCCCTGGTGATGAAACCGGTGGGCCGAGCCAAGTTGGCAGAGACGCTCCGTCGAGCTCTAGCGGAGTCCCAGTAGATTCCCTTTTCGCAGAGCCTTGCGCCGCTACCCGTTCGTCCCCCGGGAGAAGCCGCCATGTCCTACGACGAAGACCTCGAACTGCGCATCTTGGCGGTGGTGGACGACTGGCCGGGAACCGCGGCAAAGAAGATGTTCGGCGGGGTGTGCCACCTGCTCCACGGCAACATGTTCTGCGGGGTGTGGCGCGATTACCTGATCCTGCGCCTCGGCGAGGCGGGCGCCCAGGGCGCCCTGGAAAGGCCCGGAACCAAAGCCTTCGACGTCACAGGCCGGCCGATGAAGGGCTGGGTGATGGTGGAGAAGGGCCGACGGGCCGGGGGCGCGGAACTGCGGGGCTGGCTGGAACAGGCCCGCGCGTTCGTTGCGACCCTGTCACCCAAGTAGCAACCTGCCAGCCGGATTCACCGCGGAGTCAGATTCCGCCGTGGCAGGTCTTGCAGAGTTCTTCCCGCGGGCGGACGAACAGCCCCTTCCCGTCGCCGCTGTGGGGAAGGTGGCACCCCCGGCAGGCCAGTGCCTCACCGTCCCGGGGCCAGTCCGCAGCCACGGAGGCGAACGCCGAGTCGATGCGGGGGACCAGGGTGTGACGGTGCCGTTTCGGATCGTGGCAGCCCTGACAGAGGCCATTTCCCCCGCTCCTGAGCAACGCCTTGTCCGGCCCGGCGTGGGGCCGGTGGCAGGCGGTGCAGTGTCCCTCGGCCACCGGCCGGTGAACCGTGGCGCCCGCCGCCCCCAGGCTGGCCGGGGAGAGTTCCTCGTGGCAGGAGGCGCACATCTCCGCCACCGGCAGGCGCAGGTGGCGCCCGCCGGGACTGTCATGGGGGTCGTGGCAGAACCCGCAACCCACGGTGTTCAGCGGTCCATGGATGATCGGTTTGAGAACACCCCCGAGATCCAGGGTGGGGTCGGAGTGGCATCCGGTGCACAGGGCGTTGCCTTCGGCGGTCAGGTAGTGCTGGTGTGGACCCCCGTGGGGCTCGTGGCAGTCCGAGCAGAGCTGTCGGTCGATGTGGGGGCGGTCGGCTGCCGCGCCGGGTTCCTCGCCCCGCGGGTGACAGGCCAGGCAAAGGCGCTGTAGTCCCTGGCGGAGGTGCGCGGGCCACCGGCTGGCGTGGGGAGCATGGCAGTCCTGGCAACGCCCCTCCGCGACGGGACCGTGCCGGTCCTCGGAGGCCGGGAGCTCGTCGTGGCACTGGGCACAGAGTTCACCCCAGGGTACGGACAGTTTGCGCCGTTCGTCGAACCCCGGGTACTCGTGGCAGTCGGCGCAGTCCCGCTCCCGAAACGGTTCGTGCTGCACCGCGGGCAGGAAGAAGGGTTCATCCGATTGGTGGAGATGGTGACACTGCAGGCAGGTGTCGAACCCCACCACCGTACCTGTGTGCCCCCCTTGGAGTTTCTCGGTGCCGTGGCACCCGGTGCAGGAGAACACCGCCGGGGAGCGGTTGGCCATCTGGTGGAGCGGGTGGCAGATCTCGCAGCGTCCCAGGGCGTCGGGGCCGTGGAGTCGGTTCTTTTCCAGGAGCGCCCCGTGGCAGCCCCGGCAGCGCTCGCCGCTGGGGGGCATCTCCTTCTCCCCGTGCACGCGGTGACAGTCGCCACAGGCGGCGAGGGCGGGGTCGTGGCGGAGATCCCCTCCGAGGGGGTGGCAGCTGTGGCAGGATTCCGCCGGATCCTTCCACAGCCCCTGCCCGGCGGTGCCGTGCATGGTGTGACAGACCTGACAGCCGGTGTTCACCGCTTCCTGGTGCCCGCTGCCCGCAGCCACCACCCCCTGGTGGCACGCTCCGCAATGCCTCCCCACTCCGCTGAGGGTGGGACGGTGCCCTTCGTGACAGGTGGTGCAGGTCAGTTCGCCCCACAGGGCGCGGTGGGCGACCCCCTCCTCACCGGTACGGTCGGCGTGGCAGCCGAGACACAGCTGGTTGTCGGTGCGTAAGAGCAGCTTCGGGTTCCAGGCGGTGTGCGGCGCGTGGCAACCATCGCACTCGCCGGCGCCGTGCACCACCGCCGCCGCGACTTCCGCGTGGCAGCCCCTGCACAGTTCGGCGGCGGCACCGATGAGGGAGAGAGACCGCTCCGCGCCGAGCACGTGGCAGTTGGCGCAGTTGTCCAGCATGGCCTGGTGGACCGCGGGCTTCCGCAGGGTCTCGGCGTAGGGGTCCGAGGTGAAGTGGATGGTCTGGGTGCCGAACCGAAGCTCGTTGGGCCCCTCCGCCCAGTCCAGATCCAGGTCGAAGACTCCGTCCCAGAGTTCGACGCGGTGCGTCGCGCCGTTGAGGGTGATCTCCACCTCCGCAGTCCCCGGGTCGTCGCAGAAGCCGACGATCTGGCCTCCTCCCTCGTCCACCACCGAGCCGTCCACCGGGTGCAGGACCACCGTCCGGGCGTGGGAGGCCGGTACCGCCGCCCACAGGGCAAGCAACAGGAGACACAGGAGGGGACCGCCGGTCTGCATGCAGTTCATCAGATGGGCCTGCGGGTGATCGATCCGGCCGGGAGCATGGGTCTCCCTATCGGCCGCGGTGCGGGACGTGGTGAGGCCCAGTCACCAGGCGACGCGGCTTACCGGTTGGGGTCGTGGCCGTTCAAGGTATAGGTATCGGTGGTCTCTGCAAAAGAACAAAGGGCGTGCCCGGAGGTCCACTCCGTCTCGAGTCGCCGCGCTGCCCCCGTCGGTGCCCCTGCTTGACGGTTCCCGGTCCGTGATTAGGGTGTGGTCGCCCACCGGTGAAGCGGCAGTCAAGGATTCGAACGAGCACTTCGAACGAAACAGAGGCACGGGGTTCATGGCCACCGCAGACAAGGACGGCGAGGTGAATATAGCCGTGTACTCCCGGCGCCGGGTGATGGAAGACGGAACCCTGGAGTTTGGCATGACCGACCGATTGACCCACAAGAACTTGCAGGACAGCCCGAAGGCCGCGTGCACCTTCCAGGAGCACGGCTTCCAAGGGGTGGGGATTTGCCTGGGGAAGGTCCGGGGAAAGACCAATGGCGCCGTTTTCGAGGAAATTTGCCGGGGCGCAGATCAGGTCGTTGGGGCCGCCACCGGTAAGAAGCTTGTTACCTCGTCTCCGATCGGGTGGTCCGTTGAATGACCCCCGGCCGAGCCCACCCCCTGCACCGGCGGCGGGTGGCACTGCACCCGGTCGATCGCACCCCGGTGTTGGGGCCGAAGGAATGGTTCAGGCCCGGGCGAAAACCAACGAATGGCGGGCGGCGTGTGCCCGGGAAGGTTGGAGATGAATACAGATCCATCGTACTGGCGGCGTTGCAGCACCTGCAAGGCGGACATCGGGTTCGGAAGGAAGTATTTCGTCTGCAACGTCTCGACCTGCAACCGCAAGCGGACGGGCCTGGCGTTCTGTTCGGTTGAGTGCTGGGATGCCCACCTGCCCACGGTACGCCACCGGGACGCCTGGGCGGTGGAGAAGGTTGCCCCGCGGCAAGGGGAGTAGGCAGCACCCACGTCGCGGACAGGCCCCACGCAGATTCTTCCAGGAGAGCCAATGGCCGAGATGTTTTCCAGTGCCACCGCCTACGAGGGGTACATGGGCCGCTGGAGTGCGCAGCTGGCCCCCTGGTTTGCGGAGTTCGTGCCCATCCGCGATGGTGGCAGGGTACTCGATGTGGGGTGCGGCACGGGGTCCATGATCGGGGCCGTGGCAGAGCGTACGCGCCGCACCGTGATCGTCGGCGTGGACACCGCCCAGCCCTTCCTCGCATTTTCCCGAGCCCGCTTCTCCGACCCCCGCATCGCCTTTGCGCGCGGCAGCGCCGGCGCGTTGCCCTGCCCGGACGGAGCCTTCAACCAGTGCCTCTCCCTCCTCGTGTTTCAACTGCTCCCGCAGGTGGAGCCAGCTGCGGCCGAGATGCGCCGGGTGACGCGCCCGGGCGGCACCGTCGCCGCTTGCGCCTGGGACGGCAAGGGCCTGGAGATGGCTGCGGTGCTCTGGGACGAGGCCGCGCGGCTGGGCCTGACAGCGAGGGGCGGTGCCGAACGGAAGCGATCGTGCAGCGGCGAAGGACAGCTCGCCGAGCTGTGGCAGGAGACGGGCCTGGCAGCAGTCGAGGAGGCCGTCCTGGAGATTCGCACCGAGTTCCGCTGTTTCGACGATTACTGGTTGCCCCTGCTCGGCGGCGTCGGTCCGGCTGGCGCCTACGTGGCCCGCTTGGACCCGGACCAGAGGGATGCCCTGCGGGAGGCGCTGCGGCGGAGGCTTCTGGGCGGCCACCCGGACGGCCCGTTCTCCCTGAACGCGCGGGCCTGGGCGGTTCGCGGCGCGGTGCCGGGATGATCGTGGTGACGACACCGCTGCAGAGTCTGCCCGCTTGTCTGAAGGGCGCCGGACCCGCCCCCTAAACCCACGGGGATGTGAGTCCTGCAGGAACAAAGCCTGGAAACCCCTGCCGTCGGCGGGGAGAGCCCGTCGACCGCACGGGGCTGGCCCTCCGCTGCCTGCTGGGCCTGCCAGGCCGCGGGTCCCGTGGCCGGAAGCCCCGGAGACCCCGGGGTGACGGCGAGGATCGCGCCGGGGGAGGTTGCTCGGCGGGAAGCGATGAGATATGCGGAGCGGGATCGTCACCATGGAGGACGCGCCATGCAGGAAGGTTTTCGATGCCCCAGCCGTCCCGCACCTGCGGCCGCCACTCGTCTGCACCTCCTGAAGGCAGTCCCGGTTTGCCTGCTCCTGGCGGCGACGGCCATGGACGCCCATGCTAGCCCGCTGGTCGAGGAGCGCACCCACCCGGCGAGTCGTTACCAGGGACGGGTCGCGGCTGAGGACTCGAAACCACGCTCCGGGACGGAGCTCCCGGTCAGCGGATTTACCGGGACACGGGAGATACCCCTGGACCCCGAGGGAAAGCATCCCTTCTCGGCCGAGAACTCCTGGTCCGTAGAGACAGGGGCCGACAGCCGCTACCGGTTCGACACCTGTGCGGTCACCGCGGAACCTGAACCCACGAAGAGGAACACCATGCAGGAACAACGCCTGGAACCCCCGGCTGAGCAGCGACTGCGGCAGAGGATCGTTGTCCTCCCCTTGCAGCCGGCGGCGGGAGAGCCTTTCGACGGCACGGGGCTGGCCCTCCACTTCCTGCTAGGCAACGTGCTGGCCCTGCACACCGGGCTGGAGGAGTTCTGGTTCGGCTGGCGGGCCCAAAAGATCTTCGTCGAGCCCCAGGAACTGCGCGACTACTGCCGCGGCACGGTGCCGTCCCTGGACCTTCCCCGGATCGCCCGTGAGCAGGACGTGCGCTTCTGGATAGCCGGAGAGGTGAAGGAGGGCGCCGAGCTCGTGGTGCGCCTGCAGCTCACCGACGCGGCTGAGCCGCCGCAGCAGTGGGTCACAGAGTTCAGCGTGGTCCCCGGGGACGGACTCGTCGCCCTGCGGCGTGCGTTCCTGGACTGGCTCGCGGACTGCGGGCTCCCCATGCCCCGGGAGCAGGCCGCGAAGGCCCTGTGGACGGAGGAGACCGACCCCGAGGGGCTGCGGCGGCTGGGGGAGGCCCTGGAGGTTTTCTACGGCAACGGTTACGCGGCCGACCCCCGGGGCATCGATCCGGCCCCCTTTGACAAGGCGGTCGCCGCGGGCCCCGAGTCCTATCTGGCCCTGGATCTTCTCGGTTGGGCGCGATACCGCAGGCAGGAGCACGCAGCCGCCCGGAAAGCCTTTTCCGCTGCCCTGGAGAAGAACCCCCACGGCGCCGGGGTCCTCAGTGGGCTGATGCACTGCGCGGTCGAGGTCGGGGACGAAGAAACCGCCTTGCGCTGGGCGGAAGCGATCGCGAACCTGCGGGGAGCGGATGCCGACGTGCAGAAGGCCTCGGCCGCCCACCTGCTGGCCAAGAAAGCCCGAAGCCGCGGTGACCCCTGTGCCGCGGCTGCCCTGTACCGCAAAGCAACCGCCTGGAACCCCACCCGGAAGGTCTACGCCGACGGTCTGGCGGCCGCAGTGGAGGCCTGCGGTGCGGCAACCGGGAGGGAATAGCCGAGCCGGGCCGACAGGTAGGACTGGAGCTCCTCGGCGATCTCCGTGAACTCGATCCCCATCCCCGCCTCCGCTCCCGAAAGGGTGTCCGCCCGCACCCACCGAACCACGCCCTGTGCCTTGGCGGGGCCATGGGCGGTGCTGACGATCAATCGCACCGACTGCCCCGGCACGTGCAGCTTGTCGGTCTGCAGGAAGACACCGCCTGGGGAGATGTTCTGCAGGGTTCCCCGGATCGCACCCGGATCGAGGAGGGCAAGGCAGTCCACAGGCAGCCGGTCCTTGCCGCGGGCATCCGCCACTCCCTGGCGACGCAGCGCCCGGGTCGCCTCCGGTTGCGGCGTCGAGGGTTCCCACGCCCACCAGTCCCGTTCTCCCCGCGGTGCCGTCACGCAAATCCGGCCGCCCAGGGCATCGGCCTCTGGGGCCGCCCGGTGCGGAGCCGCAGCCCCGCTTTCCGGTGCTTCCCGGGCCGGCGCGCTGATGTGGGAGAGGTAGGCGGTGCCACCTGCCAGGGGGCGCACCACCTCGGGCTTCCCGGCCAGGGCCGAGGTGGCCTCTTGTTTCTTGCCTTGCAGCATGACCAACAGGGCTGCAGGCGAGGGACTGATCTCCGCCAACCGACGTTCCTCGTAGGCAGCCAGCTTCGTCACCGTTTCCGTGGCCACGTCGCAGAACGAACCCTGGACTTCCGGGTCCTTGGAGCAACGGATGTAGATCAGTGCCTCCTTGACCTCGGCAAGCTTCCTCGCCACATCCTGCTGGATCGTCGCAGCGCACATCCTGCAAACGCCCCGCCGGTTGGTTCTCACCGTCAGGCCCGATTTCTCGCAGTATCTGCATCTCGCCAAAGAAACACCTCCCGGAATGTCGGTCGAAAATCCACGTTCTATAGACCTCGTATCGGCACGCCCTGGACAGAATATGACTCATCCTCGACGGTCTCTCGCCGTGCAGGTCGCCGCCCGTCGCCCCTCCTACCTGTGCGCGGAAGTTGCGGCCGGAGGCTCCCCTCTACCCGCCCTGCGGCAGTTCGGCGTATCCGTATCGGCTGTCCGGCGGCGGCGGGCTGCAACCACGGCCCCCGTTGACACGGGCGAAGGGAGGCCTATGCTGGCGGTCGCGGGGGCGACCCGCCACCTCGACAGAGGAACATCTGACATGCCCCGAGAAACGGACCCTTCCCACGGCCTGCTCCACCAAGCCGCAAGCCAGGGGGATGTTGCACGCATGGAGCATTTGCTCGCAGGCGGGTCGGAAGTCGATGCCGCCGACCAGGGGGGCCAGACCCCCCTGCACCTGGCCGCGGCCAGCGACTGCGCCGCTGCGGTCCGGCTCCTGATCGCTTCCGGAGCCCCCCTCGACGCGAGGGACGTGGACGGCCGATCACCGATCCACCGCGCCTCTTCCCACGAGGTTACGGAGCTTCTCCTGGAGGCCGGAGCCGACTCCACGGCCCGCGACGACCAGGGGTGGACCCCCTTGCACAAGGCCGCGCGCAGCGGTTCTGTCGAAGCCGCGCGAGCCCTGATCGAGCACGGCGTCGATCTGAAGGCGCGGGATGCCGGCGGCCGCACCCCCCTGCACAAGGCCGCCCTGCGGGGCCACGCGAAGGTGGTGCGCCTGCTGCTCAAGCATGGGGCCGACCCCCTCGCCAGAGATGCTTCGGGAAACAGCCCCCGCGACACGGCCTTTGCGGTGGGAGACGACGAGATCGTCGAGCTGCTGCGGGGGCTCAAGAGAAGATGATCTCCTTCGACCCCCTGTCTCTCTCATTTTGGAGGCCCATCGGCACGGCACTCCTGTGCGGAGCGATCGTAGGACTGGAGCGGCAGCTGCGCGGCAAGCCCGTCGGGATCCGGACGAGCATGCTGATCTGCATGGCCACGTCGGTGTTCATCCACCTGGGAGCCCTCGCGGGGAACGGCGACGGCGATCCGACCCGGGTCCTCGGCCAGCTGGTGACGGGCATCGGCTTCCTGGGTGCGGGGGTGATCATCTCCCACGACGGGACGGTCTCCGGCGTGACCACGGCGGCGGTGATCTGGGTGTTGTCGGCGGTCGGCGCGGCCATCGGCCTGGGACACTATCTGGCCGCCTTGTTACTCGCCCTCCTGACCGTCGGGATCCTGACCGGAGTCGAGATCCTCGAAAGCAGTGTGCGCAGACTGACCCGGGGCGCGCACAGGCGCGAGTAGCGGTGCCTTGACAGGGGGGCCGTTCAGCCGGGGGGGGGGTGAGCAGCGCCGTGCCCGGCACGGTGGACGTCGACGGCAGCCACGCCCCCGTCGAGCTGGATTGCAAGCAGGGGTGCCACAGTGGTATAAACACCCGCTGCGTGAAAACCCCAGGGCAGGACCCTGGGGTTTCTTGTTTTCTGGGATGCAGGCCGCGGGACCCGTCCCGGGTACCTTCCGATCCCCCAACATACCCAGCAGGGGCGTCGCCCCTTGAAAGCGGAGACCCATGATCAGTGCAGCGAACGTGACCCTGTCCTTTGGCCAGAGGGCCCTTTTCAAGGACGTCAGCATCAAGTTCATCCCCGGCAACTGCTATGGGCTCATCGGCGCCAACGGTGCGGGGAAGTCTACGTTTCTGAAGCTGCTCTCCGGAGAGCTGGAGCCGACCCACGGCACCATCGCCGTGAGCCCGGGGGAGCGTATCTCTACCCTCGGCCAGGACCAGTTCGCGTTCGATGAGGAGACGGTGTTCAACACCGTCCTCCGGGGCCACCCCCGACTCTACGAGATCATCGCCGAGCGGGAGGCGATCTACGCCAAGCCGGAGTTCTCCGAGGCAGACGGCCTGCGGGCGGCGGACCTGGAAGGGGAGTTCGCCGAGCAGAACGGCTACGAGGCGGAAGCCGAGGCGGCCGTGCTGCTCAGCGGGTTGGGCATCCCCGAGGCGCTGCGCCACAAGCGCATGCACGAGCTGGAAGGGGGCGACAAGGTGCGGGTGCTGTTGGCCCAAGCCCTGTTCGGCAGCCCGGACGTGCTGCTCCTGGATGAGCCCACCAACCACCTGGACCGCAAGGCCATCGCCTGGCTCGAGGAGTTCCTCTACCGCTTCCCGAACACGGTGATCGTGGTCTCCCACGACCGCCACTTCCTCAACCAGGTGTGCACCCACACCGCGGACATCGATTTCGGCAAGATCCAGGTGTACGTGGGCAACTATGACTTCTGGTACCAGGCCAGCCAGCTGGCGGTGAAACAGCGCCAGCAGCAGAATCGCAAGGTGGCGGACAAGACCGCCGACCTCAAAGCGTTCATCCAGCGCTTCAGCTCCAACGCCTCGAAGGCCAAACAGGCCACCTCCCGCAAGAAGCTGTTGGAGAAGCTCACCCTGGAGGACATGCCGGTGTCGACCCGCAAATACCCCTACGTGGTGTTCGAGCCCAGCCGTCCCTGCGGGGACGTGATCCTCGAGGTGCGGGGGCTGTCCAAGGCGATCGACGGGGTCCCGGTGCTGAACGACCTGCACTTCACCGTGCACAAGGGGGACAAGATCGCCTGGGTGGGCACGGACAGCCTGGCGAAGACCACCCTGTTCCAGATTCTCGCCGGGGAGCTGGAGCCGGATAGCGGCAGCGTCCGCTGGGGGGTGACGATCACCAATGCCTATTTCCCCAAGGAGAACGCCAGCTATTTCGACAACGACCTGAGTCTGGTGGATTGGCTGCGCCAGTTCGCCCCCGGAGAAGGGGAGGCGTTCGCCCGCGGATTCCTGGGCCGCATGCTGTTCTCCGGAGAGGAGGCGCTGAAGAAGGCCCGGGTGATCTCCGGGGGCGAGCGGGTCCGCTGCATGCTCTCGAGAATGATGCTCACCGGGGCCAACGTCCTGGTGCTGGACGAGCCCACCAATCACCTGGACCTGGAGGCCATCACCGCCCTAAACAACGGTCTCATGGCCTTTCCCGAGGTGGTCTTGTTTTCCTCCCACGACCATCAGTTCGTGTCCACCGTGGCGAATCGCAGGGTGGAGCTGACCCCCGCGGGACTGATCGAGTACCCGGCGGACCCCGAGTACCCGGGGCACGCCGCTGCGGCCTGAGACCCCGGCGGAAACGACCCGAAAGGAGCGACCCATGGCCAAGATCCAACTGGGCCCCAAGCCCTTCCTGCTGCCCCAGCCTGCCGTGCTGGTCGGCACGGTGGTGGACGGCGTTCCCAACTTCATGCTCGCCGCCTGGTGCGGGGTAGCCAACCAGACCCCCCCCATGGTGACGGTGGCGGTGCGGCCGAACCGGCACACCCAACGCGGCATCGAAGCCAACCGGGCGTTCAGCCTCAACATCCCCTCGACGAACCTCGCCGTGAAGGCCGACTACTGCGGCATCGTCAGCGGGAAGAAGGCGGACAAGTCTTCGGTGTTCACGCTCCGGGAGGGCACCGTCGCAGGCGCACCCTTGATCGAAGAGTGCCCGCTGATCCTGGAGTGTCGCCTGGTCCAGACCCTGGAGCTGCCCACCCACAACCTCCACCTGGGGGAGGTTGTGGAGGTCCACGCCGACACGGACTGCCTGGTGGACGGAGTGCCCGAGATGGGCAAGGTGGACCCCCTCGTCTACTCCATCACCGACGGGCAGTACTGGAAGATCGGGGGGCCGGTGGCGACGGCGTTCCAGGTGGGCAAGCAACTCGAGCCGTAGGCGAGGAGTGTTTCCGATGAGAACCGACGGGTTGTAGCCCATGCCCCCCGACGTCTGCAGTGTGTCTCCCCTGGGGCGGACACATCCGCTACGGCTCCCCGCGGCGCCACCTCTTGCTCTCACCTATCTCAAACTCCTGGCGACGATGCTCCTCTGGGGCGGAACCTTCATCGCGGGGCGCCTGCTCGCCGGGGAGGTGCCGCCCCTGTCCGCGGCCTTCGTGCGCTTCGCCATCGCCACCGGCCTGTTGCTCACCCTGCTGCGGAGGGTGGAGGGGCGGTTCCCGCGCCTGGACCGGCGGCAACTGGGTGCCGTGGTCCTGCTCGGGCTGACCGGGGTGGCGGGCTACAACGTCTGCTTCTTCTCCGGGCTGCAGTCCATCCCGGCCGGACGCGCGGCGCTGATCATCGCGCTCAACCCCGTGGGTATCGCCGTCCTCTCGGCCCTCTACTGCGGGGAGGGTCTGCCGCTCCGCAAAGCCCTCGGTGTCTTGCTGTCGGTGGGCGGCGCCCTGTTCGTCATCACCGACGGGAACCTGGCCAACCTGGTCGCGGCCGGCATCGGCCGGGGGGAACTCTATCTCTTCGGCTGTGTGCTGTGTTGGTCGCTCTACACCATCGTTGGCCAGCGCGTCATGGGAGGCCTGTCGCCCCTGGCCGCCGTCAGCTACTCGGCACTGGCCGGCGTGCTCTTGCTCCTGCCCCTGGCAGCCGCCGAAGGGGTGTTCGGAACCCTGCCGACGTACAGCCTTCGCAGCTGGGCCAGCCTGGTCTACCTCGGCCTGGGCGGCACGGTGGTGGCGTTCATCTGGTATTACCACGGCATCCGTGAACTGGGGGCGATCCGGGCGGGGGTGTTCATCAACTTCGTACCGGTCTGCGCCGTGCTGCTGTCCTTCCTCCTGCTTGGCGAGCCCCTGACATCAGCCCTGCTCCAGGGAGCCGTGCTGATCGGTGCCGGGGTCTGGCTGACGAACGCAACGGCCCGGCCTCACAAGAAACCGGGATGAGGCATGGACCGAGGCGCCGGCCCGGGGAACGGATCGCGGCATGCGAGTAATATGGGCCGAAGGATGGGAGACCCCAGGAGTGCCGGCCCACCGGCACGCGCATCGACGAGGAGCAACGCGATGGACGAACAGACCCAGAACCTGGCGGCAGCGTTGGAGGAGTGCTGTCGCACCCTGACCGCGCCGGTGGCCGTGCGGCTGGCGCGGCCCGGCGAGGCGACACCGCAGAAGGCAAAGGTCCCCACCGAAAAGCTGAACAAGCGCCTTGCCGTCTGCCAGGGCATGACCCTGGCACGGACTTTCGGTTGGACCATGGCCTTCCGCAAGGGGGATCACGGCTGCCCCCTGCCCCGGGTGTTCCTGGGGCACATCGGGGCGGAGCGGCTGCTCGAAGGTTCCCTTGCCGAGTTCTACCAGGATGATCCCGCGTGCATGCAGGCGATGGAGGCCAGTTACCCCCGGTGGCCCCAGGACACCTACAGCGAGGTGTGGCTCGCCCCGCTGGCCACCTGCGGGTTCGTGCCCGACGCCGTCGTCGTCTACGGCAACCCGGCCCAGATCCTGGCGCTGGTGCAGGGGGCCAACTACGGCAAGGGAACGGGGGTTGCCTCGCTCAGCACCGGCCGCTACGGTTGCTCCGCCTGGCTCGCCGGCGTCGTGCAGTCCGGGGAGTGCACCTACCTCATCCCGGGCCCCGGGGAACGCATCTTCGCGGGAACCCAGGACCACGAGATGTCCTTCGCCGTGCCCCACCCGAAGTTCCAGCCCCTGGCGGACGGGCTGCGCTTCGTGCGCAGCCGCGGAGCCTACCGGTACCCGGTACCCAATCTGGGGGTGCTGGCGGAACCGCAGCTGCCGCCGAAGTACCACTCGATCGACCCCGAACGCGACGGCTGATTGCCGGGACCGGACCGGGGGCTGGTACAGGACCAGCCGCCCAAGTGACCGGGCAGGCTTTTCTCTCACCCGCGCGCTACGCTCGCTTGAGCACACGGAGATCACAGAGAAAAGCGCTGTTGTTGTTGTTGGAACTTCTCCGTGTCCTCCGTGCGCTCTGTGAGAAAAGGATCCCGGGTTCGGTTTGCGTCGCTTCGCTACCACAGTACGCATCCGTTTGAGGCGGTGCGCCCGTGAATCGGGTCCGGCCGCCAGCAGATTCATGCACAGTCGGAGAGAGGAGACCGGAGATGGGATGGTTGACGGTAGACGAGGCCAGTTGCCGGCAGGACGGGATCTGCGTGGCGGAGTGTCCGCGGCGCATCATCGCGATGGAGCAGGGCGGGTTTCCGCTCGTCGCCACCGAACGCGAGAGGTTCTGCATGCACTGCGGCCACTGTGTGGCCGTGTGCCCCCACGGTGCGGTGAGCGTCGCCGAGTTTCCGCGAGAGGCCTGCCCCGTAATCGACGACACCCCAGGGCTCGGCTGGGAGCCGGTGGTGCAGTTTCTGCGCTCCCGTCGCTCCATCCGTGTGTACGGGGAGCGGGAGGTGGAGCGCCCCACCCTGCAGAAGCTGATCGAGACGGCCCGCTACGCCCCCACGGCCAGCAACTCCCAGACCGTCCACTGGACGGTGGTGAGCGGCCGGGAGAAGCTGACCCAACTCTCGGAGTTGACCATCGACTGGATGCGCGGGGTGGTCGCCGCCCAGCCTGCCACCGCCGCCGCCGCCAGCATGTTTCGCCCCCTGGTGACCGCCTGGGACGGCGGCACCGACCCCATCCTGCGCAACGCCCCGATCCTGGTGGTGGCTTCCGCTCCCAAAGAAGCTTCCAACGGCCTGGTGGACTGCACCATCGCCTTGACAACGCTGGAGCTGGCCGCCCTCCCCCTGAGCCTCGGTACCTGCTGGGCGGGCCTGCTGCAGGCGGCCCTGCTCAACGCGGCCGGGGCCCGCGAGGCGGTGGGCCTGCCCACGGGGCATACCGCCCACTACCCGATGATGGTCGGCTACCCGAAGTTTGCCTACCACCGCCTGCCGGAACGTCAGGAGCCCTCCATCACCTGGAAGTAACGAGGCTCAGCGGGCCGTCACCAGCACCAGTTCCACCCGGCGATTCTTCTGGCGGCCTTCCGGGGTGTCGTTGGAAGCCACGGGGCTGTACATGGCGCGCCCCACCGCCTCCAGGCGGACCGGATCGATCCCGGCGACGCTTTCGAAGTGCCGCACGACGCTGGACGCCCGGGCCGCCGACAGCTCCCAGTTGGACGCGTACTTAGCCTGGAGTGCGGCGCCGATCGGCACGTCGTCGGTGTGTCCTTCCACCCGGATCATCTCGGTACTGCCGGCGAGTACCGAGGCCACCTTGGTCAGCACCTCCTGGCCCTGGGCCAGGACCCGGGCGCTCCCGGAGGCGAACAGGATCTCGTCGAGCACCCGCACCGAGAGTTTCCCCTTGAGGTTCTCGATCTCCACGGACTTGTTGTCGATCTCCCTCTGCAACTTGGAGCGCAGGGAGTCGCCCTGTTGCTGCAGGGACGCGGCTTCCCGCTTGGCTTTTTCGGCTTCTTCCTGGGCGCGGGCTGCGGCGCCCTGGCAGGTGGCCAGCTCGCCGCGGGCGCTGTGCAACTCCGCCTCGGCCTTGGTCCGGGCCGACCTGCAGGTGTCGAGGTCCCGTTCACAGGTGAGGGCCTGCTGACCCTGGGTAGCCGCCTCCTTCTCGGCACCTTCGGCCCGGCGGCGCATGCCGGCGAGCTGGGCAGCAAGCTGCTCCGCCTTGGCCCGGTTGTCGTCGCGGTCGGTCTGGCAGGTGGCCAGTTCTCCCTGGCAAGTGCTGTAGGCGGCATCTTTCTGGGCGACGATCTCCTTGGATACGCCGCAGCCGGCGACGAGGGCGGCAAGACTGAGGCAGGCGAGAGTCTTCTTCATGGGTGACTCCTTTGTGGGCGCGGGCTGGCCGATGTTGAGGAGGAGTATAGCCCCGGCCGGGTCCGCAGCAAGGACAGGGACAGGAGATCGAGGAGCCCGGGGAGGCGTACCGCGGGGTTCGATCTGCAGACGGGCGTTTCTGCATACGCAGCCAACCGGAGCCCAACCCCCACGGCACAGAAATAGCCGCGAAGCGCCTGGCGCATCTCCCGGGCCGGTGTATCATTGCGCACACGCGCCGCGGTGGCGCGAATCCGACAACGCGAAACGGGAGGTATCGAATGAAGGTGCGTACTGTGCTGGGATCCCTGGCCCTGCTGGGCCTCGTCGCGAGCGGTGCCGCAGCGTCCGAAGGGGATGCGGCGGCGAAAGCGCTGTTCGAAACCAAGTGTTCCGCCTGCCACCCGGCCAGCCGCGCCCTGAGCAAGAACAAGGACCGCGCCGGCTGGGAGGGCACTGTGAAGCGTATGCAAGGCAAGCGGGCAGACCACCTTTCGGACGCCGAGGTGGAGGTCATCGTCAACTACCTGAACGAAATCCGCGGTATGTAGGCAGGATCGACGGACTTCCCGCCGTGCTCGCCTGGAGGGCCGACACACACCTCGGGACGCGCTCCCCCCGCGGCTTCTGGATGATCGTGGGCCCCGGGTCACCCGGCCGGAAGCTGGTAGTCCTGCCCCGCGTACTGGATGTTCTCCGGATCCGAGCAGCGCGGCGGCGACACGGCGTGGACACCGCCACACCGGGGGCACGCTCCGACGAAGGTGGCCAGGGTGAACGGGGTGCCGCACCCCTGGCAGGCTGTGGCCAGGCCGCCCCCGGGGATCGACTGCCCCCGCAGCTGGCCGCCGTGGGCCTGGGCGACGAACTCCACCAGATCCCTGCCTTCGGTGAACGGGCCGCCCCCGTTGCCGCAGTTCGAACAACCTCCCATCCCTGTGCTCCTCGTCTTGGTGTCAACGATACCAGCGCAGCATACCAGTGATGCCGCGGCCGAGGGTTGACCCAGGTCAATGTCGGTGGATGCGCGGGCTGGGGAACCTGCGGGATCTCGCACTCCTGACGAAGGGAGCTGCTATACTCCGACGCACGCACGACTCCGACACCCTGTGCGCCCTCGCCCCCGAAGGCTCAGCCATGTCCACCAACACCCGACGGGGCCTTGTCCTTCTCCTGTTCCTGCTGGGTGCCTGGGGTGCTTCCGAGCCGTGCCAGGGTGGGTCTCCCGTGGCGTCCGAGGTGCGGGTCCTGCTGGAGGAGGGAGACCACGGCCAGGGCCTGCGGGTGGCGTGCGAGCGCATCCACGCCAGTGACGATCTGTTGCGACACTACCGCGCAAGGGAGTTCGCCCCCCTGTGGGTCACCGCCGCGGGCCCCCTACCCCTGTTCCACGGCACCGTGGAGCTGCTGCGCACGGCCGACCGCCACGGCCTGACCCCGGCCGACTACCACCTGGGCTGCCTCGCCGCCGCTGAGGCGCGGTTTCGGGACGCCCTGGACAAGGGGTTGGTGCCGGAACCCCGCGACCTGGCGGCGCAGGATGTGGTGCTCACCGACGCGTTCCTCACCTTCGGGTCCCATCTGGTAGCGGGAAGGGTGGATCCGGAGCAGCTCTACCCCCAGTGGTTGTCGACGACCCGCAAGGCGGACCTGCTGGGGGCGCTGCGGGAGCTGGAAGAACACGGCGACCCGCAGCTCGCCGTACGCCGCCTGGCCCCCGGCCGGGGCGAGTACGCCCGCAGCGTGGCTGCGGCCGAGGCCCTCGCCAAGGACACCTGGCAACCCTACTCATACGGGCGGGACCTACAGCGGGGCATGCACGACCAACATCTTCCCGAGCTGCGCCGGCGGCTCGCGGCCGGGGGCGACCTGGACCCCGCCGCAGACCTTGCAGAGGGAAGTTTCGACGTCACCGTAGAAGAGGCGGTGCGCCGGTTCCAGGCGCGCCACGGCCTGGCGGCCGATGGCATCGTGGGACCAGCGATGCGTCGCGCGCTGAATGTGCCGGCGGCGGAGCGCTGCCGCCAGCTGTTGCTGAACCTGGAGCGCTGGCGCTGGCTGCCACGCAGCTGGGGCCAGCGGTACCTGCTGGTCAACGCGGCGGACTATGCCCTGGAAGCGTTCGCTGCAGGGGAGCGGGTGCTGCGCATGCGGGTGATCGTGGGGGAGCAGTACCGCCGCACTCCGGTGTTCAGCGAGCGGATGACGTACCTGGAGATCAACCCGTACTGGAACGTGCCGGCCAGCATCGCGGCGGAGGAACTGCTGCCGAAGCTGCAGCGGGATCCGGAGTACCTATCGACCCACCATTACGAACTGCTGTCGGGCTGGGAGGCTTCCAGCCGGCAGTTGGACCCCCGGGAGGTGGACTGGCGGCAGGTGCGCGCCGACGCCCTGCCGGGGCGCATCCGTCAGCTGCCGGGCCCCTGGAACGCGCTGGGGCGCATCAAGTTCATGTTCCCCAACCGCTTCAACGTGTACCTGCACGACACGCCGGACCGCCACCTGTTCCGCCGCAGCCAGCGGGCACTGAGCCACGGCTGCATCCGCGTGGAACGCCCCTTGGATCTGGCGGGGTTCGCGCTGGAGGAGACCCCGGGTTGGGACCGGGAACGGGTCGAAGCCGCGATTGCGGGCGGGGAGCGGCAGGTGGTCCCCCTGACCCGCCCGGTGCCCGTACATCTGCTGTACCTGACGGCGTGGGTGGACGAGGCCGGCGCGGTACAGTTCCGCGAGGACATCTACCAACGGGACGACGTGCTGTGGCGGGCCCTGCAGGGGGCTCCGGAAGAACCGCCCGAGGTGCCGGGAGATCGGGAAGAGCAAAGGGCTGCACCGGACTGAGCGCCCGCTACCTGCCGGTTCTCCCTGGGGAAGGAACCCCCGCGATCGATGGCGGGGCGGGCCCCGCCCACAGGCTGGGGGTGATCGCGGGGGCCAGGCCCCTACCAACTGCGCCGGGGTCCCACATCCAGGTGGACGAACTCGGTGTAGCGGCCCACGCCGCCGGTGGAGATCTCCCGGGCGGCGCGGCGGAGGTCAGCCACCGCCACCCCGTCCAGGCGCACGTCGGCGGCCATGCCCCGCAGGTGGTAACTGCGTTTGGCCACGTTGCCGCTCTTCCGCCGCAGCAGCGCGTTGTAGGCAGGGGACCGGTACCCGGAGATCAACTGGAACGGCCGGTCGACGGCCCCCAGGCGGCGGCGCACCGCATCCAGCAACTGGTAGAGCTCCGGCGCGATGGGGTGCACCTCGTCGGTGAAGTGGCACCGGAACAGGTGGTTCAGGCGGTCCAGGCCGTCGGGCAGCCATGCGCCGTCCCCGGTGCGGTAGCGCACCGCCACCGACTCGTCGGTGTGGAGATTGTGGAACGATAGATTACCGGTCGTCGGCAGCCGGGAAGCGGCGGCGATACCGGGCCAGCTCCCCACCAGGGGTGCGGCGGCGGCCCCCCAAAGGATCTTCTGTAGGGCGTCTCTGCGGGTCAACGTCACGGGAGCCTCGTGCAGAATCGGGTCGCGGCGCTGAGGTTCCCGCACCGCGAAGGGTGTGTACATACACGCTTCCGGGCCGTCGCTCCAGCAAAAACACGGTCCGCGTCAACCCCTTTTCGCCTATTTGGGAATCATTCTTGAGCGCGGAACGGCGTGACCTCTGGGGTGAACCAGCCGCAACGGTTGCCCGGCGGGCCGGATCCGCTACCCTGGGGGCGTCCCGGAACCGTTCGACAACTGACGGAGGTGACCCATGAGCGATCTGCCCAAACCGTTTCGACGTTTCCTGCAGCGCTACCCGGAGGTGGAGAAGGCCCACATGGAACTCTCCCTCACCATCAACCGCCAGGGGCCCCTGAGCGAGCGCGAGCGGCGCCTGGTGCGACTGGGAATCGCCGTGGGACAGCAGAGTCAGGGCGGGATCAAGTCCCACGCCCGCCGCGGCCTGGAGGAGGGCATCAGCGCCGAGGAACTGCGCCACGCCGCGCTGCTGGCCCTGCCCACCGCCGGGTTTCCAGCGATGATCGCGGCGTCGGAGTGGGTCGAGGAGGTGCTGGCGGAGCGAACGGAATCGTGATCGGCGAAAAGCCACGGGGAGCCGCGACAGGGTGACTCCGTGCAGACATCCAGAACTGGTGCTGGGCCGGGCGCGGCCCCGCTGGCGCTGCCGGCACTGCGGGCTCACCATCACCGTGGAGGAGTTGGGCGACGGTCCTTGCCCGGAGTGCCTGGCCCACCGCGGGGAGCACTGCCGGGATTTCGAAGAAACCGGCAACGCCGGTGGGGCCGCCCGGGCCTACCGCTGCGCGGCCTGCGGGGCCCGCATCGACTGGGAGTAGTTCGGCATTTTTTTATATGGGAGCATGCCGGGTTCGGGTGCGCCGATCCCTGCCCTCTCGTCCCCTCCAGCCCCGGCCCCGGAAGAGCCGGCAAAGCGGAAACCGTCATCGACCGCCATCAAATAGGGGCCGGTAGCGTCCGTAGCCCTGGGCCTCCAGCTCCGCCGCTGCCACGAAGCGCAGGGATGCCGAGTTGATGCAGTAGCGCAGGCCGGTGGGTTGCGGGCCGTCGGGAAACACGTGGCCCAGGTGGGAGTCGCCCTGGCGACTGCGCACCTCCACCCGGCGCATGAACAGGCCCTTGTCCTCCCGCTCGACGATGTTGCCGGCCTCCAGGGGCCGGGTGAAACTGGGCCAGCCGGTGCCGGATGTGTATTTGTCCAGGGAGCTGAACAGGGGTTCGCCGGAGACGATGTCCACGTAGAGGCCCGCCGCCTTGTTGTCCCAGTAGGCGTTGTCGAAAGGCGCCTCGGTGCCTTCTTCCTGGGTCACCCGGTATTGCAGCGGCGTGAGCCGGCGGCGCAACTCCGTGTCGTCGGGCTTGCGGAACGCCTCGCCGCTACGCTCCGCCGGCGGCACCTGGGCCTGGGGCTCCTCCCCCCAGGTCTGCTTGAGGAACTGATCGCGCCCGGAGTTCCAGCGGTAGTACTTGTAACGGATCGGGTTGGTCTTGTAGTAGTCCTGGTGGTACTCCTCCGCGGGGTAGAACGCCGCCAGGGGACGGATCTCGGTGACCACCGGCTCCTTGAAGCGGCCCGACCTGTCCAGGGCGGCCTTGGACGCCTCGGCCTGGGCCTGCTGCTCCTCACTGTGGGTGAAGATGGCAGTGCGATATTGGGGACCGCGATCGACGAACTGGCCGCCTGCGTCGGTGGGGTTCACGTGGCGCCAAAACACCTCGAGCAGTTCCGGGTAGGTGACCACGACTGGGTCGTAGAGCACCTGCACCACTTCAAGATGGCCGGTGGTGCCCGAGGAGACCTCCCGGTACGTGGGGTCGACCTCATCGCCTCCGGCGTAGCCGGATACCGCCTCCGCCACCCCGGGCACCTTCTCGAAATCCGACTCCGTGCACCAGAAGCAGCCGCCGGCGAAGGTGGCCTTCTGCAGGGTCGCGGGGGATTCTCCTGCGTGGGCAGCGACTCCCCCGGCTGCGGCAAACAGTACCAGAGCGATCATCAGAGTAGCATTCATGGCGTTACCTCCCGCCCGCCGCCGCGCGGTCGGGCCCTTGGGTTTGCGTGCCCTCAACATAGCCACCCCGGGGCGCGCAGACCTCACGAAACGATCACATTTGCTTCACGTGTGTGGCCAGCGGGTCCGCGCATACCGGAGGAGGAGGCGATGGCCGAGACACCTATGGGATTCGATGCGTTCGCAGCGAAATGGGTGCCGGAACCGCCGCCCTGGAACTCCCCGGCAACCGCCCAAACCTGGCGAGACGCGGACACGGAGGACGGGCGCCGGGTGGGGTACCGGGAGCAGATGGCTTGCAGCGGTCCGGAAGTTCCGGTGGACCTGGCCGACCGCCTGCGCCGGGACGCCGCTGCCGGGCTGCCGATGGTGGAGATCCTGGAGTGGTTGCGGGGAGAGTCTCGGATCGGTGGTGCGGAAGCGGCGTCCCTGGCGGTTCAGCGGGTGTTCGGGGTGCCCTCGAGTCGGGCGCGCTTCCTGGCCAGTTGGCGGCCCGGCAACCGCAGCCCGGAGGCCCGCCGGGTGCTGGAGCGGGTGGCCCTGTGCATCGCCGATGCCCGCCGTGCCGGGTTGTGGGAATCACTGGATTAGGCGGACCCGGGGGGGCTCCCCTGGTCGCCGGGGCACGGCCCTCACCGCGCCTCTCCGCACCATCCGCGGGTTCTGCGGGAACTGGCCGTGGCTGGGTTGGCAGGCGGAGATTGCCAGGGTTCGGGGCTGGCAGGCACGTCTGGAACGACACCGGGGCCAGGAGGGATCTCGGGGAGGATGACCCCGGGGACTGGTTTCCGGTGGTGCCGCCGTGTGTAGATCGGATGGCAGCGAGGGAACGCGCGGGGCGAGGATTCCCCCGCCAGTTGGTCACCCGGTTAGTAATTTCCAGACTACTCCCCAAGGGTGCAAGTTATCAAACAACGATATGTCATATAATGGCTTGAATTGTGGTCATTGAAGCGCTTTTCCGCCATCCGATTGACAATAATAAAACACCAATGTATATCTGCTGCTCTGTGAATGAGTTCGCAGGGGAGACTGCGCCACAGCGACCGCTACCACCGGACCGGTCCTCCCAGAAGGAACTGCGCGCGGCAGCACGGAGGATCGGGGTCAACGGCCCCATAGGTCGCCTCCGGCGGGTCCGCAGAAGCCGAGAGAGCACACAACCAGGACCGCGCACCGGGATACCCGTGCCGTGGTCAGCGGGGGGTGGAAAGGAGGGACTCCAGAGGCGACCGAGCGCAGAACCCGACGAGGACATCCAACCACCCCGGCGCGCCACCACCAGGCGGGCCTCGGTGCATGGTTTTGCGCATCACCAGCATCGCAAGAAGCAGATCGCCGATCTTGAGAACGGAAGACGGGTGGCGAAACCTAACGCACCAACTCCGGAGGGAATGATCATGAAGAGACAGCTTCTCACGACTGCCGTAGCGGTTCTCTGTGCCGCGCTCCTGCTGCCCGCTGCGGGTCTGCAGACGGCCCGGGCGGATGACGTCATCAACCTGAAGATGGCCAACTTCTTTCCGCCGCCCTCCCAGCAGTCGAAGATCACCGAAGCGTTCGCTAAGGAACTGGAAGAACGCTCCGGTGGCCGGATCAAGGTCCAGTACTTCGCCGGCGGTTCGCTGCTGAAGGCTCCCGCCATCTACAAGGGCATCGAGTCGGGCATCGTCGACATCGGCTACTCCCACGCCTACTACACCCCCGGCCGTATGCCGCTGGCCGAGGGAGCCGGTCTGCCACTCGGCACCCCCAGTGCCTATGTCGCGGCGCACATGCTCTATGATGCGTACAACAAGTTCAAACCCAAGGAGTGGGACGGCGTGAAGGTTCTCGCCATCCACGGCAACGCCCCCAGCATGATCATGACCAAGACCCCGGTGCGGACGATGGAAGATCTGAAGGGACTGACGATCCGCGCTCCGGGACTGGTGGGCGAGATCATCAAGGCCCTCGGCGGAACCGCCGCCCCCACCCCGATGATGGAGGTCTACGACGCCATCTCCAAGGGCGTCAACGACGGCGTCTGGGCCCCCTGGGAAACCCTCAAGACCTTCCGGTTCGGCGAGGTCACCAAGTACGTGACCACCTGCTGGCAAATCGGGTCAGTGTTCCCCTTCTATCTGGCGATGAACAAGAACAGTTACGACAAACTGCCTCGGGACCTGCAACAGCTCGTAGACACGATGAGCGGCGAGTACCAGGAGCGGTATGCGCTGATGTGGAACCAGATCGAACTGGTCGGCAAGGAATTCGGCAAGAGCAAGGGAATGGAGTTTATCGAGCTCTCCGATGCGGAGGCCGCCAAGTGGCAGAAAGCCATGGACCCTGTATTCGCAGACTACATCAAGGACACGGTGAGCAAGGGATATACCGAGCAAGAGGTGAAAGACTGGATTGCCTACATGAAGGAACGGATCCCGTACTGGACCGAGAAGCAGATGGAGAACAAGATCCCGTCCCCCACCGGGCCGGCAGGGATGCGGCCTGAGGCCTACGTGCAGTAAAGACCACTGGGAAAGGCACCCTTGCCCGGCGCACCTTGGGCCGGGCAAGGGGGGTCTTTCTCGCTGAGTAGCTGGGGAGGGTATTGAACCAGGCGTCTCCTTACGCATATCTATAACATGACGACCTAATCCCGTTCCCCCAGAACCGGAAGACTCTCCATGCTGGAAAAACTCGAGAAGTTCAACCAAGCGGTGTGCTCCTGGTTTGAGCTCATCGGCTTCGCCGCCCTGTTCGCCATGGTGATCCTCACGTGCGTGGACGTCCTGGGCGCCAAGCTGCTTCGGATGCCCGTGTTCGGCGCCCTCGACATCATGATGCTGTTGCAGCTCATCGCGATGTCCTTTGGGGTCTCGATGGCCCTTATCGCGGGCCGACATGTCCACGTGGAGTTCTTCGTGATGCTGTGTCCGAAGCGCCCGCAAGCCCTGATGGAGAGCGTCGTGCGCCTGATCTGCCTGGCGCTCTTCATCCTGATCGTCTGGCGCCTGTTCGTGCACGGGCAGCACCTGGCGGCGGGCGGGGAGGAGAGCGCGACCAACAAGTGGCCCATGGCCCCGTTTGCCTACGCCGCCGCCGTGGGAATGATCCCCATGTGCCTGGTGCTCCTCCACCAATTTTTGGATTCGGTCCTACGGGTGATCAAGCATGAGTCCTGAGCTAACCGGAATCGTCGGCATCGGAGTCCTGCTCCTCCTGTTCCTCGTGGGGACCCCGGTCGCCTTCGCCATGGCGGTGGTAGGGTTCGGCGGGTTTGCGTACCTGGCCGGGATGGATGTGGCTCTCGCCCTCCTCTCCCAGGACATCTTCGAAACCCTGACCTCGTATCCCCTCTCCGTGATCCCCATGTTCATCCTCATGGGGTCCTTCGCCTTCGCGTCGGGGATCAGCAAGCGGCTCTTCTCCACCACCTACACCTGGGTGGGTAGCCTCCGCGGGGGACTCACCCTCGCCACGGTCCTGGCCTGCGCGGGATTTTCCGCCATCTGCGGCTCCACCGCCGCGACCGCCGCCACCATGGGCAAGATTGCGCTGCCGGAGATGCGCAAGTACAAGTACGACGACACCCTGGCCACAGGCACCGTGGCCGCCGCCGGCACCCTCGGGATTCTCATCCCACCCAGCACGGTGCTCATCGTCTACGGGATCCTGGTGGAGGAGTCCATCGGCAAGCTGTTCGTGGCCGGCATCATCCCCGGGGCCCTCCTCAGCCTGATGTTCATCGTAACCGTAGCGATCCTCTGCTGGCGCAAGCCCGATATCGGCCCTCCGGGGCTGGCGACCTCCTGGACCGCCAAGGTGAAGGCGACCGGGGGCATCATCGAGGCGTTCCTGCTCTTCGTCCTCGCCATCGGCGGGCTCTTCCTGGGATGGTTCAGCCCCACCCAGGCCGGAGCCATCGGCGCCGGAGGCGCTCTCCTGATCGGGCTGGTCCGGCGTCAGTTGACCTGGCAGTCCTTCCTGAGCACGGGCAAAGAGGCTCTTCAGACCGGCTGCATGGTCCTGTTCATCATCGCCGGTGCCGTCGTCTTCGGCCACTTCCTGGCGATCTCGAACCTCCCCTTCGTGCTGGCAGACTGGGTGGGCAACCTCCCCATCTCTCCCATGGCCGTCATGGTCGTGATTGTCCTGATCTACTTCATGGGTGGCTTCTTCATGGACTCCATGGCCCTCATCGTGGTGACCGTGCCGATCTTCTACCCGATCGTCCAGCGGCTCGGCTTCGACCCCATCTGGTTCGGGGTGCTGATCGTGCTCACCGGCGAGATGGGCGTGATCACGCCCCCAGTCGGGGTCAACGTGTTCGTGATCAAGGGCATCGCGCCCGATGTTCCCCTGCACCACATCTTCAAGGGGATCTTGCCGTTCCTCGTTGCTCTCGTCGTGCTGACCATCCTCATCATGGCCTTCCCGCAGATCGCCACCTATCTGCCCAGCCACATCTCCTATTAGCCGTCGGCCGGCCGGGATGACGGAAGTGGTCGTTCATCTGCCGGTGGCGTAGACACAACGGGGTCAGGGGGTAGGCGGATCGAATCCGGGTCGGGCGGGGCCGCCGCCGGCAGGCCCTCACCCACGGTGGCTGCCAGGCGGCATCCGGCGTGGAACCGGATACGGAAGACTTTCGTCGCTTCCCCCGTCGCTCTCGCCCCCCGCTCCTGCCCGTTCAGGTCGCTTCGATTGTCGCCCCTCGCAGCTTGTAGCGCTGGATCTTGCCGGTGGCCGTCTTGGGCAGCTTGGGGAGATACTCGATCCAACGCGGGTACTTATAGGGCGCGATCCGCACTTTGACGAACTGCTGCAGTTCCCGGGTGAGGGCTCCCGAGGGGGACCAACCCTCTCGGAGCACGACGAAGGCCTTGGGCTTGATCAGGTTGTCCGGGTCCGGTGCTCCGACGACCCCGCACTCCAGCACCGCTGGATGGCCACTGAGAGTCGCCTCCACCTCAACCGGGGCCACCCAGATCCCACCGGATTTGATCATGTCGTCCCCCCGCCCGGCGAACCGGAACAAGCCGTCCTCGTCCCGAGAGAACTTGTCCCCCGTCTTCACCCACTCCCCCAGAAACGTGCGCTGGGATCGTCGGTGCTTGCCCCAGTACCCGGATGCCACACATCCGGCGCGGATCAGCAGGTTCCCGATCTCCCCGGGCCCCACTTCCCGCTCCTCCTCGTCCACGAGCCTGGCATCGAAGCCGGGCACAAGCCGACCCGAGGCACCGGGGACGACATCGCCGGGGCGGTTGGAGATGAAGATGTGAAAGCACTCCGTGCAGCCGATGCCGTCCACGATATCGGTGCCCCAGGCCTCCCGCCACCGTTCCTGTACGGCGGGGGGCAGGGCTTCCCCCGCGGACAGGAAGAGCCGCACCGACCGGAAGTCGTAGGCTTCGGTGAGGTCCGGCAGCTGCAGCAGGGCGTTGTACGCGGTGGGCACGCCGGCGAAGACCGTGGGTCTCTCCCGGGTGATGAGTTCGGCGATGGTCCGGGGCTCGGGCCTGTCCGGCATCAGGATGGTCGTGGCCCCGGCGCCGAACGAAATGTACAGGGAGTTCCCCTGGCCGTAGCCGAAGAAGAGCTTGGCCACCGACAGGAATCGGTCTCGCTCAGTGACCCCCAGGAACGCCTCGGCATAGGCTCGGTAGTACCAGAGGACGTTCTTGTGCATTTGGATGATGCCCTTGGGCGCCCCGGTGGTTCCGGAGCTGTACTGCCAGACGGCGGCATCGTCCCCCCGGGTATCCGCCGGCGCCAGCTCTTCCCCCGACCCATCCACCAGATCGCGGTACCCTCGCTGTCCGTCCCCTGCCGCGCCGATCACCACCAGATGGCAAAGGTGGGGCAGGGAGGGGCGCAGTCCCTGGACCACCGGTGCCAGGGAGTCGTGGGCAATCGCCACCTTGGCCCGGCTATCCTGCAGGATGTAGCCGATGTCCTCGGGGGGCAGCAGGACATTGGCAGCTATGGGAACGGCCCCGATCTTCATGCAGGCCAGCAACCCGAAAACCAGCTCCGGCACGTCGGGGGACAGCAACAGCACACGGTTCTCAATCTCCACGCCCAGATCCCGCAACCCGTTACCCAGCCGGTTCACCTGGGCCTGCACCTCCCGATAGGTGTAACTGCTCTCCCGGCAGACGAGAGCCACGTTGTCCCCCCGACCTTCGGCGAGATGGCGGTCGAGGAGGAAGCTGGCGGCGTTGACACGCTCCGGGGTCTCGATTTCTCTCATGGCATGGCCCTCTCCGCCTCCACTTCCGGCCAGTCGATCACCTCCACCATCACCCCGTTCAGGAAGGCCGGGTTGAGAAAGACATACCGACTGTTCTCCCAGATGCGGGGCTCGTGGTCGATCTTCTCGACACCGATCATGGGCAGCTCCCGTGGTTGGTTGGTCGTCCAAACGGTGTGGTCACACCCCTATCCCGAGCGGAAGGCCGATGGCGACCGGCTTTGGAGCGGGGCGAGTGCCCCCGCGGCCAGGCGGGGGCGAACCCGACGCGTGGCGGGCCGCGATGAGATTCCCTGCTCCGTTCCCGTCTCCGAAGCACGAAGGGTCCGGCCGCCAATTAGACGGCCGAACCCCGATCGAGTATCGCTGGTGGTAACGCCCCGGACCTCAGGAGGATCTCACCGCTGGAGACACGCGTCGCGGAGGACCGCATCCTCGGCATCGGGCCCCCCCAGCGAGCACCCGCCACGGGTAGTTCGAACCGGTCGCCTGCTCCGCTCCGGGCGCGGCACCCACAACAGGATGACCCGCGCCGGACACCCCCTCTCACTTTGCCTCGGCCACGGCCTCGATGGCGTCGACGATCTTCTGGTATCCGGTACACCGGCAGAGGTTGCCGGCGATCGCGATCCGGATCTGATCCCGCGTGGGCGTGGGGTTCTGGGCCAGCAGCGCCCTGCCGACCATGATCATGCCGGGGGAGCAGAACCCGCACTGGATCGCCCCGTGCTCCACGAAGGAGTTCTGGAGGGGGTCCAGTTCGCCTTCCCGGGCCAGTCCTTCGATGGTCACGACCTCCTTGCCCACCGCGCTCTCGACCAGCATGAGACAAGACAGAGCCGCCTCGCCGTCGATGAGTACGGTGCAGGCTCCGCACGCGCCCAGCCCGCAGCCTTCCTTGGCGCCGGTGAGGCCCAGACTGTCGCGCAGCACCTCCAGCAGGGTCTGTTGGGGTTTGATCAAAACCTCGTGGGTCTGGCCGTTTACCTGCAACTCGATGATCTTCTTCATCGATCGTCTCCCTGGGAGTGTCCCTGCCGGGCCTGTTCCACCGCGGCGACGAGCGCCTTGAGCCCGAGCACGCGCACCATCTTGCGCCGGTAGGACGGCGCGCCGAACGTCATGTTGTTCACGGGCCGTGCAACGGCTACGGCCGCCTGGGCGGCACGTTCGAGAACCTCGCCGGTGATCTCCTGGCCCTGCAGCAACGCTTCCGCCTCCCGCGCTCGAACCGGGCACGGTCCGACCGCCCCGAGAACGATGCGCGCCGCGACGCAGGTTCCGCCGCCAGGCGCCAAGACGACGGCCGCTGCCACACCCGCCTGGGGGTAATCCACCGCCTGGCGGTGAGAGACCTTGCGGTACGCGTTGCCCGAGGCCACGGGCGGCGCCGGAATGCGAAAAGCCGTGATCATCTCGGTCGCGGCAAGGGCGAGGGGCGACTTGCCCTCGCCGGTGAAGAGCTCCTCCAAGGGGAGGCGTCGCTCCTGCCCTTGGGACTGGACCTCGGCTTGGGCGCCCAGGGCCATCAGGGCGACGGCGGTGTCGCCCCGGTAGGTGGCGTAACACACGCTGGGCTGGTTGACCACGTGGCACGGCTCGCCGCCGGCCTTGTGGCACAACGGTCGAGACTTCTTCCACTGGCGGGACTGGTTGTAGAACCAACACATGGTCTCCAGGCACACATTCCCCGCCAGGGTGCCCCGGTTGCGAATCTGGAACGACGCGACGCTGGCCGCGGCGGTGGCCAGTGACGGGTACCGGGACACCACCGCCGGGGACTGCGCCACGGCGTGCAGCGGGGTCCCGGCACCGATGGTGAGGCCCTCCGCGTCCTCGCGGATGCCGCGCAACTCGGCGATGTCACCGAGATCGACCGCGACTTTGGGGCTCACGATACCGAGCTTCATCCGCGCCACCAGATCCGTGCCACCGCCGAGGACCCTCGCCTCCGCGCCGTGCTCTGCCAGAAGGGCCAACGCTTCCCCCCGCGTCCCGGGCCTGAGATACTCGAGTGGATCAATTCTCATCGTTCAGACTCCTTGTTCTTCTTCTGTTCCAGTGCCTTCAGGAGCTTCTCCGGCGTGAACGGCAGTTCGTACACCCGGACCCCGACGGCATCGTAGATGGCGTTGGCAATGGCCGGCAGGGTGGAGATGGATGTCCCCTCCCCCGACTCCTTGGCGCCGTAAGGGCCGGCGGGATCATCGGTCTCGATGTGCTCGGTGAGGATCTGACCCGGCGAATCGGCAGCAGATGGCATCCCGTACATGTGGAAAGCGGTCGCCAGGATCTGCCCCTTGTCCGTCGGCAGGTCCTCGAACAGCACCTGGGCTTCGCCGATGTTCACGGAGCCTTCCTGCTGGCCCTCCGTCAGAAGGGGGTTGATCGCGTACCCCGAGTCGTGGCTGACGATCATGTTGAGGATCTTCACGTGCCCGGTCTCGGTGTCCACCTCCACCTCGGCGGCCTGGGTGCCGAAACTGTAGGCCCCGGAGAGGTTCCCCACGCCGGTGACCATGTCCACCATCCCGGTGCCGGGGGTCGCGCTGCCGCGGCCCAGGAGCGGGGTGTCCCTGGAGTAGTAGGCGTGCCGCACGGCCTTCAGCCACGGCAGGCCACGGTCCGGGCTGCCTCGTACGAACACCCGGTGGTCCCCGATCTCCAGATCACCGGGGTCGGCTTCGAGCTTGTCCGCCACGAACTCGAACACCTGCCGGCGTACGTCGGCCGCCGCCTCGCGCGCCGCGTTGCCCGAGGTGAACGTGACCCGGCTGCCGTAGGTACCCGGGTCGATGGGCGTGACCTCTGTGTCGTTCTGGGTGACATGCACTTCGTCGAAGTCGAGCCCGAGCTCTTCGGCGACGATCTGGGCCAGGACCGTCTCCGACCCCTGACCCACGTCGGTGGCACCGGTCTGCAGGGTCAGGGAACCGTCCTCGTGGACCTTGATGACCGCAGAAGCCGCGTTGTGGCCGCCCATGCGCGCGCCGGTGCACTGGGCGTTGGAGGCGATCCCGACGCCCCGCGCCTTGGAGCCTGTCTGGACCCGCCGGCTCGCGCGTGCGTCCCAGTTCACCACCTCGGCGGTCCGGAGCAGGGACTCGGTGAGACCGCAACTGGTGATGGCGAAGCCGTTGCACGCCACGTCGCCCGCCTGATAGGCGTTTCTGAGCCGGATCTCGAGGGGGTCGATCCCCAGCTCCTCCCCGAGCATCTCCAGCTGTTGGTCCGCCGCGAAACGCATCTGCGGCAGACAGTGCCCACGCAAGGCGCCGGCAAAGGGCTTGTTCGTATAGGCGCGGTAGGCGTCGTACTTTAGATTGGGCACCCGGAACGGGACCGCGACGAAGGCGCCGGCCAGGTAGATGCTCAGCGCCCCCACGCTCGCGTAGGCGCCGCCGTCGGCGATGAGCTTGCACTCGACCCCGGTGATGGTGCCGTCGTCCTTTACCCCGGTCTTGATCTGGATGATCATCGCGTGGCGCCGCCGGCCCGCAGTGAGCACCT
>JARGFW010000216.1 GCA_029211085.1 Deferrisomatales bacterium | reverse complement strand
ATGACCTTTGTGATGTCCGATCTGCGACTCCTGACCCCGCACATGATCATCACGGGCGCGGCTCTGCTGATCCTGCTGCTGGAGGCTTTTGGCGGCCGGGGAACGTCCAAGAACCACCTGGTGTTCGTGGGACTGGCGGGTATCGCCGGGGCTGCGTTTACCACCCTGCCTCTCCTGGGGGCCGGGGAGATGGGCTTCTCCAAGATGCTCGCCGGCGACGGCTTTGCGGCGTTCTGCTACTTCGCCCTGTACGTGGTCGGCGCGCTTACCCTGTTGGTGAGCCCCGGCTACCTGCAGGACGAGGAGAACCACCATGGCGAGTACTACGCCCTGGTGCTGCTGGCACTGGTGGGGATGCTGCTGATGGCCGGGGCCACCCACCTGCTGGTGATGTTCCTGGCCCTGGAGACCATGAGCATCGCCATCTACGCACTGGCCGGGTTCCTGCGCACCCCCCGGGGCATCGAGTCCAGCTTCAAGTACTTCATCCTGGGGGCGTTCGCTTCGGGGTTCCTGCTCTACGGTATCGCCTTGCTCTACGGCGCGGTGGGCAGCACCCAGCTGCACGCCATCGCCGCCCACTTCGCCGGGGTACGGGGGCTTAGCGAATCCCCGCTGGCGCTGATCGGGGTGGGGCTCATCGCCGCTGGCTTCCTGTTCAAGGTGGCGGCGGTGCCGTTCCACGTGTGGACTCCCGACGTGTACCAGGGAGCTCCCACCTCGATCACCGGTTTCATGGCCACCGGCGTCAAGGTGGCCGCGTTCGCGGCGTTCCTCCGGGTGTTCTTCACCGCGTTCCCGGCGGTACACGGGGAGACCAGCTCCGCCCTGTGGCTGTTGGCCGTGCTCACCATGACCATGGGCAACTTCGCCGCGATCGTGCAGAACGACGTGAAACGCATGCTCGCCTACTCCTCCATCGCCCACGCCGGCTATCTCCTGGTGGGTCTGGTGGTGGGCACCGCCGAGGCCGGCGCCGGCATGCTGTTCTACCTCATGAGCTACGCGTTCATGAACATCGGCGCGTTCGCGTGTTTGATCATGGTCGGTCGCAAGGGCCAGGACAACACGGAGTTCGAGGCGCTCTCGGGGCTGGGGTTCAAGTACCCGGGGCTGGGGCTGGCTCTGACCCTGTTCATGTTCAGCATGGCCGGTATTCCGCCCACCGCCGGGTTCATCGGAAAGTTCCTGATCTTCAAAGCGGCCGTGCACGAGGGCTATTACTGGCTGACCATCCTCGGGGTGCTCAACTCCGCCGCCAGCGTGTACTTCTACCTGCGGGTCATCGTCACCCTCTACTTCAAGCCCGAAGCGGCCACCCCCCTGGTGGAGAAACTCCGCGCCGGCCCGGCGATCATCGCCGGTACCGCCTGCGCCGGACTCGCCGTGCTCTACCTGGGAATCCTCCCCGGGAGCCTGGTGGACCTGGCCACGGCGGCGCTGAAAGCCCTGGTGTAGGGATCGCGGGCTCCGACCAGCCGCCCCAGCGTTCGGAAAGCACCGCACCGGAACCGGGCCGCGACGCCACCCAAGGCGCTTGTGGCCCGGTTTGTTTTCGCCGGGCCTCCAGGAACTGCGGGTGTGCGCCCACTCACGAACTCGAGGAGATCCTACCCTGGAGTCCAAGATCGGGGAGCCGATGTCTGCCCATACGGAAGAGCTGCGAATCCTGCAGGATACGGTGCGACGGGCGGCTCGGGAGCGAATCGCCCCCCTGGCCGCGGCCATCGACGCGACCGGTGAATTCAACCGCGACGTGGAGTCCCTGTGCTGGGACCTGGGGCTCCTCACGTTGACCTTCCCACCCCGGTACGGCGGCGCGGAGCGCGACCAGGGAACCGCCCTGTGCCTGGCGGTGGAAGAGATCGCGCGCCACTGCGCCTCTTCCGCCCTGCTGCTGATCATCCAGGCCGTGGGTAGTTTCCCCATCCTGCATGGTGCGCGGCCCGAGGTTCTGGACCGGCTGCTTCCCCGCATGGTGAAGAACCGCGAACTCGCCGCCTACCTGGTGTCGGAGCCCTCCGCCGGCTCGGATGTGGGAGCACTGCGCTCGACCGCGGTCCGCGACGGCCGCGAGTACGTCCTCACGGGAACGAAATGCTTTGCCACGAACGGCTCGGTCGCGTCCGTGTATGCCGTGCTGGCGCGCACCTCTCCTGCCAGTGGGCGCGACGGGCTGTCCTTCTTCCTGGTGGAGCGCGACACCCCGGGGCTGACCATCGGCAAGGTGGAAAACAAACTCGGGCAGCGGGGATCCAATACGGCGGAGGTGCTCCTCGACGAGGTGCGCGTGCCGGCGGAAAACCTCCTCGGTCGCGAAGGGGAAGGGTTCTTGCTGGCCATGCAGGACTTCGACATGTCCCGTCCCGCCATTGGTGCTCAGGCCCTCGGGATCGCCGAAGCCGCCCTCGGGGAGATGGTCCAGTACGCACAGCAGCGCAAGACCTTCGGTAAACCGCTGTGCGAACATCAGATGATCCAGCAGATCATCGCCGACAGCGCGACCTTGATCGAGGCGTCCCGAGGGCTCGTCTACCGCGCGGCGCGGTTGTTTGACGACGGGCAGCGAAACACCAAGCTCGCCTCCATGGCCAAGGTGTTTGCTTCGGACGCCGCCATGAAGATCACCACCGACGCCGTCCAGGTGTTCGGGGGGTACGGGTACATGAAGGACTACCCGGTGGAGCGTATGTTCCGGGATGCCAAACTGACCCAGATCTTCGAGGGCGCCAACCAGATCCAGCGCCTGGTGATCGCCAGGGAGATCCTGTCCGAGAGCCGCTGAGACCCAGATTCCTGCGGCGTCGGCACCGCCGGCACCCCATGGACACTCTTTACAGGAGGGCTTGGCCCGTGGATTTTTCGTTTACCCGAGAGCAGAGTGAAATCAAGACGGCGGCGCGGGAGTTTGCCCGGGGCGAGTTCACCCCGGAGTTGGCCGATGAGTGCGAGCGGAACCACCGTTTTCCCCGGGAACTGTTCCGCAAGGCCGCGGAGTTGGGGTTCGTCGGGCTGAACCTCCCCGAAACGGTCGGCGGCAGCGGTCTAGGAGTGTTCGAAAACGCCCTGGTGATCGAGGAGTTCTGCAAGGCGGACTCGGGGCTGGGCATGGCCCTGCACCTCGCCTACCTGCCGGCCAAGATGGTGAAGCTCTTCGGCACCGACGCGCAGCATCAGCGGTTTCTACGACCCCTCGCCGAGGGGCGCTGGGTGTCGGCGGTGGCGTTCACCGAGCCGGACCACGGGAGCGATCTGACCTCCATGAACACCACCCTCGTCGACGACGGCGACGGCGTGGTGCTCAACGGCACGAAGGTGTTCACGACCAACGCCACCTACGCGGATTTCGTGGTGGTGCTGGCCCAGGACGACCCCGGCGCGCGGCCCGGGCGGGGCATGACCGCCGTTCTCGTCGAGACGGACCCGTCCTCCTGGCTCGGCGGCCGCCTGGAGATCAATGAACTCGGCCACAAGATGGGCCTCCACATGACATCCAGCGGGGAGCTGGTGTTCCACGACCTGCGGGTGCCCAAGGCCAACATCCTCGGCGAGAAGGGGAGAGGTCTGGACGTCGTGCTGGGCTTCCTCGACGAGAGTCGGATCGAGATCGCGGCGCAATCCGTGGGCAACTGTGAAGGCGCCCTGCTCAAGGCGCTTGACTACTCTCGCCGCCGCCAACAGTTCGGAAGGGCCATCATCGAGTTCCAATCCATCGGGCACAAGGTGGCGCGGATGTGGAGTCAGGTCCACTCGGCGAAGCTGATGACCTATTACGCCGCGTGGAGGAAGGATCACGAGACCGCAGTCACGGCGGAGGTCACGCCCCTGTTCACGTCCATGGTGAAGCACTACGCGCCGGAGACCGCGAAGGCGGTCATCGACGATGCGATCAACGTCTTCGGGGGCTATGGGTACTTTCTCGAACAGGACGTGGAACGGCGCTACCGCGACAACCGTATCGCGGAGATCTACGAGGGGACCGTCGAAGTGCAGTTGAACAACATGGCCCGCCTGCTGAAGAAGGTGAACCTCGAGTTCGTGGACCAGACCCTTCTCTAGCCTGTTTCCCTACGCACTCCCCAGTAGCTCCAAGGGTCCCCGTCCCCGTGGATCCCGGCTGACCCCCGGCCGGGTTTCGAGAAGGTGGCTCAATCCTCCCCGGAGTCGTCCTTCTTGGGGGGGACGATGTGCAGGGCACCCAGCCGCAGATTGGTGAGGCGCTGGTGGGTTCGCCGGTATCCCTCGGGTAGCAGGGTCGTCCGCGCCCCCGACAGCAGGGCGGCGATCCCTTCCTTGCGGCTCGACCTGTGCTTCCGGCACTCGGGACAGGTCGCCGGATCGTGGGGAACATACCGGGGCGGCTCCGTGTAGGTCGTGACGAAGCCCTCGTAATTGCGAAACACCACCTTCCGGTCCGACTGGCTGATCTGGTACTGGGGCTGCACCGGGATCTTTCCCCCGCCGCCCGGAGTGTCCACCACGAACGTGGGAATCGCGAAGCCCGAGGTGTGCCCGCGCAAGGCTTCGATGATCTCCACGCCCTTGCCCACCGGGGTGCGGAAGTGCCCCGCCCCCTCCACCTCGTCGCACTGGTAGAGGTAGTAGGGACGCACGCGCATCCTGACCAACTGGCGCATGAGGTTGCGCATTATGTTGGGACAGTCGTTGACACCTGCCAGGAGCACGGTCTGGGATCCGAGGGGAATGCCGGCGTTTGCCAGTAGAGCGCAGGCGCGCTGCACCTCCGGTGTGATCTCCCGGGGGTGGTTGAAGTGGATGTTCATCCACAGGGGATGGTACCGCGCCAACATGGCTACGAGCGACTCGTCGATGCGCTGGGGCAGGAAGACGGGGGCGCGGGTGCCGATGCGCACGACCTCCACATGGGGGATCTCGCGGAGCCTGCGGAGGATCCCCTCCAGGGTCCCCTGGGCGAGCATGAGGGGGTCTCCGCCCGAGATCAGCACGTCCCTCAACGCCGGCGTGCGCGCTATGTAATCGAGTTGCGCCTCATAGTGCTTCGGCCCGAACTGACCCGCGGCGCTGCCGACCATGCGGCTGCGGGTGCAGTACCGGCAGTAGCTCGCGCACTGGGTCGTTACCAGCATCAGGGCGCGGTCCGGGTAGCGGTGGACGAGGCCGGGCACGGGAGAGTGCGCGTCCTCGTTGAGGGAGTCCGCCATCATGGCGTCGAACCCCTCCAGTTCCCGGGACGTGGGCACCACCTGCCGCCGCAACGGGCATGCGGCGTTGTCCCGGTCCAGGAGGGAGGCGAAGTACGGCGTCAGGTCGCAGCGCAGGTGCCTGGTGGCCGCCAGCCCCTCCGACTCCTCCGGGGTGAGGCGCAGGACCCGGCCCAGATCCGCGACCGAGCGCAGGCGGTGCGTCAGCTGCCAGCGCCAGTCATTCCATTCATGATCGGGGACGTCCGCCCACACAGGGGAGCGGACACCCGGTGGGGATTCGGCGGGGATTTCCTCGGAACTTGCCCTATTCGATGCCTGGCGGCTCTTCATCGCGCCCTCCTCTGGGCTGGATAACTATCAGCTGTGGAAGAGTCCCGTCAAGGTGGTTGGTGGCAGAATCCGGCGCTGGCCTGCGGCTATGGGCGCCCTGTCCGCGGGGTTTGCGTCGCAATCCTCAGGTCGCGTGGATCCGTGCGCACCGGCTCGACGCGAGTCCGGGTTCTCGAAGATGGTTTGAAAAGCGGCACGGCACCCTCCCCGGAGGGCGTCGGGCTCCCTTTCGGTGGCCCTCCCAGGGTTGTCCGGGCTGGTTTCCCTCGCCAGGCACATCGGCCGCGCGTGGCAGCATCACCGGGTGTCGTTCTTCCGCCCGAAGGCCCCTTTCCACAGTCCTTCGAAGAAGTTCCGGGCGTTGGTTCCCAGGCCGCGGATGCGGTAGCCCCCCTCCTGGACCACCAGGGTGGGAAGGTTCAGGGCCCCGATCAGGCGGCCGTTCTCCCGGAAATCCCGATAGCCGAGGCTCCAGGACCCGGTGGGGTCCCCCTTGGCCGGGTCGAGCCCCAGGGCCACCACCAGGAACCGCGGCTGGAACGCGCGGATGCGCCGCAGTACTTTTTCCAGGGCTTCTCGGTAACGCGGTCCTTCGACGTGTTCCGGTAGGGGGAGGTTCAGGTTGAAGCCGCGCCCTTCCCCTTCGCCGGTCTCGTCGGCGAAGCCGGAGAAGTAGGGGTAGGCAAACCGGGGGTGGCCGTGGATGGACACGGTCAGCACGTCGGCGCGTTCGTAGAAGATCGACTGGGTGCCGTTGCCGTGGTGGTAGTCCACGTCCAGGACCGCCACGGGCCCGAGGGCGGACAGGTGGTGGGCCGCGACGGCGGCGGAGTTGAAGTAGCAGAACCCGCCGAAGGCGCGCCGCTCGGCGTGGTGGCCAGGGGGCCGCACCAGGGCGTAGGCCAGGCGGCGGCCGTGGAACAGGGTCTCCGCCGCGGTCAACGCGCAGTCCACGGCCCGGGTGGCCGCCCGGTGGGCGTTCTGGTTGAGAGGGGTGAAGGTGTCGATGCAGTAGTAGCCGGCCCTCACCGGGAGATCCCGGGGCGGCCGCGCCCCGTTGCGGATCGGGAACACGTAGGGGTAGACGGAGTGGTTGTCCGGCACGTTGGCGCAGACCCGCTTCAGGTAGGTCACGAAGTCGCGGTCGTGGACCGCCAGGATGTGTTTCTCGCCGAAGTGCCGGGGCTCCACGCGGTCGAACAGTCCCGTCTCCAGGATCGGCCCCAGGATGGTCCGGACCCGCACCGGTGACTCCACGTACCCCCTCTCGCGGACGTGGTGGATCTCGTGGCGGTCGTTCACGGTCAGGGCGATGCGCTTCTCCACCGAGCCAACGGGGCGGACCTCCCGCAGGGGTGCGTCGCCGGTCGCGTGGCGGGGCTCCCGCAGTCGCACCGGGTCATCCCGGAACGAGGCCACCACCTGGTCGATGTAGCCGGGCGGACACGCCTCCCCGTACTTCCTCTCCAGGATGGCGCGCACGATGGCGCGGGCGTTGGCCCGCCGCAGGGGCTTGCCGCTTCCCAGGCCGTCGAATACCAGGCTGGGGGGGCAGCAGTCGTCGGGGCGGATGGGAGTCTCGTACAGCGTGCCGGCCACCGGCCGCGCTCCGTACTGCTCGTAGAACCGCAGCCTCCTGGCGTTCTCCTTGATGCTCGCCGGATCCGTGCACACCGCCGGGTCGTCGGAGAGGGATTCGAAGAACAGCCCCACGCAGCCCTGGTCCCGGGCCTCCTCGCGCACCCGCTGGTAGAGGCTGCCTCCGACGCCGCCGCCCCCGAGCCGCGCCGCGGTGGAGATGTAGTCCAGGTAGCAGAACCGCAGATCCGGGGCGTGCAGGGCCAGGGCGAACCCCAGCACCCGGGGCCCCCCGTCGTCTGCCACGAACAGCACCGAGCGGAAGCGGTGGGCCATGGGGTCGCGGAGTTGGTCCGGGAGTTTATCGATCTCCCCGGGGTCCAACCCCGGGAACTGCCGGCGCAGGATCTCCTGGACCTGTCCCACCACGGCCCGGTCCTCGGGCAGGATGGTGTCCGGCACGCAGCGGATGCGGAACATGGCGCGTCAGGTCAACCGCGCCCGCTCCGGCTCCCGTGACGGGGGCACGGCGCGAACCGCTTGAGGCTGGGGCCCCACCTGGGGATAGCTGTAGAGTTCCCCCTTGTAGTTCTGCATCTGTACCTCGTCCCGCTCCACCGAAAGGGCGTAGCGGGGCAACAGGGGGATCTTCCCGCCGCCGCCGGGGGCGTCGATGACGAACTGGGGCACCGCGAGGCCCGAGGTGTGGCCCCGCAGGGCCTGGATCACGGCAAGCCCGTCTTCCACCGGGGTGCGGAAGTGCTCGGTTCCTAGCACCAGGTCGGCCTGGTACAGGTAGTAAGGGCGCACCCGGCACGCCAGCAATCGCCGGTTGAGCTCCACGAACACCGCAGGGTCGTCGTTGACACCCCGCAGCATCACCGACTGGTTGCCCAGGGGGATGCCCGCGTCGGCCAGCCGTGACAGGGCTCGCACCGCCTGGGGGGTCACCTCGTTGGGGTGTTCGAAGTGGGTGTTGAGGAACAGGGGGTGGTAGCGGCGCAGGATGCCGGCCAGCCGACGGGTCACCCGGTGGGGCAACACGCAGGGTACGCGGGTGCCGATGCGGATGATCTCCACATGGGGGATCTTGCGCAGGTCCAGGAGGATCTGGTCGAGTTCCTCGTCGGAGAGCAGCAGGGGGTCGCCCCCGGAGATGATGACGTCTCGAATCTCCGGGGTGCGGGCGATGTAGTCCAGACCCGCGCGGCGCATCTCCGGGGTGATGGGGTTGTCGAGCCCGACCTTGCGCTTGCGGGTGCAGAAGCGGCAGTACATGGCGCACCGGGTGGTCACGGTGAACAGGGCGCGGTCCGGGTACCGGTGCACTACGCAGGGGGCCGGGCTCAGGCTCTCCTCCGCCAGGGGATCGGCGCTGCAGGGGCTGGCGCCCAGGTCCAGCTCGGCCGGATCCGGGATGCACTGCCTGCCGATCGGGTCGTCCGGCGTCCCCACCAGACTGAGGTAGTAGGGGTTGATGCACATGGGGTAGGTCTCCGCCACCGTGTCCAGGGCCTTGACATCCAGGCTCGGGAACAAACGTTGCAGTTGGGCCGGTTGCCGTACCGCCGAGTTGAGGATCTTACGCCAGAGTTCCATTTCTCTCCCCTTGTATGTTCAGCCGCGTGGTACCGTCTCAGTGTCTTGGGGCGTGGCAG
>JARGFW010000215.1 GCA_029211085.1 Deferrisomatales bacterium | reverse complement strand
AAAGCGGACAATTCATTTGCTACAGAACCGGACAATTCTATTTGTTGCCAACACGGCTGGGGAGTTTCCCGTGATGTCCCACCAGCACGTGTTGCGTCGGAAATGTCGCCCGATGATTGACAGAGGGGTTGGGGCGCTGCTATAAAGCGCGTTTCATCGTCAGCACGCGCATAGATCCCGATGGAGGAACCAAGTGGCCAACCACAAGTCAGCACTCAAGAAGATCAAACAGGACGAAAAGCGGCGGTTGCGCAACAAGGCGGTACGCACCCGCTATCGCAATCTGATCAAGGCGGTGCGCCTGGCAGTGGAGGCCGGCGACGCCGACCAGGCCGAAGCCGCGATGCAGGTGGCCGGGCCGTACCTGCAGCGCGCGTCGTCGAAGGGCGTGATTCACCAGAACAAGGCGGCGCGGTACGTGTCGCGCCTCACCACCCAGGTGGCGGCCCTGCGCGGCTAGACCCGGCCCGTAGCTGGTTCGCGCGCGCCCCGGCTGCTGCCCGGGCGCGCGTTTCCGTTGGGGCCGCAGAGGCGGAGCACCAGCGCCTCCAACACCTCCGCCCCGCCCCCGGACTTCAGCGCCAGGTCAGCGCGCAAGGCGGCCGCGAACGCCCCCTGCAGGGCTTCCCGCTCCCAGTTGCCCGCCTGTTTCAAGAGACCTTCCACCGCAAATGGCGGCACCCCCAGCGCCTGGGCGGCCCCCTTGCGATCCACCCTGCCTCCCTGCTGCAGCTCCCAGCCGATCCACAGGTGGCGCAGGTGACGCACCACCATGAACAGCAACTTCACCGGCGCCTCCCCCATCTGCAACAAACGGCGCAAGCCCTTCAGCGCCCCTGCCAGATTTCGCCCCCCCAGTGCGTCACAGAAGACGAATACCGTGGTGCCCCGGCTCTCGCCGATCAGGGCCTCCAGATCTGCAGCGCTGACGCTGCCGTCGTCCGCTGCTACCAGCCGCAGCTTGGCGATCTCCTGATGGAGAACTTGGAGATCCGGCCCCACCCGTAGGGCCAGGGCCTGGACCAGGCGTTGGTCGGGACGCAAGCCGGCCTCCCGGGCCAAGCGCTGGATCCATCCCGGCAGTTCCCCCTCCCGGGGGCTGCGGCACTCCATCAGCCGGGCGGTCTGGGCGAGCAGCTTGCCCGCCTTGTTGCGGCGGTCGAGTTGTGCGGCGACAAACAACAGGCAGGTGCTGGGGTTGGGGTTTCCCAGGTAGGGCAGCAAGGGTTTCCACTCGTCCGCAGACCAGCGGTGGGCGTCGCGCACCACCACCAGCCGGCACGTGCCGAGGAACGGCAGGGTGCGGGAGGCCGCGACGACCTCGCCGGCAGTGGCCCCGGGAACCTCGAACACCTGGCGGTTCAGGGCGGGGTCCCCACCGGCAAGGGCCTCGGCTTCCACCTCCTTCACGGCGCGATCCATCAACAGGGGCTCGTCGCCGTAGATGTAGACCAGGGGGGCGGCGCTCACGGCGCCATCCCGTCGGCCACCACGGCAGCGCGCCGCAGCACCTCCTGGCCCAGATCCCGGGCCAGCAACTCCCTCGCCACGGCCTTGTTCTGCTCCGTCTGGTTCACGTCGGCCGCAGCGGAGAACGCGCGGTCGGCACGGATGGCGCCTCCCTTCCACAGGACCTCGCCGTCCGGGCGGATGAGCGTGGCACTGACCACCCCGAACAGCAGATATTCCCGGGTCAGGTCCCCCACCACGAACGCTGCACCTCTCTCGCCAACCTGCTCCACCCGCACCCGCAGAACAAGATCCGCGCGGGCCTCTGCCGCCAGGGTGAAGGCGGCGCGGTCCACGGCCTCCCGGGCCAGGAACTGTCCAAGTTGCACGCCGAACAGGGGCTCGGCGGCGTCGTCTTCCACCGGAGCGACCCACAGGAGGTGTGCCCCGGCGGCGCCATGACCGAGCACCCGGTAGCCGCACCCCAGGCACAGCAGGACGGTCACCAAGGCCAGCCTCGCGCCAGCCTGCCGGACGCTCCGCTGGCCCACGTCCCGGCGCCTCAGCGCACCACCAGGTTGAGTAGCCGTCCGGGCACGTACACCGCCTTCACCAGGGTCTTGCCCTCCAGGTGGCGTGCCACGTTGGGGTCGGAGAACGCGGCGTCCTTCACGTCGTCTTCCGCGGCGTCGGGCGTCACCTCGAGCCGGCCCCGCACCTTGCCGTTGATCTGCACCACGATGACGATGGCGTCTTTGACCCGGGCAGCCACGTCCCAGGTCGGCCAGGGAGTATCGGCGAGCAGGGTGTCGTTGCCCAAGGTCTCCCAGATCTCCTCGCAGACATGGGGCACCATGGGCCCCAGCAGCCGGACCAGGGCCTCCACGGCCTCGCGGAACACCCGCCGCCCGGTGTCGTCGGCGGGGGCGAACCCGGCCAGTTCGTTGACCAGTTCCATGGCGGCGGCAATGGCCGTGTTGAAGTGGAACCGCTCGTCCACGTCCTCGGTCACCTTGGCAATGGTGTCGTGCACCTTGCGGCGCAAGTCCCGGGCGGGGCCTTCGAGGTCTCCGCCCGCGAACGCGGGGGTGCGCGGGAGCCACTCTCCGTTGTCGGCCACCAGCCGCCAGATGCGCCGCAGGAAACGGTAGGCACCCTCCACGCCCTCCTCATTCCACTCCAGATCCTTCTCCGGCGGGGCGGCGAACAGACTGAACAGGCGGGCGGTGTCGGCACCGTAGCGTCGGATCAGGCCCTCGGGATCCACCACGTTCTTCTTGGACTTGCTCATCTTCTCGGTGCGCCCGCGTTCCACTGCCTGCCCACAGCGGGAGCAGGCGCCGTCGGCTACCTCGGCGGGCAGCAGCCAGCCGTGGTCGGGACAGCGCTGGGTCTCCATACACACCATGCCCTGGGTGAGCAGATTCGTGAACGGCTCGTCGATGTTGGCCACCCCCAGGTCGCGCATCACCTTGGTGTAGAAGCGCGAGTACAGGAGGTGCAGCACGGCGTGCTCGATGCCGCCGATGTACTGGTCCACCGCCATCCAGTACTCGGCCCGGGGCCGGTCCAACATGCCCTGGTCGTAGTCGGCGCAGCAGTAGCGAGCCGGGTACCAGGAGCTCTCCACGAAGGTGTCCATGGTATCGGTCTCGCGCCGGGCCGCCGCGCCGCAGGCCGGGCAGGTGGTCTCGTAGAACGACGGGATCTCGGCCAGGGGGGTGACCCGTCCCTCGGGGAACACCACGTCTTCCGGCAGTGCCACCGGAAGCTGGTCCTCCGGCACCGGGACCACACCACACGCCGTGCAGTGGATCACCGGGATCGGCGCCCCCCAGTAGCGCTGCCGGGAGATGCCCCAGTCCCGCAACCGGTAGTTGACGCTGCCGCCGCCGAAGCCCTGCTCCTCCAGGTGGGCGATCACCGCGGCCATACCCTCGCGGTTGCCGGTGCCGTCGAAGCCCCCGGAGTGGACCATCACCCCCTCCCCCACATAGGCCTCGGTCATGGCCTCCGGGTCCAGGGGGTCACCTTCCGGCTGGATCACCACCCGGATCGGGATGTCGTAGGTGCGCGCGAACTCGAAGTCACGCTGATCGTGGGCAGGCACGGCCATCACCGCCCCGGTGCCGTACCCCATCAGCACGAAGTTGGCGGCGTAGATCGGCACCCGTTCGTCGTTGAGCTGGTTCACGGCGTAGGCGCCGGTGAAGACGCCTTCCTTCGCGTAGTCTTCGGCGGTGCGCTTGTTCTTGTCTTCCTTGCGCACCCGGTCGCAGAACGCCGTGACCTCTGCCTCGCGCTCGGTACCCGCCACCAACTCGGCCACCAGGGGGTGCTCCACCGCCAGGCTCATGAAGGTGACCCCGAACAGTGTGTCCGGGCGGGTGGTGAACACCCGGATCGAGCCATCCCGGTCGGCCAGGGGGAACTCCACCTCGGCGCCCAGGGACTTGCCGATCCAGTTGCGCTGCATGGTCAAGACTTGCGGCGGCCAGCCGGTCAGTTTGTCGGTCCACGCCAGCAACTCCTCGGCGTAGGCGGTGGTGCGGAAGAACCAGCCATGAAGGTGCTTTTCCCCCACCTCCTCGCCGCAGCGCCAGCAGCAGCCCTGCTCCACCTGTTCGTTGGCCAGCACGGTCTCGCAGGTGGCACACCAGTTGACGCTGGTCTCCTTGCGGTAAGCCAGGCCCTTCTCCAGCATCCTCAAGAAGAGCCACTGTTCCCAGCGGTAGTAGCTGGGGTCACAGGTGGCCAGTTCCCGGGACCAGTCGTAGGAGAAGCCCATCTGCTGGAGCTGCCCCTTCATGTAGGCGATGTTCTCCCGGGTCCATTTGGAGGGGTGCACCCGGTGCTGGATGGCGGCGTTTTCCGCCGGCATGCCGAACGCGTCCCAGCCCATGGGATGCAGCACGTTGAAACCGCGCATGCGCTTGTAGCGGGCCACCACGTCGCCGATGGTGTAGTTGCGCACATGGCCCATGTGGATGCGCCCGGACGGGTACGGGAACATCTCCAACAGATAGTATTTGGGCCGGTCGCCGCCCTCGCCCACCTGGAAGGTGCGCTCCTCCCTCCAGCGTTCCTGCCATTTTCGCTCGATGTCCTGGGGTTGGTACTTGGGGTCCATCGGATCTCCTCGGGGGGAGGCGCGGCGCGGGCGCCGGAGAGGCTCTGGGGCCGGGCAGAGCGCCCGGGATTTTTTGCTTGAAACCGCGCGGAAGGTAGCACACGGGGGGTGGGGATTCAACCGCGCTCAGGGGTCCGGCTGGGTCCCCCGGGGAGCCCGGTGGAAGTCAATCCACGGGGCGGAGGGACGGCTCAGCGGTCCGCGTACACCCCGCGCTTCTCCTCCAACTCGGTGGCGTAACGGGCGAGCACCGCACGTCGGGACAGCATGAAACGCACCCGCCCGGGGTGGGCCAGGTCCATCACCGGAATCTCCTCGAGGTCACGCCCGGTGAGTTTGCGCAGGGTCTGATTCAGCGGTTCGTCGGGTCGGGCGGTGACCACGTCGGTCACCGCCACGTCCCGGGCGATCACCAGGCCCGGGGGAATGTCCTCGTCGAAGATGCGGCGGATGTCGTTCACCGAGAGGATGCCGCGCATCACCCCCGAACCGTCTACCACCGGGTAGTACACCGCCTCGGTGGCGGCGATCTGGCGGATTACCTCGCTCAGGGGCATGACCTCGGGGATCAGGATCGGCTCTCGCCCGTGGGCCTCCAGATCCGCCACCGAGATCCCCTCCAGCACGTCCACCACGAAGTCCCCCAGGTGAGCCGGTGAGTCGATGCGGCCGGGCACCTGCTTCTCGTAGATGGTGGTCCGGCGCAGGGCCACCATCGCGACCACACTGACCAGCATCAGGGGTGCCAGCAGTCCGTAGTTGCCGGTGAGTTCGCTGACCATGATCAGGGTGGCGATGGGGGTATGGGCCACCCCGGCAAAGAACCCCGCCATACCCACCAGCACGTAGGCCCGGGGGTCCTGCACCAGGGTTGGCATCAGAGCCTCGGCGGTGGCGCCGAACGCCCCACCCAGCATCGCTCCGATCACCAGGCTGGGGGCGAACACGCCCCCGGAACCCCCGGAGGAGATGGTGAGACTGGTAGCCAGGATCTTCGCCAGGCACACCACCAGCATCACCCACAGGGCCACCTTGCCGTACAGGGCCATCTGCACCCAGCCATAACCGGAACCCAGCACCTGGGGCACCAGCATCGCCAGCACGCCGAGCAGCAGTCCCCCCAGGGCCGGTTTCAGGGCGGCGGGGATGGGAATGCGGCGGAACAGGGTGCGCATGCCGTAGAACACGCGCACGTAACCGAATCCGAGCCCCGCGCAGGTGACCCCGAGCACCAAGAACACCAGCAACTCCCAGGGGTTTTCGAAGTGAAACCGCGGGGTCACTAGCAGGGGATCCCAGCCGGTGACGCCGCCAAACAGGGAGTAGGCCACAATCGAGGCGATGATGCAGGGGATCAGCCCTTCGTGCTCGAACTCGGGGTCCTGGTAGAGCACCTCCACCGCGAAGAGGGCGCCCCCCAGGGGGGCACGGAAGGTGGCGCCGATGCCCCCGGCCATCCCCGCCAGCAGCAGGATGCGCCGGTCGGCGGCAGACAGCCCCAGGCGAGAGGCGAGAAACGAGCCGAAACCCGCTCCGATCTGGGCGATCGGACCTTCGCGGCCCGCCGAACCGCCGGTGCCGATCGTGACCATCGACGCGATTGCCTTGATGATCGGCACCCGGCCTCGGATCACCCCACCCTTCCGGTGGAACGCCTCCAGGGCCGCGTCGGTACCGTGGCCCTCTGCCTCTGGGGCGAAGGTGAACACCAGCCACCCCGACACCACCCCCCCCACCGCCGGGATCAGGAACAGGAACCAGCGGAACGGCATGGACAGGGTGTTGATCAGGCCGCCGGGGTACAGCGCAGGCACCGCCGCCCCGCCCTCCTCGGGGGGGTGGAACTGGGCCAGGTGGCCCAGAAACAGTTCGTTGGCCCCGTTGGTGCCGTAGTAGAACAGCAGGGCCCCCACCCCCGCCACCAGGCCCACCAGGGCACTGAGGATCAGCGAGCGCCCGACCCCGCGGATATTGAGGTTGGCCAGGGAGACCCGCAGACTGGAGTGGCGGTTCACCGGGGGAACTCCTGGCGAGAAGGCTGGTCGGGCATCGATGGGGTCAGGTGCGAAAGGTGCCGATGAACGCGTCCAGGGAAGGCAGGTGCCGTTCCGCCAGGTAGCGGTGGATACCCGTGACGATCTCCTCTGCAGCCGCAGGGTGCACGAAGTTCACCGTGCCGATCTGCACCGCCCGCGCCCCCAGACACAGGAACTCCAGGGCGTCGGTGGCGTCCCAGATCCCCCCCAACCCGATCACCGGGCAGTCCACCTCCTGAACCACCTCCCACACCATGCGCAGGGCCACCGGCTTGATCGCCGGCCCGGACAGGCCGCCGGTGACGTTGGCCAGGGCCGGGCGCCGCCGCTCCAGATCCACCGCCAGGCCGGTCAGCGTGTTGATCAGGGAGAGGATGTCGGCACCGGCGGCCACCGCGCTGCGCGCCAGGGGGCGGATGTCGGTGACGTTGGGGGAGAGCTTGACGATCAGGGGCAGGTCGGTGGCCCCGCGAACCGCGGCCACCACCTCGGCACACAGCTCCGGGTCGGTGCCGAAGGCGATGCCGCCCGCCTTGACGTTGGGACACGAAATGTTCATCTCCAGGGCCGCCAGACCCTCGATCGCCGACAGGCGGGCAGCGCAGGCACGATACTCGTCCACGGTGTTGCCGAAGAAATTGGCGATCACCACCGTGCCGCTGCCTCTCAGGAACGGCATCTTGTCGCGCTCGAACGCCTCCACACCGACGTTCTGCAGGCCGATGGCGTTGAGCATCCCCCCCCGGGTCTCCACGATGCGCGGCACCGGGTTGCCCGCACGCGGCTCCAGGCTGAGCCCTTTGACCACCACCCCGCCGAAGCTCTCGAGGGCGACGTAGGGCAGGAACTCCTGGCCGTAGCCGAAGGTGCCCGACGCGGCGATAACCGGGTTGCGCAGGTGCAGCGGTCCCAGCCGAACAGACAGGTCGGTGGGTGGCGGGGCAGTTCCGGCAAGCGGCATCGCGTCTCCCCTGAAGGCAGCCAGTTGATGCGGAGCGGGGAATTCTAGTGGGGCCGCAGAGAGGGGGTCAAGGCGCGGTATGGGCAAAAGGAGCGGGGGCGGCGAGACGCCGCCCCCGCAGGGGTTGGATGGCCGGGCTGTTCGATCAGCGCTTCACGTGGCACTCCGCGCACTTGAGCTTCTTGGCCTGAGGTTCCGGCCCGAAATGACACCCGTAGCACTTGCCGTCTTCCTTCTCGTGCATTGCGTCCTTGAGCTTGGGGGCCTCCTCCGTGGCCGCCTCGCCGTGGCACTGCCCGCACTTGTACTGACCGTCGTCCTGGTTGTGGTGGCACTGCACACACGCCACCTCGCCGTGCTTGGCGTGGTCGAAGGTAACCGGCGCCTTCTCGCCGTAGTTGGTCACCCGGACCGGTTCCCCCGGCGGGTCGGTGGCGAGGGCGTTGCCCAGCCCTGTACCCAGGGTCAGGACCAAGGACAGGGTCAGCCGGGTGGCGAGCAAATTCAGACGTTGCATGGGATCCTCCTGTGAAGTGGGGTACGTTCGGCACGGCCGCTCCGTGCTCCTGAGACAGGTATACGGCCCGCCGAGCCCCTTCGCTATCCACATCGGGGCGCATGTCGGGCCGTATCGGGCCGTGTCGTGGCGACGTCGCCCCCCGCCGAACCCTTTCCCAATGTGCGGCCGCCCGGGTCGCCCCACCCCGGGCCATGACCTTGAGCACGTTTTCTGCTATTTTGCGGTTCCCCACCCCCACCTGCAGGAGGCACGGCAATTTTCATGACTGCGATTCCCCGACGGCCGGTCAGTGTCGCCATCGACGGCGACCGGGTCCGGCAGATCCGCGAAGAGAAGGAACTCACCCAACTCTACATCGCCGAGGTGGTCGGAGTGAGCGTGGACACGGTGAGCCGCTGGGAGAACAAGCGCACCCAGGCGATTCGTGGTGACAACGTACGAGCCCTGGCGGCGGCACTGGAGGTGCCGGTGGAGGACATCACCCTGGCCGCAGGAGGGCCGGAGCCGGAGACCCCGGGGGGTGGGCTACGCCGAACGCTGCTGGCCGCGCTGGCCGCGGCGGTGCTGGTGGCTGGCGCGGTCGTCTGGGGCTTGTGGGATGGCGACCGTCCCGAGCTGGTGGCACTGCGGCGCCTGCCGGCCTACACCGCCGCCGGCACCGCGGTGCCGGTGGTGGTGCGGGCACAGGTGGGGG
>JARGFW010000214.1 GCA_029211085.1 Deferrisomatales bacterium | reverse complement strand
GCGACGGATGGTCTGGTCGGTGCCCTCGATCGCCTCCACCGCCAGCACCGCCCCGCGCTTGACCACCACGGTCTGCCCCACGTCGAGGCGCCCCATCTCCCGGGCCATCTCGGCGCCGAATGCCACGTCGCCGCGCTCCCCCTCGGTGGGCTCCCGCCTGGTGAACACCTGGGGGCCGGGCAGGTACGCCTCCATGTAGGTGGTCTGGGGGAGTAGTTCGATGCCTTCCGCCGCCAGCACGGCGGCCACCTTGAGCATGATGGTGTCGTCCTTGCGGTCCTTGAGGCCCCACAACAGGGTCAGCGCCTTGATGTCGGGCTTGAAGTCCCGGAAGATCCGCGTCTTGTTCACCTTGCCCGCCACCACTACGCTCGCCACCTGTTCCTTCTTGAGCACCTTGAGCAGTTTGCCGACCTTGCCCAGGGGCTGCCAGAAGGTGTGGTCGGCGGCCGTCTCGATGTTCGGGTCCGCCTCCTCTTCGAGGGCCACAGCCACCGTTTCCAGGCCCCGCTGGCGGCACTCCCGCGCCAGGAGCACGGGGAACTCCCCGGCCCCGGCGATGATGCCGATGCGCCCCGTCATCGGGTGACTCCCCTCTCCGACTGGGCGATGAACTCCACGAAGCGGCCCACCTCGGGCACCTCCATGTGGGGGCTGGCGCGCACGGCGTCGAGGCACGCCCCCACGGTCTCTCCCTCACCCTGGAAGATCATCCGGTACGCCCCACGCAGAGCCAGGATGGCGGCGGGCGTCAGGCCCCGGCGTTTGAGGCCCGTGAGGTTGAGCCCGTAGAGCTTCGCCCGGTTGCCCGACGCCGACACGTAGGGGGGCACATCTTTCACCACCGCCGAGCATCCCCCCAGGATGGCGTGTTCCCCCACCCGCACGAACTGGTGCACCGCGGTCAGGCCCCCGACGATCACCCAGTCCTCAACGGTGATATGGCCGGCCAACGTGGCGGCGTTGGCCATGATGACGTGGTTGCCCAGCAGACAGTCGTGGGCCACGTGGCTGTAGGCCATGAACAGGCAATCGGTGCCCACCCGCGTGACGCCGCCGCCCCCCGCGGTGCCGGTGTTCATGGTGACGAACTCGCGGATCACCGTGCGCGCGCCGACCTCCAGTACGGTGGGCTCGCCCCGGTACTTGAGATCCTGGGGGATGGTTCCCACCGCCGCGTGGGAGAACACCTGGCACGCCTCCCCCAGGGTGGTGTGCCCGTCCAACACCGCGTGGGGGCCGATGCGGCTGCCCCGCCCCACCCGTACATGGGGTCCGATGACGGCGAACGGGCCGACCTCGACATCGCTGTCCAGCTCGGCCCCCGGGTCGATGACGGCTCTAGAATCGATCATGGTTGGGTTCCTCAATCCGGTCCGGAACAACCGGCTGCCGGGTTCACGGATCAGGCTTGCGGTCGGCGATCAGTGCTGACAGTTCGGCCTCGGCCGCGACGTCGCCGTCCACCTTGGCGACCCCGGCGAAGGTCCAGTACATGCCCTTGCGTTTGATCACCCGACAGTGCAGGTGCAGTTGGTCTCCGGGGACCACGGTGCGCCGGAACTTGGCCTTGTCGATGCCGCGGAACAGCAGCAGCTTCTCGTCGACACACGCCTCGATCTCCCGCAGGGCGAAGATGCCCCCGGCCTGGGCCAGGGCCTCGATGATCAGTACCCCGGGGAACACCGGTTGCCCCGGGAAGTGCCCGGTGAAACACGGCTCGTTGAAGGTGATGTTCTTGATGGCGTGGACGGTCTTGCCGGGCTCCAGTTCCAGCACCCGGTCCACCAGCAGAAACGGATAGCGGTGCGGCAGGCACTTCATGATGCCCTGGATATCGATCATGGTCTCTCCCCGGAATCTGCCTCCGCCCCGGAGGCCTGGTTCGATCCTTCCAACTCGGTCAGACGCTTTTCCATTTCGCGGAGCTTGCTGCGCAGCTCCGGTAGCCGGCGCAGCACCCCCTGGACCTTGAGCCAATCTTGGTGGGGCATCGCGGGACTGCCGCTGACCATAGTCCCTGCAGGCAGGTCCCCGGGGACACCGGACTGGGCACCCACGATCACCCCGTCCCCCAGGGTGAGGTGCCCCACCACCCCCACCTGTCCAGCCAGGATCACCCGGTCGCCGAGGGTGCTGGAGCCGCTGATCCCCACCTGGGAGACCAGAGTGCAGTCCTGCCCCACCCGCACGTTGTGGGCGATCTGAACCTGGTTGTCGATCTTGGTGCCGCGGCCGATGCGGGTCTCCCCCAGGGCGGCACGGTCCACGGTGGTGCACGCCCCCACCTCCACATCGTCCTCCAGCACCACGATTCCCACCTGGGGGAAGCGCACCTGGCGGGCGCCGTCCCGGGCGTAACCGAAGCCGTCGGAGCCGATCACCGCCCCGGGTTGCAGGACCACCCGGTTGCCCAGCACGCAGTCCTCGCGCACCACGGCGTTGGGGTACAGCACGCACTGCTCTCCCACCTGCACTCCCCGGCCCAGGTAAACCCCGGGGTAGATCACCGTGCCGGCGCCGACCCGCACCCCTTCCTCGATGTACGCGCCGGCCAACACGGTCACCGCCTCGCCCAACTGCGCGTCGGGGGCCACCCGGGCCCCGGGTTCCACGCCCCGGTCCGGGTGCCGGTCCGGGTGCAGCAGGGCCACCGCCCGGGCAAACGCCAGATAGGGGTTGGGGCTGACCAGGCAGTTGCGGTGCTCCACCCGGTCGGCCGCCGCGACGATCACCGCCCCGGCCCGGGTGGTGTCGAGTTGCCCGCGGTACTTACGGTTGGCGAGAAAACTCAGGTGCTCCGGCCCGGCGTCCTCCAGTGTAGCGACGCCGGTGATCCGCACTGCTGCATCCCCCGCCAGCTCCGCCCCCAGCGCCCGCGCCAGTTCCTCCAGGGACAGTGCCACGGCCCTACTCCTTCCCGGCGGTCTGATCGTAGCGGCGGACCACTTCGTCGGTGAGGTCGCTGGCGCTCGACATGAAGATCACGCCGGCTTCCTGCTTCTCCACGATCAGGGTGTAGCCGCCTGTGTCCCCCAGCTCGCCGATGATTCCCTGCAACCCTTTGAGCACCTTGCGAGTCAGTTCCTGGTCCTTGCGCTGGAGCGCCTGCTGGCTCTCCTTGAAGCGGCCTTTGAACGTATCCAGGCGCTTGTTGTAGATCGTCTCGCGCTCCTTCTTGGCGGTCTCGGAGAGCACCAGTCCCTGTTTCTCGAGTTCCTCCCGCAGGGCCTTGAGCTCCGCCTCTTCTTTCTCCAGGTCGGCCTTGAGTTGCTCCGCCTCGCCCGTGAACTCGGCCTTGAACTGCTTGCCGAGCTTCGATTCGTTGAGGCAGCGCTGCAGATCCACCACGCCTACCTTGACGCTGTCTGCGGCGTATGCCGTCAGTGCCAGACCGAGCACGGCCGCCATCGCTACCAGAACCATCCGGATCCGCTTCATCGCTTCCTCCCTTTTCTCTGGGCGGCGCGCGGTCGCCCGCCATTTTCCTTCGCTCATGAAATCTCCGGGGTTTCCCCGCTGTCGAATCGCCGTGCAGCGTTGCCCGGGCCGCTAGAAATACCCTCCCACGCTGAACTCCCACTTGCTCTTGGCGTCTTCGGGGCGGCGGTCGAGCACGTAGCCCCACTCCAGCCGCAGGGGGCCCATGGGGCTCAGCCAGCGCACCCCGGCCCCGGCGCTCTTGAGCAGTTTGCTGTCGAAGTAGCGTTCCCCGTCGTCCCAGGCGTTGCCGGCGTCGAAGAACAACACGCCCTTGACTTTGGCCTCGGGGATCAGCGGCAGGATGTACTCCAGGTTGAACTGCACCATCTTGTCGCCGCCGATGACGTCGTCGATGGCGGGGTCGGGGTCGGTGGGCCCGACGCTGCGTGTATCGTACCCGCGCAGGCTGTTGATGCCACCCAGATAGTAGCGCTCGTAGATCGGAAGATCCTTGTTGTTGAGCGGGAACAGGTAGCCGACCGCAGCGTGGGTCATGAACACATGGCCGAACCACAGGGGACGGTAGTGGGAGAAGTCCACGTCGTTCTTGACGAACTCGTTGTCCCCCAGGAGCAGCCCCCCGGCCCACTCGGTACTGAGATCCAGCTTGGTCCCCGCCGAGGGATCCCAGGGGTTGTCCCGGGTGTCATAGGTGAGGGTGGGGGTGATCGACGAGGTGACGGTGATGCCTTCCTGCTTCTTGATCGTGGTCGAGGCCAGCTCATCGACGTTCTTCACCTCGGCCTCTTCCCAGCGGTAGACCCAGCGGGTGCGCCAGTCCTCTCCCAGGGCGGTTCCCAACTTGAGCGCAAAACCCACCGAGGCCTTGTCGTAGTCGGTGTATTCTCGGAAGCTCTTGTACACATCGAACCCCGCGTAGATATCGGAGTCGAACACCCGCGGGTTGGTGAAACCGAACGAGTAGGTCTCCTGGGTGGTGCCGAAGTTGGCCGCCAGCGAGAGCTGGTAGCCGAGACCCAGGAAGTTCTTCTGACTGACGGATATCATGCCGATGACCCCGTCCGCCGAAGAGTAGCCGGCCCCCACACTGAACGAACCGGTGGCCTTCTCCGTCACTTCGATGTCGATGTCCAGCAGGCTGGTGCCCGGGCGCCGGTGGCTGTTGAGGTTGAAGGTCTCGAAGAAATCCAGGGAGTTGATCTTCGCCCGGCTGCGCTTGAGCAGGCGGCGGTTGTAGAGCTGCCCCTCGTCGAGGCGCATCTCACGCCGGATCACCCGGTCATGGGTCTTGTCGTTGCCGCGGATCTCGATGCGGCCGATGTGCACCGGATCCCCTTTGAGGATGTGGAAGTCCAGGTCGAGCAGCAGACGTTCCTCGTGCCGCTGGGTGCGAGGGTTGACCTCCACGAAGGCGTAGCCGATGTCACCGTAGAGGTCGGTGAGGGAATCCACCGCGGCACGGTAGGCGTCGCTGCTGAATCGCGCCCCGGGGACCAGGCCGACGCTGTCACGCAGGGTCTCGTCCGGATACTCCAGGTCGCCGGAGAAGCGCACCTCGCCGATCTGATACGGGCTCCCCTCGCGCACCGGGATGTCGATCTTGATCCACTCCCGATCCTTGGTCAGGGTCACCAGGGGTTCCAGTACCTCGACGTCGATATAGCCCTGATTGAGGTAGAACGCGCGGATCACCTCGCGATCCCGCTCCAGATCGGACTCTTTGAACGTGCCGGAGCCGGTGAGCCACGACCACACACCGGCCTCCCCGGTGGCCAACACACCGCGCAGCGCCTTCTCCTCGATGCTGTCCACACCGAGCAGGTTGACGTGCCGGATGCGCACCTTTTCCCCGGCCTCGGCGCGATAGACCACCTGTACCTGGTTCTTGCCGTCGTCCACCGGCAGCACCTCGTGGCTCACCCGGGCCAGGAAGAAGCCCTTGTCGCGAAACAGTTGCTGGATCCCCCGCGCCCCCTCTGCCACCCGGGCCTGGTCGAGGATCTCCCGCTTCTTGAGGGGCACCGCTTTGTCGACATCCTCCTTCTCCAACTCGTCCACCCCCTCGGCTCGCCAGTCCAGCAGGGCCGGCCGTTCGAGCACCAGGAAGGTGAGGACTCCGCCTTCCTCCAGTTCCACTTCGATATCCTCGAAGTAGCCGAGCTGGTAAATGGCACGGATGTCATTGCGCACGGTGTCCACCGCGTAGGGTTCTCCCGCCCGGCTGTGTACCTGCTGCAGGATCAACCCGCTCTCCACGCGTAGATTGCCACGTACCCGCACGTCGCTCAGTGTCACCGCGCCGGCGGAGGTGCCGCACAGGAGCGCCAGGATGAACAACCCTGCGGCCGCAAACCAACGATTCAATGGGGATTCCTTTCCTCGTTCTCGATGCGCCCGTCCACCAGGGTCACGGTCCGGTCCATGGAGCTGGCCAATGCGGGGTTGTGGGTCACCACCACCAGGGTGATGCCGCTCTCTTGGTTCCACTCCAGCAACAGGCGGTGGATCGCCTCACCGGTGCGATGGTCCAGGTTGCCGGTGGGTTCGTCAGCCAACAGCACCCTGGGTTTGAGTACCAGGGCGCGGGCCAGGGCCACCCGCTGCTGCTCCCCCCCGGAGAGCTCTCCCGGGCGGTGGGTCAGTCGCGCTCCCAGGCCCACGGCCAGGAGCAAAGCCTCGGCCTGGGCGGTCGCCTCGGCCCGAGACATCCCGGCGATGCGCGCCGGCATGGTCACGTTCTCCAGGGCGGTGAACTCGGGCAACAAATGGTGGAACTGGAACACGAACCCCACATGCCGGTTGCGGAATCGCGCCAGCTCGGGGTCGGGCCGTTCGAACACGGCTTCCCCGTCGAAGCGGAAGCTGCCGCCGGTGGGGCGGTCCAGGGTGCCCAGGATATGCAGCAGGGTGGACTTGCCGGCCCCGGAGGGGCCTACCACCGCCAGACTCTCCCCGGCGCCGACCCGCAGGTCGATGCCCCTGAGCACCTCCAACTGCCCCCCGCCACCCTGGGGAAAGCTCTTGCGCAGCTGGCGGGCATCGATCCGCGCCTCGCTCACGACCGCCTGCCCAGTAGCTTGGCCACGGTGGCAGCGGCACGCTCATTCCGGGTCTGTTCCAGTAGATGGCGCAGCTCCGGGTGCTCCGACAGCAGCGGATCCAGGTGTTCTCCCGAGATTCGCAGCACCTCCCCGGCCTCCAGCGCCCGCACCGTGGCGCTGCGTGGCGTGTCTCCCACCACCGCGACCTCGCCGAAGAACGATCCGGGGCCGAGCCGAGCCAGTTCGCACGGGGCCGCGCCGCCGGGGGGGGTCGTCATCACCGCGAAGGCGCCTTGCTTGATCAGGTACAGGGAGCGATCCCTTTCTCCCTCACGCACCACCTCGGTCCCCTCCGTCACCGCCACCAGCTCGAACCGGCCCGCCACGTGTTTGCGCTCTCTGGCGTCCAGATTGCGGAACAAGGGGGTGGCGGCAAGCACGCCGTCCAGCACTCGCTGCCGGTAGAACTCCGCGAGGGCATCCGCCACCTCCGAGTGGCGCAGCACCAGGTCTTCCATGTCCTCGCGGCGGATCTCCAGCAGTTCGCTGGGCTCGCTGGCCACCACATCGGCCCCGCGCGGCTCGTGGCTGAAGAACGCCCCCTCCCCGAAGAACGTGCCCTCTCCCAGCTCGGCCAGGAACAGCTCGCCCCGGGAGACCCGCACGGCGCCGGAGGTGACGATGAAGATCGACTCGCCGGGATCACCCTCCCGAAACAATACGCCCCCGGTCTCCAACTCCACGGGTACCAGTTTGGCGATCACTTGTTGAAACGCCTCGGCCTCCAGGGCGGAGAACAGGGGGATCTCGGGCAGCGGCGCCGCCTCGGTGGCCCGCTCGCCCACGGGGAGGCGAGGGGTGTCGCTGAACCCGCGTTTGGCGTACAGGTCGGCCAGCTTCGCCACCAGGTCTTCGGCCTCCGGGTCCAGCCGCAGCAGGATCTTGTGGATCGCGATGGCTTGCACCAGGAAACCGGCGGCGGCGTACCGATCTGCCACCTGACGGTACGCCTCGCCGGCCGCGGCCGTGCGCCCGAGTCGGGCCCGCAGGTCGGCGATGCGCCGCAACAGTTTGACGTCTTCCGGCTGTTGTGCCGACAACTCCTCGTAGCCGGCCAGCGCCTGGGCCCACTGCCCCTTCGCGAAACAGTCGTCCGCGGTCGCTTTGCCGCTCTTTTTGCCGCGCCCAGAGAACAGCCCCATGATTGACCGGCCCACCTACTCGTAGCGCAGGGTCTCGATGGGATCGAGCCGCGACGCCTGCCAGGATGGATACAGGGTGGCCAGGTAGCACAGCAGCACCGCGCAGACCCCCACCGCCACAAACAGCTCCGGTTGCATGACCACCGGGAGAGTATCGATGTAGTACACGTCGCTGGGAAGTTCAATGAACTTGTAGCGTTTCAGTAGTTCACACAGCAGCCAGCCGCCGCCGGTTCCCAGCAGCGTGCCCAGGGCACCGATGATGCAGCCCTCGAACACGAACACCCGGCGGATGGAGCGGTTGCTCGCCCCCATGGACTTGAGCACGCCGATGTCCCGCGACTTCTCCAACACCACCATGATCAGTGCAGAGGCGATGTTGAACGCCGCGACCACCACGATCAGGGCGAGGATCACGAACATCGCAGTCTTCTCGAGGGCCAGAGCGCCGAACAGACTGTGGTTGAGTTCCATCCAGTCGCGTACCGCATAGCGGGGGTCCAGGGCCCCGCGGATCTCCCCGGCCACCTGCCGGGCTCGGAACAGGTCGTCCAGGCGCACCTCCACGCCACTCACCCCGTCCAACCGCAGAAACTCACGGGCCGCAGGCAGCGCCGCGAACACGTACCCGGTGTCGTACTCGTAGAGCCCCGAGGCGAAGATGCCCACCACCCGGAACGACCGCATCCGCGGCAGCAGGCCCAGGGGGGTGGGGTTGCCGTCGGGGCTGACTACCCGCACCCGATCTCCCACGAACAACCCCATGTTGCGGGCCATCTCACGGCCCACCAACAGCCCGGGGACCACCCCGTCCAGGTCCTCCAGCCGCCCCTGCAGCAAGAACTTGCCCAGGTCGGTGGCCCGGACCGCGGTCGCCGGATCCACGCCACGGAATACGGCACCCCGGGCTGCGGAACCGGCCATCAACAGCACCTGCCGGTGCACGAACGGGGTCGCCCCGCGCACCCCCGGCAGAGCCTCCACCGTCGCCACCACCGCCCCCGGGTCGGTGAGGTTGCCCTCGGCCGCGCTCACCACAACGTGGGCTTGGGTACCGAGGATCTTGTCGCGCAGGTCAGCCTCGAAACCGGTCATCACCGACAGCACCACA
>JARGFW010000213.1:6021-8808 GCA_029211085.1 Deferrisomatales bacterium | reverse complement strand
AGGGCGACAGCATCCTCGACCTCCAGGGCGAAGCGGCCCTCACGCCCTTCCCGTTTCTGGAGATCGTCGGTGGTTACCGCCACTTCTCGATCAACGTGGACCGGGACGACGTGCTCCTGGACTACACCCAGAGTGGCCCGTACGTGGGGGCCGCGTTCGTATTCTGAACCGCCCCCCCTGCAAAGAGCCACAAAGGCCCCGGGCACCCGCCCGGGGCCTTTGTTCTTTAGGTACTCAGGCGAGGGCTTCATGCCGGACATCGGGCAGCGTGGGGGGGGGCGGGGTGTGCTCCCCCGTTCCGGTGGCCGATCCCGGATGATACCCATGGCCGCCCCCCCCGGAGAGGATGGGCTCGCCAAACCGTTGCTGACTCCCCGTCTCCGTGTCGAGCGGGGCTCCCCCTTCCGCAGGGACCTGCCCTGCCCGTCCGTGGGCAGCGGGACGCGGCATTGGCACCACGGGCTGCAACGGCAAGGGTGAAGTTCCCTGGGTGCCATTCGTGAGAATTCAAGATCGGGCGGAGATCGTACCGCGGCGCGGAGGGGTGTCCCGCTGCCGCGGCGGGATGTTTGTTTCTCTATAGCAGTTCCGCGCCGCCGCGGCGCGCCGGAGATTGTTTCTCTCCCCTGCAAGGCGCTACGGGAATGTCCAACTCACGGCGAAGGCGATCGCCCGGTGCTCCAGGTCTCCCGCGCGGCCATAGTCAAACGAAAAAAACGGGCCCACGGGACCGAATCGAAGGTGCGGGCTATGGTCGGCCCAGCGGCCTGACGCCACGCATCACCAGGTTTGGCGGTGCCGTGTTGATCGATTTGCGGGCTCTTCCCGCTGTTTACTGAAGCTCTATAGCCCCTATGTCGCCGTAGGTATCCACCGGGCGGATGCTGTCCAACTGGTCACGGGTGGCAGGGGTTACGTTGTTCAAAGAGGTGTTGCTCCAGAAATCGGGTTCCAAACCCAGGGGCCCCGCCTCCAGGGTGAGGAAGAAGTCGTCATTGAAGGGGGCCGGCCCCATCCTGCCGCCAATGTCGTCCTCCACGGCCCGCCAGAAGCCTATCCAGGGTTCGTTGAGAGGGTTCGAGGGCCAGGTACCGTCGTAGTCGGTGTAATACCAGATGACACCGTCGGTCACGTACTCGGTGCCGAAGTCGTAGCCGAGGAGGTAGCCGTAGTTGTCCCTAAGGCCGTCCAATATGTAGGGCAGCAGGGTGTCCGTGTCGTCAGTGGCAACGTCGAAATCGGCCCAGACATGCTCGACGCCGTAGCTCAAGGGCGGGATTCTGTCCACGGCAGCGCCCCTCGGCGGGTACCAGAGCACGCTGTACCCACCAGCGTCGGCGCCCACCGACAAAATCGAGTTGTGGCGCACTATCGCAGAGCGGTCGAGCACGTCGCCCAGAAGGATGTTCTGGATATCCCCGACTTTCGGGTAGTGGACCCGGCACATGCTCAACCACTTAGTGATCGGCACGAGCATGTGACTGAAGTCAATTTCGCCAATCAGATTGTAACCGTAGCTGTAGAAATCGATTAAAGAACCTGAGAACAAGTCCTTTTTGTTCCCGTTGACCGTGTTGCCGACGACGATGGAGTGAAACAACTCGATGGACTCTACACTGTGGGCGTTACCGATGGTGGCGGCCACGCCGCCGCCACCCGTATTGGGTTTGCCGCTGAAGTCGTACTCGTTGCCGGTCACCTCATTCTCAACGATCGTGCAGCTCTGGATCCACAGGTAGCCGTTAGACATGTAGACGCCGCCGCCCCGGTAGTAGTACTGGAACATGGGCGATTCGGCGATGTCCGGGTGGTCCTCCACTGCGTTTTGGGCGATGGTGCAGTTGATGAGGTAGAGGCCATTGAGTCTTTCGGGCCCGCCGCCGTCGGTGTAGATGCCGCCACCGTAGGCGTGCTGCCCCGTCACCCTGTTGCCGGTGAGCGCGCATCGTTCCAGACTGGAAGAACCTGCGGCGGTGTCGGGGTTGCCCACCGAGTAGACCCCGCCGCCCGCCGCGCCGAATCCCTTGACGGAGTTCCCACTGACTACGGAGTCGTGCATCTCGAGGGCCTTTGCGTAGATGCCACCCCCGAACGAGCCACGGTCCCTGCTGGGGTCGTTGTCACCCTCAGCCTTGTTCGCGGCGAAGGTGCTATCGTAGATGAACGCATCGCCCCAGACAGCCAACCCCCCGCCGCGCGCCAGGGTGTGGGGCTGGGCTGGGTTGCCGTCTATCGGCTCGCTCCTCGCGTATCCCCCGGTGAGGGTTAGGTTTCGCAATTCCAGATCACCGTAGACGCCCAACACGCGGGCCGGTTTGAAGTCGCCACCGGTCCAGTGGATGGTGATCCCGTCGGGTAGCGCCGAGGCATCGATGGTGACGTTCTTGTTGGTGTAGAGGGCAGACGGGCCGTAGTCACGTTCCAGGAACCCCTCGAAGGTGAACCGCCCCATGGCGAAAGAAAAGACCTCGCCCTTAAGCAGCGAGTTCTTCTCGCCCACCTGCCACAGGTCGATCGTCTCTCCGTTAAGGGAAGGTGCAAAAGTGATCGTGCCACCGGGGGTCAGACCCTCGAGGGCAGAGCGCAAGGTGGTCGTCCCCGCGGGGGGCCAGCGCAGGTCTTCCAGGGAGTTGACCACCAAGGCCGGCCCGGTGACGGGGACGTAGCCGTCAGGCATCACCTCCGTCCGCTCTGCAGTGACGGTGAGCTGTGTGGTATCGGTGTTGCCGTCCTCGTCCGTCACGGTCAAGGTGATGGGGTAGGTGCCCGCCGTCGAGTAGGTGTGAC
>JARGFW010000213.1:0-5921 GCA_029211085.1 Deferrisomatales bacterium | reverse complement strand
CAGCGAGGCGAGCCCGGTTTGGGGGGTTGCCGTGAAGGCCGCGGTCGGTGGCAGGTTGGGTGGCGCGGTCACCGTGATGGCGAACTGCGCGGTATCGGTGGCGCCGTCATCGTCCGTCACGGTCAAGGTGATGGGGTAGGTGCCCGCCGTCGAGTAGGTGTGACGGACGGTCGCTCCGGTTCCCGAGTCACCGTCTCCGAACACCCAGCCGTAACTGGCGATGGTGCCGTCGGGGTCCCCGGAGGTGCCGGCATCGAAGTCCACCACCAGCGAGGCGAGCCCGGTTTGGGGGGTTGCCGTGAAGGCCGCGGTCGGTGGCAGGCTGTCCGCTCCGCCTTCTCCGCCGCATCCCTGCATCGCAAGCAGAAATGTGCATAGTACGATGCGAACCCATGGAAGACCGCGGCGCAGTCCCATCCCCATCCTCCTGTCCGTTCCCCAGATGCAGGCCCGTGCGGACACGTTGTTCAGGAATGTAGTGAGACATCTGTGCTGCGGTCAATCAGTAAGATGCGTTCGAGGGAACTGTGGACACGAGATCGGTCTTGAGCCGCGTCGGCCTCCTGTGACCATGTTGGCATGGATCCCTGCTCCACCCCGCACCCAGAAAGAACAGAGGGGAGGGCGTCAGGCCCTCCCCTCTCGATACTACAGGCTGCTGCCGGCGTCTAGTGCCTCCGGCCCAGTCCGATCGCCGCCAGGACAGCGATCAGGGCTGCCAACAAGCCACCCGCTCCCGCGCCGCTGCCGCCGAGGGTCTGGACGAAGCACTCGGAGGAGCCGGTGACATCGCTGCCGACATCGCTGCCACCGGCCGCCACGGTGCGGTTGGTGAGTTCGGCGACCCGTTCGTCGGTGTACCCCAACACCTTCCAGTTGCTCACCAGACGGGTGACCGGGGTCAGCATGGCCAGGTACTCACCGTCCAGGCCGTAGGTGATACCCAGCGCCGTCGCGTCCTGGCTGGCAGGGCGGAACGTGACCCCCATCTCGAAGGGAGCACCGGTGAGGGTGTAGCCGGCCTGCTCCACGTCTTCCACGATCTGTCCGGCTTGGGCCAGATCGATCAGCTGCTTGTCGTAGAACGCCCACTGCATCAGCGGCATGCCGTTGTCACCGTAGCTGGGCACCTCGACCATCTGGTCGAACACGTTGGCGCCTTCGTCGGTGGTGTGGCAGTCGGCGCAGTATAGGGCTTCGTCCCGGCGCACGCCGTGACCGCCCAGGGTCACGCCGTTGGACCACGCGGGGTAGTTCTGGATGAGGGTGTCGCTGATCTCCGCCAGGCCGGCGTCCTTCATCTGCTGCAGCATGAGTTGCATCTCGCTGCCCGGCGGGGCGGCCATCACCACCAACTGATCGTCGGTGAAGCCGTAGGGGTTGGTGGCCGCGTCGTACTTGCCGTACATGCCCTTCAGCATCTCCACCGTCATTCCGGCGGGGGCCTGGAAACCCATCTGCACCATCATGTCGAGCAGGCGGGTCATGCCGACTTCGACGGCCTTGCGCATGTCCTTGACCGCTAGGGGTCGGTAGCCGGCATCCCACAACTGGATCTTAGAGTCGGAGGTATCCCCGTCTCCGTTGGGGTCGGCCAGTGCGCCGAGATCCTGGTACCAGTTGTGGCCGAAGGTGTACTTGTCGAAGAACAGCATGTTCGGGAACGCGGCCATCTGCGCCATGGCGGCGTAGCTGGGGTAGGCCGGATCCGTAGCCGGCCAGGTGGTCGCCAGCATGCCGGTGGCGCTGTCGACCGTGAACGCGTCGAAGTCGAACTCCATGTCCATGAAGCCCAGCATCTTGTACTGCGCGGCGAACATGCGCATGGCAGCGAACATGCTGTAGTCGTTGATGCCGTCGCCGTCCCGGTCCACGCTCTCCACGCCGACGCCGAAGAAGCGGCCGTCGAAGGGCAGCGGGTTGATGATGGTCTTGAACGGGAAGATCTTCGGCGCGATGGCCGCCCCACCCGACAGCAGCGGATTCTGGTTGGTGATCGGCACCGACTGGGCCAGGAACGAGGTGAGCCCGGAGAACGGCATGTAGATGGGCCGCTGCCGGTAGGCTTCCCACAGCTCGTCGGGGGTCAGGGTGTTGTCGTCTTCCTTCTTGGTGTAGAGCTTCACCGGGCGGTTGTCGGTGCCCTTGGCCAGGGCCAGGAAGCCGCCGTCGGCCCAGATGGTGGTCTCGGCACCCGCCGTGTAGGTGATGTGGCAGGTCTCGCAGGCCAGTTTCTCCACGTGGCTGTTGAGCCGGTCACTGGAGTGGGGCCGGTCGGTGTGGCAGTTCAGGCATGCGGCGTTGTTCTCGTCGCTGTTCACCGGGTGGTCGCTGGCGAAGATGTCGCCGTTGACCATGGCCCCACGGTTGAACTTGTGGCTGGTCACCTCATGGCAGAAGGTGCAGGGGTTGTCAGAGGACACGCCGAGCTCGTAGTGGATGTCGTGATCCGGCTCGGGCAATTCGCCACGTTTGTAGTCGGTGCGGCCGTGCTCGTGGCAGCGCAGGCACATGGCATCGGTAGGCTTTCCGGTAATCGAGTCCAGCGCCTCGCCGCTGCGGTCCTGCACCACCCGCTGCGCCTTGCCACCCACGGTGCCGAAGCCGGCGTTGAGCCCATAGGGGTCGACCTCCAGGGTCTTGCGCAGGCGCATGTCGTAGTCTTCGGCGTGGCAGATCAGGCAGTCCACGCCGGAGAGCATCACCTGCTCGGCGGCCGCGTCCCCCATCTGCTGGGCCAGCATCGGCTCCATCAGGGTGATGTAGTAGTTGGTGTGGCAGCCGCCGCACTGCTGGGCCGGATCGCCGGTGGCCGCGCCGGCGTCGGCAAGGTCCAGGTAGCCGGTGGTCAGCATGTTGAGGAGCATGTTCGAGCCGACCAAAGCGCAGGCCCGGTCGAGCATGCCGTGCTTGCCGCCGCCGGGGAAGAAGAAGTTCTCGTTGTCCACCACCGAGCGGCTGGCGTAGTGCACGGTGTCCTTGAACTCGCCTACTTGGTCCGGGTGGCACTGGGCGCAGGTGTTGGCGCCTTTGGCCGCGTAGGAGACCACGGTAGCGTGCAGGTTGTCCGGATCCACGGTCGCGGCCAGGCGCACCGCGGCTTCCTCGGAGTAGCCCTGTTGTTCCCACACCGGCTCCGCGTAGGCCGGATCGGTCTTGTCCCGGTAGCTGTTCTTCAGGTACCCGCTGGCGTCGGTGACCTGCATGGTGGCGAACAACCCGGCGCCCTCGGCGTGGCAGTCGGCACAGCCGTTGGCGCCCAGCGCCTCGGTGGCCGAGCGCACGTTATGGCTGATCGAGAAGTTGTGGTCCGTCTCGGCGTTGGCAAACGGGGTGGCGACAATGCCCCCGGCTCCGTCCAACCCGTAGGCCACCTCGCCGGCGACGAATACCGGGGTAACCCCTGCGTAGGGGCCACTGTCCCGCAGGTGCTCGAGCATCGCCACCACGTCGGCGGTGTCGGAGACCGAGGGCTTCATCAGGGCGCTGTCGTCCTTGACGTAGGTCACCGGAACCTTGGGATGTGCCGTTGCCGCGGTGTAGGCCGCGTTCACGTGGCGCAGGATATACGGCTGCACGGTTTCGATGCCGTCGGGGACGAATCCGAACCAAGCCGAGGTCTTGGCCGCGAAGGGATAGAGTTTCTCGTGGCCATCCCCGGCCGGGTCGTAGGGTTTGTTAAACGGCATCCAGCGATAGGCGTTGCCGTCGAAGTCCCCGGCCCACTTGATGGTCTTGCCGTCCGACAGGTACCAGACCTGGTTACCGCTGGACATGTCGATCAACTCGCCAGCGGTGTAGTTCTTGTAGGGGATGTGGCAGGTCTCGCAGCTGATTCGCTCGAGATGGAACCCTACCCCCGGCAGAGCATTGGCGTGGGCCGTCCCCGGGTCGGCGGCGGAACCGTTGGCGCTGTGGCAGTCAGCGCAGCCGTGGGCCATGGTGCCGTCCAGATCGTTGCGCACCGAGCCGAGGCGGGCGTGTCCTTTGCCGATATGGTGGGCTTCCGCGTCCCCGGCCATGCCGTGGCAGTCCAGGCACTGCAAGCCGGCGGCGTTGTGCACGTCTTCCGCCGCGCTCCAGTCGAACGCCCGCTTCTTCATATCGGCGCCGCTGTGGCAGAACCGGCACACGCTGGCGGCCGGCACGCCGTTCAGGTTGGCCGCGGCCAACCGGTACTCCCCGGCGCTGTCGAGGACTTTGCCGTTGCCCAGTCCGGTGGCGTAGTCCACGCTGGGCAGTTCGGCAGCGCTGGTCACCCAGGTGCCGCTCTGGAACCCGGCGCTGGTGGTGTCATCGAAGGAGTAGACCTTCTGGGTGCCCACCGAGCCCAGGCCGGCAGCCACCGTGGACGCCCACTTGTAGTTGCGGTAGGTGAGCTGTTTGAAGCGGGCACCGAAGTTGTACCCGGACAGGTGGCACAGCAGGCAGTCGCCCTCCACCACCCCGGTGGCGGCGAAGGGGTTGGGGAACGCGGCGACGAAGGCGGCCTTGTTGACGCCCACCGCTACCCGGAAGTCGCCGTCGGTGTCCACGTAGGTGCCGGCCGTCACCTCGTCGAGGCGCACGGCCGACGCCAGCCCGGTCACCGTGTCGCGGGCGTACTCCATCCCCGCACCGCCCGGGTGACAGGCGCCGCACGGCGGCACCTTGATCTGGTTGCCGTCAGAGGTGTTCAGGGCGCCCAGGCCCACGAAGTCGAACACGGAGCGGTCCATCTCGTCGGTGCTGGTGTTGTTCTTGGCAGCCAACTGGCTGCTGGCGGTGGCAGGCGGTCACCACTTGCCGTACATACCCGGGGATTTGATGAACGGCTTCTCCCCGGCGGTGCGCTCGGCGTCGGCGATGAGTTCGTTGAACCCCTGCTGGAAGTGGTACCCCTGGGTGATGGTGTCGTAGTCGTGGCAGCCGCCACAGGTCTGTTTGGGGCTGTAGGGCTGGCCGAGGTTGCCGTTGGCAGTACTGATCACCAAGCCGGCCGGGTCGCGCAGGGGAACGTCGCCCCCGGTGTGGGCGGCCAGGCCCGGGGTGGCGAGCAAGGCAAGGGCGGCGCCCAATCCTCCCGCCTGCAGAAATCGAGTCATTGTCTTCTTCATCTCAGCTCCTCCTCAACGGTGTTCATTTCGTAAAGAAACAACCTGGTCAGTTGTGGCAGCGGCCGCAGAAATCCGCCGGGTGACACACCCGGCAGGAGCGGGGGCCGCCCCGCTGGTGGACCAAGGATGCGTGGCCCTGGGTAGCGTCGGCGGGAATGCGGAAACCGGCACCGTAGTGGGTGGCAGGACGCAGTTGGTGACAGCGCGAGCACTGGTCGGCGGGGTGGCAGGTGGCACAGGCGGTGCGGTCGTGATCGGCGCTCAGGCCGTGCCCGGAGTTCTTCCACCCCGCCGTGTGGCTGCGCGGCCGTGCGGTCTTGTGGCAGTCCTCGCAACTCGTCTCCCCGTGGCACGCCGCACAGCTCCCGCGCTCCACTCGAGCCGCGTCGCCGTGCACGGTTGGCCAGGTGGTGGTGTGGGTCGCGGGGGCGACATCGCGGCGCAGGGTAGCGTGGCAGGTGGCACACGTTGCCGGAGCCTGCTCGCCGTCGTGGCAGGCCATGCAGAGTGCCATCTCCGGCAACTCCTGCTCGCCCGAGCGTTTGCTGAGAGCAGCGCCGGCGTGGCAGCGCTGGCACTCCACCTCGGCGTGGGGATCGTGGTCGAAGGTCACGTCCGCGTAGCTGGCCGGGCGGCGAGTCTGCACCCGGTAGTCACCCTCGGTGTGGCAGGTGAGGCACGCCTCGGAGGGCTTGCTCTCGTCGATTTCGTGACAGGCCAGGCACGCGGTGTGCCCGGCGCGGGCCGAGCCAGCGTGACAGGCGGCGCATTCGGCCTCACCGGCGTGGTCTCGGTGGGAGAAGCGCAGCCCCTTGAGCCCCTGCA
>JARGFW010000212.1 GCA_029211085.1 Deferrisomatales bacterium | reverse complement strand
GGTGGGGGGGGGGCCGGTGGCGGCCCGCAAAGTAGACGGGTTGGCGGGTGCCGGGGCCGCGATCACCGCGGTGGCGCCCGTGGCGGTCGCGGCGATCGCGGCAGCGGAAGCCGCCGGAACGCTGACCTGGCGCCGACGGGAGTTTCGGGAAGAGGACCTGGAGGGGCAGGTGCTGGCGTTCGCCGCCACCTCCGATTCCGGGGTGAACCGGGCGGTGGCACAGGCGGCCCGGCTCCGGGGGGTGTGGGTGAACCGGGCCGACGACCCGGCGGATTGCGACTTCCACGTGCCTGCCGCCCTGCGCCGGGGGCCAGTGACGGTGGCGGTGGCCACCGATGGCGCATCTCCGGTGCTGGCGGCGTGGCTTCGGGATCGAGTCGGCGAGAGGCTGCCCTTGGAACTGGCGACCCTGGCCGAGTTGGTGGGCGCCCTGCGCCAGCAGACCCGGGCAGACACCGGGGCGTTTCGGGGTCTGTTTGCGGCGGGGATACTGGAGGACCTGGGCCGCGAGGATTGGCCCGCCGTGGAGCGGAAGGTAAGGACCCATTTCGGCGAAGGGGAGGCGGTGCGCGGCATATTGCGCGGTCTCCATCCGGAGGGACGATGAACGTCTGGCTGCTGGAGGCTGCGGCGGTCGCCTACCTGCTGGCGACGGGGCTGCACCTGGTTTATCTGGTCAACCTCAAGGAAGGCCCCAAACTGTGGGCGGCCCGGGCCACCTGGACCGCGTTCGGCATCCACACCCTGGGGCTGGTGGTGCGCTACTTCGAGGCGGGCTACACCCCGGTGACCAGCCTGCACGAGTCCATGAGCTTCCTCGGCTGGTGCGTGGTGGGGATGTATCTGGTACTGCAACTGCGCTACCAGCTGCCCAGCCTGGGCGCCTTTGCCTCACCGCTGGCCCTGGTGTTCGTGCTGGCGGCGATCAGCCTGCCGGGACACATCGAGCCCCTGCCCGCGGCCCTGCAGACCTACTGGCTGCCGGTGCACGTGATGTTGCTGTTCATCGGCGACGGCGCGTTCTCCCTGGCTGCGGTGGCGGGGGTGATGTACCTGCTTCAGGAGCGACAGCTCAAGCGGAAGAAACTCGGGGCCCTGTTCCACCGCCTGCCCAATATCGACGTGCTCGACGAACTCAACTACCGTTGCCTCACCATCGGCTTTCCCCTGCTCACCATGGGCATCATCAGCGGTGCGATCTGGGCCCAACAGGCCTGGGGTACGTATTGGAGTTGGGATCCCAAGGAAACCTGGTCGCTGATCACCTGGCTGCTGTACGCGGCCCTGCTGCATGGCCGGCTCACCGTGGGCTGGCGGGGCCGGCGCGCGGCGGTGTGGGCGATCCTGGGCTTCGCCTCGTTGCTGTTCACCTTCCTGGGGGTGAACTACGTACTGCCGCTGTTCATGCCGCACCTGGAAAGCTTGCATATCTACACCGGCTAAGCGGTGCGGACGGATAGAGCCGAATGGAAATCATCGTCGTAGGTCTGAGCCATAAATCGGCTCCGGTGGACATCCGCGAGAAAGTCGCGTTTGCGCCGGACTGTATCCATGAAGCCCTGCACACCGTGCGCAGCTTGGAGCACGTGCAGGAGGGAGTGATCGTTTCGACCTGCAACCGGGTGGAGGTGTACGCCGCTTCCCGGCAGCGGGAGCAGGGGGTGGAGTCGCTGGTGCGGTTCATGTCCGAGTACCACGGGGTGCCCCTGGCAGACCTGCGGCCACACCTCTACGTGCAGGTGGGCCCCGAGGCGGTGCGCCACGTGTTCAGGGTGGCTTCCAGCCTGGACTCCATGGTGGTGGGAGAGCCCCAGATCCTGGGTCAGGTGAAGGACGCGTACGATGTGGCAGTGGAGGGCGCGGCCACCGGTCTGGTGCTCAACCGCTTCATGCACAAGGCGTTCAGCGCCGCCAAGCGGGTTCGCACCGAGACCCGCATCGCCCAGTCCGCGGTGTCGGTGTCGTTCGCGGCGGTGGAACTGGCCCGCAAGATCTTCGGCACCCTGCAGGGCAAGAGCGTGATGGTGATCGGCGCTGGCGAGATGTGCGAACTGGCCGCCACACACCTGGTGGAGAACGGGGTGAGGGACGTGGTGGTCACCAACCGTACCCTGGCTCGGGCCGAGACCCTGGCCGCCAAGTTCGCGGGCAGGGCCGTGGCCTTCGACGAGTTCGCCCGGCACCTTCCGGAGGTGGACATCGTGGTCTCCTCCACCGGCGCGCCCCATTTCGTGCTCGGGGTCGACGCGGTGAAGGCCGCCATGAAGGTCCGCAAGCAGAAGCCTGTGTTCCTCATCGACATCGCTGTGCCCCGCGACATCGACCCGCGCATCAACGATCTGCCCAACGTGTATCTCTATGACGTGGACGACCTGACGGGTGTGGTGGAGGCGAACAAGAAGGAGCGGGCCAAGGAGGCCGACAAGGCCGAGGCGATCGTTCTGGAGGACGTGCAGAGCTTCCTCTCCTGGCTCAAGACCCTGGAGGTTACCCCTGCCATCCGCGCCCTGCGGGAGAGCTTCGAAACGATTCGCCGCGCCGAACTGGACAAGACCCTCAAGGCCTTTGGCGACGACCTGACCCAAAAGCAACGCAAGAGCCTGGAGGCCATGAGCCAGGCCATCGTCAACAAGATCCTGCACCGGCCCACCCTGTACCTGAAGGGGTTAGCCGACGACCCGGAGGTGGATTTCTCCGTGGACGCGGTGCGGCGCTTGTTCGGGCTCCAAGAAGAGAACCCCCCCGAGGAGGGAGAGCGGTGAAGAAGACCCTGAAGATCGCCACCCGTAAGAGCCAGTTGGCCCTTTGGCAGGCCAACTGGATCAAGAGCCAAATCGAAGAGCGCAACCCGGGGCTGACCGTCGAACTGGTGCGCATCATGACCAAGGGCGACAAGATCCTCGATGTGCCCCTGTCCCAGGTGGGCGGCAAAGGCCTTTTCGTCAAGGAGATCGAGGACGCCCTGCTCGACGGCCGCGCCGACATCGCCGTGCACTCCATGAAGGACGTCCCCACCGGGCTGCCGCCGGGGCTGCACCTGGCGGTGATCACCGAGCGGGAGGACCCGCGGGATGCGTGGTTCTCCAAGGACGGCGTAGGCTTTCGCGACCTGCCCCAGGGGGCCCTGGTGGGCACCTCCAGCCTGCGGCGCCAGACCCAGCTCAAGGCCCTGCGCCCGGACCTGCGCTTCGAACACCTGCGCGGCAATGTTGACACCCGCTTGCGCAAGCTGGAAGAGGGTCAGTACGACGCCATCGTGCTGGCCGCCGCCGGGGTCAAGCGTTTGGGCCTGGCGGACAAGGTCACCGAGTACCTCGCCGACGACGTCACCCTGCCGGCCACCGGACAGGGGGCGGTGGGCATCGAGTGCCGGATCCAGGACCCCGACACCAACGCCCTGATCGCTCCCCTGAACCACCGGCCCACCTGGCTGGCGGTAACCGCCGAGCGGGCGTTCCTGGCCACCCTGGAGGGTGGCTGCCAGGTGCCCATCGCCGGCTACGCCCAGGTGGACGGGGACACCCTGAAGCTGCGCGGACTGGTGGGCAGTCTGGACGGGGAGACCCTGATCCGCGGCAGCCGCGAGGGAGGAGCCAACGACGCCCAGATGATCGGTCAGTCCCTGGGTGAGGAGATCCTCGACCGCGGCGGCCGGGAAATTCTCGAAGAGGTGTACCGGCTCGAAACCCTCAATCCTGCGAAGCCCTGATGGAAACCGGCTTCGTCTACCTGGTGGGGTCCGGGCCGGGGGATCCGGGGCTGCTCACCCTGCGTGCCCGGGAGGTGCTGGAGGGTGCAACAGCGGTGGTGTACGACAACCTGGTGCACCCCCAGATCCTCGACTGGGCTCCGGCCTCGGCTGAGCGGGTGCGCATGGGAAAGGTCGGTCACCTGCACGGTTTCTCCCAGGACGAGATCACCCAGGCGCTGATCGACCGCGCAAAGCAGGGCTCCGTAGTGGTGCGACTCAAGGGCGGCGACCCGTCGGTGTTCGGCCGGCTGGGCGAGGAGGCGGTGGCGCTGGCGAGGGCCGGGATACCGTTCGAGATCGTTCCCGGGGTGACCGCGGCGTCGGGAGCGGCTGCCTACGCCGGCATTCCTTTGACCCACCGGGACTACGCGCCGTCGGTAACCCTGGTCACCGGCCACCGTCGCACCGACGGCGGCGACGGCCCGGAGATCGACTGGAAGGCACTGGCGCGAGCATCGGGGACCCTGGCGATTTACATGGGCGTCAAGCACCTGGGTGAGGCTGCCGCGCAGTTGATGGCCGCCGGACGCGCCCCGGACACCCCGGTCGCCCTGGTGCGGCGCGCCACGTGGCCGGACCAGGAGGTGCTTACCGGCACCCTGGGCGACATCGCCGAGCGCGCCCGGAAGCAGAACTTCCGCCCCCCGGCTGTGGCCATCGTCGGTGAGGTGGTGGAACTTCGGAAAGAACTTGCATGGTTTGAGCGTAAAACACTGCGCGGAAAGAAGATATTGATCACGCGTGCGCTCCATCAGGCGGCGCAGGCAAACCGGTCGGTGCAGTCCCGGGGCGGGATTCCCGTGGCCTTGCCCCTGATCGAGTTGCAGCCCTGCGGCCACAAAAGTGGGGTGGAGTCGGCCCTGCGCCGGGTATTCGCGTTCGACTGGGTGGTGTTCTCGTCGGTGAACGCGGTGCGCTTCACCTTCGAGAAGATGGACGAGATGGGGCTGGACGCCCGCACCTTCGGCGCCGCCCGGGTGTGCGCCGTGGGCCCGAAGACCGCTGCCGAGCTGGCCGCCCGGGGCATCCGCGCCGACGTGGTGCCGGACGAGTACGTGGCCGAGGCCCTCGTCGGGGCCCTCACCGCCGTGGCCGAGCTGCGCGGCACCTCGGTGCTGATCCCCCGCGCCAAGGTGGCCCGGGAGGTGGTGCCCCGCGCGCTGGAGAACCGCGGTGCCCGGGTGGAGGTGCTGCCCCTCTACGAGAACGTGCGCCCGGCGGCGTACCCGGAAGAGGCCCTCCATGCACTCGTCGCCGGCAAGTTGGACCTGGTGACCCTGGCCTCGTCCTCGGCGGCGAAGAACTACGCCACCCTTTGCGCTGAACGGGGGATCGACCCGCAGGCCGTGCCCTGCGCGGTGATCGGCCCGGCGACCCGCACCACCGCCGAGGGGCACGGCCTGCCGGTGGCCGTGGAGGCGCTGGAGTACACCATGGAAGGGCTGCTGGACGCAGCAGAAACGTACTTCAAGGGCGATCAGGCAAAGGCGTTTTCTCGACAGGATGAACAGGATTGACAGGATCTACGGTCAAGAGCTTTTTGGTCTTGTTTTCCATCCTGTAGATCCTGTCAATCCTGTCCAAGAACGAAGATCTTGACGTGGGGTAAGGTTTTCAGGGCGCTAAACGGGTTCTAATCTCCATGGGTTATCCTGTCACCCCCGTCCCCATCGACCGAGAGGTTTTCATGGCCGAAGAGTTCGTACCCAAGTGGATCGCCTGGGAGACCACCCAGCGCTGCAACCTGAACTGCGTGCACTGCCGCTGCTCCTCGGATATGGAGGCAGCCGAGGGTGACTTCACCACCGCCGAGGGCAAGAAGCTCATCGACGACATCGCGGAACTGTCCACCCCGGTGATGGTGCTCTCCGGCGGCGAGCCCCTGCTGCGCAAGGACATCTTCGAACTGGCGGAGTACGGCACTGCCAAGGGTTTCCGCATGTGCATGGCCACCAACGGCGCCCTGGTGACCGACGCGGTGTGCGAAAAGATGCGGGCCGCAGACATCAAGATGGTGTCCCTGTCCCTGGATGGTCCAGACGCCGCGGTCCACGACGACTTCCGCCAGTGTGAAGGGGCGTTCGAGGGGGTGGAGCGCGCCGCGGCGCTGTTCCACAAGCACGGCATCAAGTTCCTGATCAACTCGTCGTTCACCAAACGCAACCAGGAGCACATCGCCGCCACCTTCCGCAAGGCCAAGCAACTGGGCGCCACCGCCTGGTACATGTTCATGATCGTGCCCACCGGCCGGGGCGAGGACATCATGGCCGAGCTGATCTCCCCGGAGGACTACGAGGAGATCCTGGCCTGGCACTACCAGCAGGAGAAGCACGAGGACCAGATCCTCATGCGCCCCACCTGTGCGCCGCACTACTACCGCATCGTGCCCCAACTGGCGAAGCAGGAGGGCATCAAGTTCGAGCGCCGCAGCCTCACCTTCTCCACCGGAGGTGGAAAGGGCTGCATCGCCGCCCAGTCCATCTGCCTCATCGACTGCTTCGGCGACGTCAAGCCGTGCTCTTACTTCCCCATGAGCGCCGGCAACGTGAAGCAGACCCCGTTCAAGGAGATCTGGGCCGACAGCCCCCTGTTCCACGACCTGCGGAACTTCAGGAGCTACAAGGGCAAGTGCGGCCAGTGCGAGTTCATCAACGTCTGCGGCGGCTGTCGGGCACGTGCCTACGCCGTCAGCGGCGACTACCTGGAAGAAGAGCCGTTCTGCAACTATGTACCCGCAAGAATGACACGGAACGGGTGAACCGAGCTGTCAGCCGTCCGCTGTCAGCCTGAAACGAAACCATGAATTCCCTGAGAGCGGCTCGCTGACCGCTCTCCGAAGGAGACCCCATGAGCCGAGCCGACCGTTTCCTCAACGCCTGCCGGGGCCTGCCGGTCGATACCACGCCGGTGTGGATCATGCGCCAGGCTGGCCGCTATCTGCCCGAGTACCGGGCCGTGCGTGCCAAACACAGCTTCCTGGACGTGTGCCACATTCCCGAACTGGCCTGCGAGGTGACCCTCCAGCCCCTGGATCGCCTGGGTGTGGACGCTGCGATCTTGTTTTCGGATATCATGATCCCCCTGGAGGGCATGGGCTGCGAGGTGGAGTTCAACCCCGGCCCGGTGATGGAGCCGATCCGCACCCGCGCCGCAGTGGATGCACTGCGGATCTGCAACCCCGAGGAGGACGTGCCGTTCGTGCTCGACGCGGTGCGCATGATCCGGCGGGAGCTCGCCGGCAAGGTGCCGCTGATCGGCTTCTCCGGCGCGCCGTTCACCCTGGCCGCGTACATGGTGGAGGGGAAGGGCAGCAAGGACTTCGCCAACTTCAAACGCATGATGTTCGCCGAACCGGACCTGTTCCATGACCTGCTCACCAAGGTCTCCGATACGGTCATCGCCTACCTCAACGCCCAGGCCGCGGCCGGCGCCCAGGCCCTGCAGTTGTTCGACACCTGGGGTGGCGTTCTCTCCCCGGCGGACTACGCCCACTACGTACTGCCTCACTCCCGACGCATCCTGGCCAACCTGGACAAGAGCGTGCCGGTGATCCACTTTGTCAAGGGCTCGGGCCTGATGCTCGATACCGTCAAACACGCCGGCGGCGACGTGCTCGGGTTGGACTGGCACATCGACCTGGGCGACGCCATCGACATCCTCGGGCAAGACGTCAGCGTGCAGGGCAACATGGACCCCGCGTACCTGTTCGCCCCCGCCGAACTGGCTTGCAAGACCGCCACCGCGATCGTAGAAAAGGGCAAGAAAGCCCGCGGTCACGTCTTCAATCTGGGGCACGGCATCATGCCCATGGCCGACGCCGACACCGCCCGGGCGGTGGTGGATGCGGTGCACGAGGCCGGCCAACGCTGAAGGCACCAAAGGGTGTCATGGGTTGAGCGGCCGACGCCTGCTGACCTGGAAACACAGCGGCTCCCGCGGGTTTCTCCCCAGGGAGCCGCTGCCGTTCGTGGCCAACACCTGCCCTCCGGTACTCCGCAGGGAACATGGTTGCCGACGGGAGAGACAGCTCCCAACCGAGGTGACCACGTTGCCGAAACCGGGGGCACACGCAGGCGCCGAGGATCCGGAAACAGCCAGAGGGCCGGTCGATCGCCGGCCCTCTGCGGTGGAACGGTGCAGCGGGAAGTGCGGCCCAGTCTATTTCCCAGGGCACTGAGCCTCTACGGCGGGGTCGATGTTCTTGCCTCCGTAGGCCTTGTCGAACTGGGCGCTGAAGTCGGCGGCGAGCTTCCGCGCCCGGGCGTCGTAGGCGGTCTTGTCTTTCCAGGTGTTCTTCGGGAACAGCACCTCCGCCGGTACCCCGGGGCACTCTCGGGGAATGCCGTAGTGGAATAGGGGATCGTTCTCGTAGGCCACGTCGGCCAGTTTTCCGGACAGGGCGGCAGCCACGATGGCGCGAGTGAGGTTGATATCCATGCGTGAGCCCACCCCGTGGGGGCCGCCGCTCCAGCCGGTGTTCACCAGATACACCTGGGTGCCGTGGCGCTCCAACTTCTCGCCCAGCAGGTGGGCGTAGTCGTCGGGGTTGCGGGGCATGAACGGTGCACCGAAGAACCGCGAGAAGGTGCTCACCGGGTCCACCACGCCGGTCTCGGTGCCCGCCAGTTTGCTGGTGTAGCCCATCAAAAACCACAGCATGGCCTGGTCTCTGCTCAGCCGCGCCACCGGAGGCAGCACGCCGTTGGCGTCAGCGGTGAGGAACAGGATCGTGTTGGGGTGGCCGCTGACCGGGTTCTCCTTGATGTTGCTGAGGAAGCGCAAGGGGAACGCGGCGCGGGAGTTGGGGGTGAGGCGCTCGTCGTCCACGTCGAAGGTGCCGTCGGGCCACATCATGCAGTTCTCGATGATGGTGCCGTGCTCCAGGGGGTCTGCCTGGTGGAACGTGGCGTGGTGGATCTCCGGTTCCTTGTCCTGGCGCAGGTTGATCAGCTTGGCGTAGCAGCCGCCCTCGAAGTTGGCGATGCCGCTGTCGTTCCAGCCGTGCTCGTCGTCACCCAGCAGGGCCCGCTCGGCCACCGCGCTCAGAGTGGTCTTGCCGGT
>JARGFW010000211.1 GCA_029211085.1 Deferrisomatales bacterium | reverse complement strand
CAAGGCTTCGGCCTGGTCGCCCAGGGCGGCGGTGTCGCAGGTCTGGATCAGCCGGCGCACCCGCGGGAGGGAGCCGGGGCTGACCGACAGTTCGCGGACGCCCACCGCCAGCAGGGCGGCGGCGCCCAGCACCTGACTGGCCATCTCGCCGCACACCGACACCGGGCGCTCGAAGCGGGCGGCGGTTTCCACCACCCCCTGCAGCACGCCCAGTACCGCCGGGTGCAGGGGGTCATAGAGGTGGGCCACCCGGCGGTTGGCCCGGTCCACCGCCAGCAGGTACTGCACCAGATCGTTGGTGCCCACCGAGAAGAACTCGGCGTGGGGCGCCAGTCGGTCCAGGACCAGGGCCGCCGACGGCACCTCCACCATGGCCCCCACCGGCACCGGAGGCAGGGCCACCCCGGCGGCCGCCAGCGCCGCACGCTCCTGGTCCACGATGGCCCGGGCGCTGATGAGCTCTTCCACGGTGGAGATCATCGGAAACACGATGCGCACCGGACCGTACAGGCTGGCCCGCAGCAGGGCACGGATCTGGATGCGAAACGGTTCCTGCATCTCCAGGCTCACCCGGATGGAGCGCCACCCCAGGTGGGGGTTGTCCTCCTTGGGAATCGGCAGGTACGGCAGGGTCTTGTCGCCGCCCACGTCCAGGGTGCGCAGGGTGGCGCTGCATCCGCCCAGTTCGTCGAGGATGCGCCGATACACCGTCAACTGGGCTTCCTCGTCGGGGAAGGTGTTGCGCACCAGGAACGGGAACTCGGTGCGGTACAGACCCACCCCTGCGGCGCCGGCGGCCAGCAGCCTGGGGATGTCGGAGATCAGCGCGGCGTTGCCCAGCAGCGCCACGCTCTGCCCGTCCCGGGTGACCGACGGTTCTTCCAAGTGGGAACGCAGTTCGGCGTCGATGCGCTCCGAGTCGGCGGTCAGGCGGGCGTACTCGGCCACCACCGTCGCCTGGGGGGAGAAGTACACCAGCCCCGAGGTGCCGTCTACGATCGCTGCCTGACCGGCTTCGAGCCGTGGCAGCGCCCCTTCCAGCCCCACGACCGCGGGGATTCCCGCCGAGCGGCACAGGATCGCGGCGTGGGAGTTGCGCCCCCCCTGGGCCAGCACCACCCCCGCCAGGTGGGGTTGGATCAGGCGCACCAGGCGGGATGGGGTGAGGTCCTCCGCGACGACCACGGTGGGGCAGCGGAACTCCAAGGGGTCGTCGCCGGCCTCTTCCCGCAGGTGCTGCAGCAGGCGCTGGGCCACATCGCGCACGTCGGCGGCGCGCTCCCGCAGATAGAGGTCGTCCAGTCGCAGGAACGCATCGATGTAGCCCCGGGCCACCTTGGCCACCGCCTCGATCGCGCCCTTGCCGGCGGCGATGTGGCCGCGGATCTTGTCCTGCAGGCCCCGGTCCTCCAGCATCATCAGGTGCGCGTGGAAGATCGCCCCGTCCTCTTCCGAGAGGGAATGGGTCACCTGGTCCCGCAGGGTGATCACGTCCTGGATGCTCTGCAGCAGGGCCGACTCGAAGCGCTCCCGCTCCACCTCGGGCGGTGCGGCGGCGGGCGCGGGATAGGCTTCCAGACCCATCTCTTCCGAGAGGGGATAGGCCGTTCCCTGACCGACCCCGGGGGCTACCCCGATGCCCCGCAGAAACGCTTCGGCCGGCGGCGCGTAGGTCGGCTCGGGCTCCACGGCGTGGGCGCGGTCGTCGAGCAGGCGGGCGTTGGCGATCACCGCTGCCAGTTGGCTGGCGGCGGTCACCAGCAGGCGCACGGTGTCGGTGGAGAACTCTCGCGGTTCCCGGCTCTGTACCACCAGGGCGCCGATGGGTTGTTGGCGGTGGATCAGGGGGACCCCCAGGTAGGAGTGGAACGCCTCCTCACCGATGCCGGGGAAGAACTTGTAGCGCGGGTGCTGGACGGCATCTCGCACGTTCACGGGTGCCGCGCGCTGGAAGGCGAGGCCCGTGAGGCCCTCCTCGGCACTCATGCTGACCCGGCCCACGGCGTTTTGATCCAGGCCGCAGGTGGATCGCAACACCAGCATGCCGTCCCGGTGGAGGTAGATGGAGCACACCTCCACCCGCAGGCGTCGGGCCAGCAGGCTGGTGATCTGGTCGAGGGTTTCCTGCAGGTCGTGGGCGGAGACCACGATCTGCGAGATGTCCTCCAGCAGGATCAGTTTCTGGCTTTCGCGGGGCATCGGGTCCTCGGTTGGAAAAGCCGGTGGAAGGTGCTTCCTACCACAGCGGGTCAGCGAAAGGGATCCAGACTGCGGGTCAGCCCCTGCAGACTCTCGACCATGCGGCTGCCGTACCAGGACACCCACTGCCCCGGGATGCAGACGGCCGTCGCCCCCGGCACGGCGGCCTGCAGTTCGGCGGCGTCGGTGGCCGAGAACGGGTACGGGTCGTCGGGCAGCAGGATCACCCGTGGTCGGGCTCGGGCCAGGGCGGCGGCGGTGATCTCCGGATAGCGCCGGTCGGCCTGGGGGGCCACCACGTTGCTGCCGCCGGCAGCGGTGAGAACGGCGTGGGGCAGGGTGTCCGGCGCCGCGGCGATGTAGGGTGACTTCCACACCAGGCACGCCACCGGCACCGGCGGCGCGGGGGCAGGGGCGCTCGCCCCGGTCAGTTCGTCGGCCCACCGGCGTGCCTGGGGGCGGCGCACCAGGGCGGCCAGGTCCCGCAGGAAACCGGCCACCAGCTCCAAGGTGCGCGGCAGCGCCACGTACACCCGCAGCCCCCGGCGCTCCAGTGCTGCGACCTGGTCGCGCTGGTTCTCCTCGGCGTCGGCCAGCACCAGCTCTGGCGCCAACGCCAGCACCCGATCCACCGAGACGGTCTTGGGGCCGCCCACCCGGGGCAGGGTCTGCACTGCTTCCCGGGGTTCGGTGCAGTAGTCGGTGCGCCCGACCACCCGTGCGCCCACCCCCAGGTCGAACAGGCACCGGGTGACGCTGGGCACCAGGGCCAGGATGCGACGGGGTTCGGGGTCCAGGGGGACGGTCCGCCCGAGGGCATCCCGCAGCGTCCCGCTCATCCGCCCTCCACGAGCTGTCCCTCCGCCAGCACCCGAGAGGTGTGCGGGGCCCGTTCGGGGTGCTCCCGGAGCAGTCGCGCCAGCTGTGCGAGTTCTGCCGCTGTGTCCACGTCGAACATCGGCGGCAGCACCGACACCCTGCGGCCGCTCCCCCGCAGTCGCCCCAGGGTGGCGGCGGCGACTGCGGCGCTGGACCAGGGGATGCCGTGAAACAGGTCCGGCACCGGAGTCCGGACGGCCAGCCCGGCGTACCCGCCGTCCGCCGCCGGCAGCAGCACCGCGTCGGCGCCGTCGGACAGCGGGGCGAACAGGGCCTGCAGCTGGCCGGTGTCGCAGTGGGGGCAGTCGCTGCCGATCACTCCCACGGGCCCGGGAGACCGGGCAAAGGCGTCGCCGAAGGCCGCCTCCAAGCGCTCCCCCAGGGTGCCCGGGGGCTGGGGCACCACCCGCCACCGGGGGGACCAACGGCTGCCCGCGGCGGCGATCACCGGCCCGGGGGCGCCGTCTACCCACCAGGTGACCGCCACCGCGGTCAGCCCCGTCAGGTGTTCCGCCACATCGCCAAGGAACGCCCGGTACAGGCGACAGGCGGCGGCGTCGCCGATGTCTGCGGCGAGTCGGGTCTTCACCCGCCCGGGGACGGGTTCCTTGGCAAAGACGAGCAGGGTGTTCACAGGTCGCTCGCGGCAGTCGCTGGTGGGTCGCAGGTGGTGCTATGCTACCGGCTCACCGACCGGAGCGGCAAGGTGGCGCCGGCAGCAGCGTCGCCCGTTGGACCGCGCGCTGCTCCGTCGACCTCCACTCCCCCGGGACCACTCGGAACGCGCGACATGACGGCCAGCGACAGCCAACAACAGCAGGCCCGGCACGAGAGCGGGCGGATCGCCCGGGCCGTGGCGGTGTTGTCCTCGGCGACGTTGCTGTCCCGTGTCCTCGGACTGCTGCGCGACATCGTGGTGGCGGCGCTGTTCGGCGTCGGCGGCTCGGTGGACGCTTTCTTTGTCGCGTTCCGCCTGCCCAATACCCTGCGGCGCCTGTTTGCCGAGGGGAGCCTCACGGTGGCGTTCGTGCCGGTGTTCGTGGAGGTCTCGGAACGGGAGGGGGAGCAGCGGGCCCATCAGCTGGCCCGGCGCGGGTTCACCCTGCTGGGTGCGGTGCTCGCCCTGGTGGTGTTGGCAGGGATGCTCGGGGCGCCGTGGATCGTGCGCCTCACCGCGTGGGGCTTCACCAAGGATCCCGCCAAGTTCGCCCTCACGGTGCAGTTGACCCGGGCGGTGTTTCCGTTCCTGGGGCTGATCGGTCTCACCGCCCTGGCCGGGGGCATTCTCAACGCCTGGGGAATCTTCTCCTACCCGGCCCTGGCGCCGGTGCTGCTCAACGCCTGCATGATCGCGACGGCGCTGACCCTGTCCGGTTGGCTGGAACCGCCGATCGCCAGCCTGGCGGTCGGGGTGCTGCTGGGCGGCGTGCTGCAGCTGGTTTTGCAGGGGGTGCCCCTGGGGCAGCGGGGGTTCCGCTTCCGCCCGGAGTGGCAGTGGCGGGACCCGGCACTGCTGAAGGTGGCGCGGCTGATGGGGCCGACGGTGTTCGGCGTGGCCGTGTACCAGGTCAACATCCTGGTCTCCACCCTGCTCGCCTCCTGGCTGCCCGACGGCAGTATCAGCTACCTCTACTACGCCGAGCGCCTGTTCCAACTGCCCCTGGGGGTGTTCGCCGTGGCGGTGGGCACCGCCAGTTTGCCCAGCCTCAGTCGCCTGGCCGCCCGGGGCGATGCGGCGGTGTTCCGCGACACCCTGGGGCAGACCCTGCGCATGAGCGCGTTCATCGTGGTCCCCGCCGCCGCGGGTCTGCTGGTGCTGGCCCGCCCGATCCTGGTGGTGTTGTTGCAGCGCGGGGCGTTCGACGCGGCCGCCGTGGAGGCCACCGCCCGGGCCCTGACCTGGTATGCCCTGGCCCTGATCCCGGTGGCCGGGGTGCGGGTGTTGGCACCCGCCTTCTACGCCCTGCAGGACACCCGCACCCCGGTGATGGCGGCGTTCTGGTCCCTGTGGGTGAACCTGGCGGCCAGCCTGGTGCTGATGGTCCCCCTGCAGCACGCCGGTCTGGCGCTGGCGACGGGGGTCTCCAGCGCGTTCAACCTGGGCTACCTCCTGTGGAAGCTGCGGGCGGCCACCGGCCACGCCCGGTTCACCGCCCGGGAACTGTCCCTCGGGCGGGTGCTCCTGGCCACCGGGGCGATGCTGGTGCCGGTGCTCTGGGGGACGGCCCAGGGCTCCTGGGGCGGCGGCAGCGTCGGCGACGCCGGACTGCTGGCGGTGCTGGTGCTCGGAGGCGGCGTTGTCTACCTGGGGAGCGCCCGCATCCTGGGATTGGACGAGGCACGCCTGCTCACCACGGCTCTGCGGCGCCGGTTGCGCCGGGGATGACAAGAACGGGCGTCGGCCGGGGGCAACTCAGAACCGGAGATTCAGGCCCACTGACAGGGACCAACCCCCCAGGTCGTCGTCGGCAGCGCCGAAGTCGTCCACCCGTGCGTACTGGCCCTCCAGGGTGAGGCCGGAGCCCAGCAGGCCGTACTGCCGGCGGCTGCGGTCGGCGGCGCGCGGGTCGAACGGGTACAGGGACAGGTGGACCCCGGCCCGGGCGTGGTAGCCGTCCTGGCGACCCCGGGCCCTGCGGTCCCCGGCCACTTCGTGCTGGTACAGATAGCTGCTCAGCCCGGCGGCCAGGAACGGCACCAGCAGTTGTCGCTCCGAGGACTGCAGGCGCACCAGGGCGTACCCCTGCAGGGGCATCACGGTCAGGGTCTGGTCCAGGCCCTGGACCAGGGGGCGGCCGCCGTCGGTGGTCCGCACCGTTCCCTCGGCCCGGCGGTAGCCGGCCTCGGCACCGAACTCCAGGCGCGGGGTCGGGCGGTAGCCGACGCCCAGTTTCAGTTCGGGCAGAACGCCGCTGTCGTAGTGCTCGCCCCACTGCCCGGCGCCGGGCCAGAACGCGCCGGCGCGGGCGTCCAGGCTCCAGCGCGGGTGCTCGGCCCGCGCGGCGCCGGCGGTCGCCAGCCACGCCGTGCCCAGGAGCACCGTCAGCAGGTGGTGCCCGCCCCCGCGCCGCGCCGACACGGCCGCCCCGAGCAGCAGTAGCATCCCCGCCGCTGCGGCCCCGAGGCCTCCCCGCGAGAGAGTGCGGAGGGGCGACAGCGTGCGAAGGAAACAGAATCCGCCGTTGTCCAGGGCGGGGTAGCCGGAGACCTCCCCTGGGGTCTCGGTCACCTCGGCCGAGAGATCCCCTTCGATCCTCTGGAGGCTGACCGTCTGTTCGGTGGCGAGGCGTCCCTCGGGGGCCGCCCCGGTTCCTGCCGGCGCGGTGCCGGTGGCGCCCACCGCAAGAAAATAGGTACTGGCGGCGTACGGGCGCACGGCCAGGTAGTAGGTCACGCCGTTGGTCAGCTCCCCGAGGGCGAGGGAGGTGCTGCTGCCGGCATCCCGTTCCGTCGTGTAGACGCCGCTCTCGGTGCCGTACACCACGGTGTAGCCGGTGGCCCCCGCGGCGGCATCCCAGGACAGGAAGATCGACGCGTCTCCCGGGCCGGCCACCAGGCCGGCAGGGGCAGGGGGCGGGATCGAGTGGACCGCCAGGTTGCTGAGGCTGCCGCTGGCGGTGCCCCCACCGGGGACCGGCACCGGCGAGTCGCCTTGCGCCGCACCGATGCCGTCGTACACCCCGCTCGCCGTGCCGTAGTGCAGGAGGTAGCCGGTCACCAGGTAGTTGGCGTCCGCGGTCCAGGAGAGAGCCGCCGAGTCGTCCGCGCTCCCCGTCACCACCAACCCCGTCACCTGCCGGGGGTTGGGGTCCTGTCCCGGGCCTCCGTAGGCGCCGCAGTCTGCCGGCGAGCCGTCCGGGTCCGCCAGGGTGTCGGCGGGCACGGCGTCGATGCAGCCCGAGCCTGCCAGCAGGTGGAAATCCCCGGCCGCCGGGTCCACGAAGCCGGAATCGGCGAACACCGGGGCGTCGCCGGTGTGTTCGTCCACGGCGTTGCCGGCGAACAGGTTGTGGCTCTTGGTGACCAGCGGCATCGGCGCCAGCAGGGCGGTGCCGTTGCCCACGAAGGCGTTGGCCAGGACCTTTCCCGAGGAGAAGAACCCGTCCACGTTGCCGAGTTTGAGGGCGGTGCCGTTGTCGGTGAACACGTTGTTGACGATCTCCGTGTCGGTGGAGTTCTCGACGGTGATCGCGACGCCGTTGACCGGTCCGCCGCTGACCACGCAGTTGCGGATCACCAGCCCCTGGGCACGGCTGAACTTCCAGGCGGGCCCTTCCACGGTGAAGCGCTCCAGGGTCCCCCCGCCGCCAGCCACCGCGTCTACCGTTCCGGAGAGGAACGTCTCCGCGGTCTCCTCTCCCTGGACCGTCACCCCGGTCGCCAGGGTGAAGTCCTCGGTGTAGGTGCCTCGACCGACCCGCACGATGGTGCCGTCCACGGCGGCGTCGAGTGCCTTCTGGATGGTGGGGTAGGCGGCCGTCGGTACCTGGAGCACGGTCTGCGCCCGACCCACCTGGGCGGAGCACACGGCACCGGTGAGGAGCGCCACCAACAGCCCATAGGAGTGCGTTCTCATGGTGTCCCCCTGCGTTCCTGCGCGGCGGTGACCCGGGCCGGTTCCCGCTCCTTCGCCGCTTGCCACAGTTCTTCCATCCTATCGAGGCTAGCTTCGCTGGGGTGCAGCCCCTGGCCGGCCAGCCCCCTCTCCACCGCGGCGAAGCGGGTGAGGAATTTTTCCACGGTGCGGTGCAGGGTCAGTTCGGGATCCACGTGCAGATGACGGGCCAGGTTGACCAGGGCGAACAGGGTGTCCCCCAGTTCTTCGGCCGCCGCCTCGGGGTCACCGCCGTGGATCGCCTCCTGCAGTTCCGCCAACTCCTCGTCCACCTTGCCCAGCACGCCGTCCACGGCGTCCCAGTCGAACCCCACCCCGGCGGCCTTCTCCGACACCCGTCGGGCCCGGTGCAGCGCGGGGAGCCGGCGCGGCACGCCTTCCAGGGCGCCCTTGTCGCGTTTTTCCCGCGCTTTGATGCGGGCCCAGCTCTCCCGCACCTGTCCCGGGGTAGCGCAGGTGGCGTCGCCGAACACGTGGGGGTGACGGCGAATCAGTTTTTCGCAGATCCCCCGCAGGGCATCGGCGGCAGTGAACTGCCCGGTTTCGCCGGCCATCTGGGTGAGCAACGCCACCTCCAACAGCATGTCCCCCAGCTCCTCGCACACCTCCCCAGGCTCGCCGCTCTCCACTGCCTCGAGGATCTCATGGGCCTCTTCGACGACGTAGGGGGCGATGCTCTGCGGGGTCTGTTGGCGATCCCAGGGGCAGCCCCCCGGGCCGCGCAGGGTCGCCACGATCTCCAGCAGGCGCGCGAAGCCCTGGGCGGCAGCGGCGTGATCGGCGGCGGTGGGGCGGGTCATGGGGTCTCCTGTGGCAGGGCGCGAGGGGTACGCCATGCTACCCCGCAGTCCCGGGAAGGGGAAAGCAGAAGGGACTGCGGTTCCGGGTCGGGTGCCGTGAGTTGTGAACCCGAAACCCAAAACTCGAAACCCATCACTCCAAACGGTCCGTTCCGCGGTGTCGATTGAGCGTGGCCAGTGTGGTAGATTAACCGCCCTTTTGCGGAGGCGGAGATGACCCAGGACAGGCGGGCCCGAGGACGAACTGCGGGCGGCGGCGACGCCGGGCCCCGGCGCCCCCAGCGGGCGGCGCGGCGGCGCCGCTCCCGGGCGGGCGGGCGGGGCGGCCGCTGGCTGCTGGTGCTGGTCCTGGCGGGGCTGTGCGCCGG
>JARGFW010000210.1 GCA_029211085.1 Deferrisomatales bacterium | reverse complement strand
CCTCTTTGTGGTTCTGGCTCAGGTACAGAAACTCCGGGTCGGGAGTCAGGCTGAACGGTTTGGCGCTGAACGCGAAAAAGTCTTTGTACATGGTTGCCTTTGGCGCTGGTCGGCTGGTCGGCCGGTCAACGAAAGAAGCTGAACGGCTTGGCGTTGTACTCAAGAAATTCTCGGTACAAGGTGACTCCATCCGGTCAGCGGGTTCTCCCTAAATGACAGGACCCACTTCCCCAGACATATCTCTCGCCCGCTCGCTGCGCTCACTCGAGACGCAGAGGACGTGGAGGAAACCATAACAACATTCTTGTTCTTGAACTTCTCTGCGACCTCTGCGGCTCTGCGAGAGATAAGTAGTTCTCTATTTGGCCCACCGCCGCTACCTCGCCCCCTTGCCGAACAGCACCACCTTCACCGTCTCGAAGATGATGGAGAGATCCATCCAGAGCCCCATCTTCTTCAAATAGTAGAGATCGAAGCGCAGTTTCTCCACCGCGTCTTCCACGGTGGCGCCGTAGGGGTACTTGACTTGCGCCAGTCCGGTCACCCCGGGTTTCACGCTGTGCCGCTCCACGTAGTAGGGGATCTGTTCCGCCAGCTGCTGAACGAACACCGGCCGCTCGGGGCGAGGCCCCACGAAGCTCATCTCCCCCTTCAGCACGTTGAGCAACTGGGGAATCTCGTCGATCCGGGTCCTGCGCATGATCTTGCCCACCCGGGTCACCCGGGCATCTCCGGCCTGGGCCCACACGGCCCCGGAGTGCTGTTCCGCGTCCTCGGTCATGGAGCGGAACTTGAGTACCTGGAACGTCCTGCCCTGGGCGCCGACGCGCTCCTGACGATAGAAGACGGGACCCTTGGAGTCCAGTTTGATCAGCAGCGGCACCACCAGCCAGACGGGGGCAGACAGGATGAGGCCGAGGGCGCTGGCGGCGAAATCCACCAACCGCTTCAACGCCACCGTGCTCCGGCTCTTGACGAACCCCTCGCCGAAGATCAACTGGCTGGGCCGCAGATGCTCCACCAGCATCTTACCGGTCAGCTCTTCGTAGAACTGGCATCCGTCGTCCACCCGGTTGCCGGCAATGCGCAGCTCCATCAACTCGCGAACCGGGAAGCGCCCCCGCCGCTCGCTGATCGCGACCACGTAGCGATCGATTTCGCTGCGCTCTGCCAGGTTCGGCAGGTCGCTGAACCCCCCCAGCACCGGCGGCAGGCCCTCGGCGGCATCTGCCTCCGGGTCGGCCACAAGGCACCCCACCACCTGGAACCCCAGGGTCTTGCGCTTCCGGGTCTCCCCGTAGATCTGCAGAGCCAGCGCACCGCCACCGACGAGCAGGATGTTGACGGACAGCCCACGGCTGGAGAGCACCGCGGTGTAGGCGAGACGCCAGACCACCACCACCGCCAGGAGGATGCCGACGAACAGGGCAAACACACCACGGCCGAGGATCAACCCGGGATAGAGGTAGTACACCGCGGCCAGGACGATGCTGGCGACGCCCAGGGCCTGCAGCAGACCAATGAACAGTTCGCGGCGACTGTTGAGAACCCGCAGTTCGTACAGATCGTGGTAGTACAGGGACAGCTGCGTCACGCCGACCACGACCGCGATGCGCCCCCACTCCTGGCTGACCCCGAGCACCTCGGGCAGGGCGCCCCGGAAGCGGATCGTCATCGCGGCGAGCAGCGCCAGGAGGATGATGCCATCCTCGACCGCAAACAGGACGAGATGGCGCACGGTTAGCGTTCGGCTCAACAGCAAAATAGGCTCGTTTGTTGATCGGTTCCTGCAGACCGGGCTGGCCGCCCCGGTGAATCAGTAGTACTTCGAATAGTAGCCACCCTTGCCGTACCCGTACCCGTAGCCCTGCCGCATGCTCTGCGCCCGGTTGAGCAGCGTGCCGAGGATCTTGCCCTCGGGCAGACTGTCGGCGGCCTGTTTCAGCAGCCCGCGGCCCGTCTTGTTGGCCCGCACCACCAGCGCCACACCATCCAGCAACTCGACCAGGAAGTTCACGTCGCTGATCGGCAGCAGCGGCGGCGTGTCGAAGATGATGTAGTCATACTGCCGGCGGCACTGGGCGATGAACTCCTGCATCGCGGGACCGGCGAGCAGGTCGGACGGGTGCCCCCGGGTCTCCCCTGCCCCCACCACGTCGAGTCCGTAATAGGGGGTGTGCTGGAACAGGTCGTCCCACTCCGCCTCTCCCTGGAGGTAATCCGCCAGCCCCGGAGATCGGTGGACCGCGATCAACTTGTCGATTTTGGGCCGCCGCAGGTCGGCATCCACGAGCAGCACCCGTTTGGCAGCCCCCTGGGCCATCACGGCCGCCAGGTTGGTGGCCGTCAAGCTCTTGCCCTCGCCCTTTACCGAACTGGTGATCCCGAGGACCTGGAGCCCGTCTTGCCGGGACAGGCGCTCGATGCGGTTGCGCAGGGCCCGGTACTGCTCCGCGACCACCGACATGGGTTGGTGCAAGGTGACCAGGAACGGATCGATATCACGCAGGACGGCTGGATCCAGGGCCACATCGTCCAGAAGCTTGCGCACGTCGCCAACTTCTCGCGGCGCTGCCACCCTGGGAGCCCGATCCCGCAGGGACACCGGCGCCAGCGTGCCCCTCTCGTCCACCGCCTCGACCATCGGGTCGAGGGTCCCATCCTGCCGTGCCCTCTCGAGGGCTTCGATGATCTTGCTCATGGAGGATTCCGTTAGTGGTTGTGCGTTATTGGCCGTTGGTTGTTGGTTATTAGTTATTGGCTAATAGCTAATAGCTAATGGCTAATGGCTAATGGCTAATGGCTAATAGCTAATAGCTAACAGCTAATGGCTAACAGCTAATGGCTATTGACTGGTCCCTACCAGCCTCCCGGCCTATCGGATCGTGGTCCAGTGGGTGGCGCGCACCTGTGCGTAAAGATCCGACACGGCCTGGGGGATCGGCTTCACCTTGATGTGGACGATGCCCACGGCGAGGAACAGGCAGGCCGCGCAGGCCCCGTAAGCCCCCAGACGCAACAACAGATTCCTGCGCAGGCTGGCCGCGGTACGGATCTCGGGGATGACGGTCAACACCGGGGCATCCAGCACACCCTCCAGGTCGTCCTTCGACCGAACGCTGAAATCCAGCAGATCCAGGAGCAGCACCAGCCCGAGACCCAGCCCCAGACCGACCACCAGCCCCCCCGCGACGTAGCGACGGCGGTTGGGGGAGTAGGGCTTCTCCGGCAGGTTGGCCGGGTCGAGGATCTTGAACTGCTCGCCCTTCTGCTTGCGCTCCATGTTCTCCGAAAGATCCGCCTGCAGTTTCTTGTTGATCAGACTCTCCATGACCGCCCGGATGTTGTCGTAGTCTTCGCTGATCTGCTGCAGTTGCAGTTGGCGTGCGGGGGTCGCGGAGATGCGCCGCTGGTAGATCTCGATCGAGCGCTGGATCTCTTCGTTTTGGGCAGCGATGCGAGCGATCTCCGTCTCCGTCTTCAGCAGGTCGGCCTTGAGCGAGGCGTACACGGGGGGATACTGCGGGACCAGGTCCGGCACCGGCTCCGGATCTGGAGCGGCCGGGGCGGACGCGGCCTCGGCCTCCCTCTCCTCCTCCAACCGGCTCCGTTCCGCCTCGATGCGCGCCCTCTCCGCTGCCGCCTTCTCCTGCAACTTGGCGATCACCGCCTTCAACTGACTCACATCGGGGTGCTTTTCGGTCACCGTGAGCAACATCCCCTCCAGAACCCTCTCCCGCTCCGCGATCTGTCCCTCCAGGGCACGGAGGGGGCCCTCGTCCACCGCCGCCGGGGAGCCCCCACTCTCACTCCCGAGAAGAGCGGCCAACTGTGCGGAGAGGGAGGACTGCTCTCCCCCGCCGGCACCGCCCCCCGGCTGTGCCCCCTCTGCCACCCGGCGCTCGATCTCCGCCAGCTGCTGTTGGAGGCGCACGCGCCGGTCCTCCGCCGCGTTGGCGTTCTGGGTATTGATCTGCAGCTGGCTCTGGAGCTGTCCCAGGCGCGATTGGCTGCTGGCCAGCTGTTCCGGGAGTTCGTTCATGTGCTGGCGTTTGAACTCGAAGATCGCCTTCTCCTTCTCCCGGATCTGCTCCCGATACCGTTCGATTTCATCCGCCAGGAACTGGCCGGTGCCTATCGCCTGCTGCTCCCGGACCTTGAGGTTCTCCTCGATGAACAGGCTTGTGAGCTTGTTGGTGACCAACATGGCCAGGCGCGGGTTGGCGTCTACGAACGAAAGCTCGAACGCGTTCGTCCGGCTCACCTTGAGTTCGATGCGGCTGCGCATTAGCGCGATGATTTCTTCCGGCGCGCGCTCCTGCCTCTCCTGTTCGAACAGGTTGAACTCCTGGATGATCTGTTCCAGCCGGGTGCGGCTGAATATCTGCTGGCTGATCGTACTCAGCCGTTCCTCGATCCCCGTGGTCACGGTAGAGGCCACGATATTGGTCGGGACCTTCTGTGGGGTAACAAGAATCAAGGTGCTGGACATGAATCTGTCCTGAATCTGCATGGATTTGTACCCGGCAGCCAACGGAAAAACGATTGTTGGGACTATAATAAGAAACTTCCACTTCCACAGCAAACCGATGTATCTTGTGAAATCTACTGACTTACCCGATGCTAATTGCATGTCATATCCGCCATATAATGTAAGAATATTTGCGTGGTATGGGTGTCAATTAAAACTAAACGGATTCTACCAACTGGCAACGAGGCTGCCGAAGATCCTGTTTTCGGTATAGTCCTCTTGACTGCTTCCCGAGGCATACCCCCGGTCCTCAAAGGAGTACTGCACCTTCGCGGTGAGCCAGCGGTAGAGGTCCTCCCGGTAGAACACTCGAACGATCTGCAGCAGATAATCGTCGTCGGTGCCGTCCGTCTCCCTGCGCGACACGCTGTAGCCGATTCCGCCGAAGGCGTGCTGTTTGACGGCCAGGTTGAGGTCCAACCGGCCCGAGGCGTCCCAGTAGTCGTCGTTGGTGGCCTGTGCCGTGCCCGTGGGCTGGTTGTAGGACACCCCGGCACCGGCAATCCCCGTCAGTTTCTCGGTGAAGCGGGTGTTCAGGGTGCCGTCCGCCCGGGTGGTGCGGGTGAGCACCGTGGTGTCGGTGGTCGAGGTCGGCGGCTCGTAATCCCACACCTGGGACGCCGACAGGCTGCCGCGGGTGTACTGGGAGAACTGGTGGTCCAGGCGCACCCGATAGCTGAAGGTTCGCTCGTACTCCTGGGTATCCGGCAGATAGGCCAGATGCGCGGATGCGTCCGCGTGGCCGCTGGTGCGCGGCCCGAACTGGTGGTCGATCTCGAAACCGCCGGTCCCCGACCCCTTCGGCGAGCCCTCCTCCGGCACGATGTGCTGGTACCCGCCGTTCAGTCCGACCCGGGTGGCTGCTGACGGGCTGAAGAAGTAGCCCAGGGATGCCAGGTGGTCCCAGTAGCCATCGTTGTCGGACTCGTCGTAGAGCACACGCTCCACCCGGTAGGTCAGCCGGACGCTCGACGCATTGGGTACCGGGAACGAATCGAGCTGGTGGTTCCAGGTCATCTCCCCGAAGTGGTTCTGGCGGCGGTCCTCGGTGTCCCGATCCGCCTCCGACCCGTAGGTGTAGAGCAGGCCGAGGTGGTCCCGCCCCGACACCTGGGCGCCCAGCCTCTCGGAGGCGGAGTGACGGACCGTATCGGTGCCCTCGCTCTGGTCGGACACATAGTTCGTGTAGCCGAAGTTGTAGCTCCCGGCGTTGGTGAGACCCCGGCTGATCCGCCAGTCGTAGCCGGCATCTGCCGAGTACCGGTCGGTGCGGTTGCCATAGGTCGCGGGCAGCCCGGAGGCGTTCGTGGTGCCCGAACCTTCCCCCGTGAAGTCCTGGGCGACCTGGCCGCCCCCCGACAGGCGGAGGTGTTCCGAGGCCTGCCACCGCAGGGCGCCGAACAGGCGCTGGTTCATGAGGTCCTGGTCCTTTACCGTGTCGCTCTTGTAGACAGGCGTATTGAGCTGGTAGTCGGCCGACCCCTCGAAGCGCGGGGTGCGCCGGAACCAGCCCAGCCCGGCGATGCCGTTTGCCCAGAACGCGTCCCGACCGGCGCTGTCTTTGTCGAAGTTGTCGGTATAGGTGGCGTCGACGCCTACCCGGGGAGACCAACCCGACTGCGCTCCCGTCGGCAGCAACGTGTCCAACTCGGGTTCGAACCCGCCGTAGTCGAAATACGACCGGTAACGGACCAGGTTCTCCTCGTAATAGTCCGGAGTCTGCTGTTGCGCCCCGGCCAACGAGAACTGGCCGAGCAGCACAACCGCGCCCGCCGCCAGCAGCCCGGCGTTACGGGGGCTCCTGCTGCGGCGCCTAGGCAAGAGTGCCTCTCCCATCACTGCTTCTCCCCACGGTTCTCTCCCTCAAGGAACAACGATCACGTCGCCGGGGCGCAGCATGAAGTCCAGGTCCGTGGCCTTCTTGATCATCTTCTCGACGTCCACCCGGATGCTCTCGGTGCCGCCCGGCCCCTGGCGCATGACCACGATGCTGCCCGTATCGGCAAATTCCTGGAAACCTCCAGCCATCGACAGCACTTGCAGGAACGTCTTGGGGCTGCGCAGCTTCATGACCCCCGGGGTCCCGACGCGCCCCAGCAGGTAAACGGTGAAGCTATTGGTTTCCGCCAGGGTCACGGTGACCACCGGATCGGTGAAGTACTCCTTGAGGCCCTCGGTGAGGGCATCCGACAACTGCTGCACGGTGCGCCCCTCGGCCTGCACCTCCCCCACCAGCGGCACGGTGATCCGTCCGTCGGGCCGCACCCAGACCTTGGTGGTCACATCGGACGTCTTCCAGACGTTGATGTCGAGCACGTCTTCCACTCCAATGGTGTACTCCGGTCGTTGAACCACGCTCTCGGCGGCCAACCCCATCCGTGCCAGGAACACCCCGCCCAGGAACACCAAAACCCCAATCTGACTGTGTCTCCTCATCCGAGTTCCCTTTCCCGTTCCCGATGGGATGCCCTGCCCCTGGCGTCCACAGTTCCCCATGTTCATTCCAGCCCGGCTTCCCTGATCTTGTACAACAACGCCTTGTAGCTGATATCGAGCATCTCTGAGGCACGCTTGCGGTTCCAGCGGGTGCGCTCGAGCACCTTGGCGAGAACCCGGCTCTCAGCCTCTCGGGAGGCCTGTTTACTGACCTCCTTGAGGCTCTTCCCCTCGAACTCCTGGGGGTCATGCTCCGGGACCTTGCCAAAGCCTCGGGCGTCCCGTTGTCTGCCGCTGAGCATCTCCCGGCGCACCCCGTCCACGTCGCCGAGCACCACCAGCCGCTTCATGTAGTTCTCCAGTTCGCGGACGTTTCCGGGCCACGAGTGCTCCCGCATCTCCGCGGCCAGATCCGACGGCACCGACGCGTCAGGACGGTCGTACTGGATCGAGTACTTGTTCAGGAAGTGGTCGATGAGATGGGACACCTCCTCCGGCCGCTCCCGCAGCGACGGGATCTGCAGGTTGACCACGTTGAGGCGGTAGTAGAGGTCGCTGCGGAAGCGCTTGGTCTGCACGTCCTCCTCGATGTTGCGGTTGGTGGCAGCGATGACCCGCACGTCGATCCCCACCGGCGCCTTGCCCCCCAGCCGGCACACCTCCCCGTCCTGCAACACGTGGAGCAGTTTGGCCTGCAGGTCCATGTGCATCTCGGTGATCTCATCGAGGAACAGGGTGCCCCCGTCGGCGTGCTCGAACTTGCCCTTCTTGGTGTGGCTGGCGCCGGTGAACGCCCCCTGCTCGTAGCCGAACAGCTCGCTTTCCAGCAGGTCGCGGGGCAGGGCCGCACAGTTGACCTTGACGAACGGCTGGTTGCGGCGGGACGAACACTGACAGATGGTCTGAGCGAACAGATCCTTGCCGGTGCCGCTCTCACCCCGCAACAGCACGGTGATGTCGGTGTCGGCGATCTGATCGACGATGGTCTGGATGTCCCGCATCCGCTTGCTGCGCCCGAACAGCAGATGGTACGGCGACCCCTTTTCCACTTCGCTGCGCAGACGCCGCACTTCCCGCTCCAGGCGCACCTGCTCCTCCGCCTTGCGCAGGGTCACCAGGAAATCGTCCGGGTGGAACGGCTTCTCCAGGAAATCCAGCGCCCCCAGTTTCATGCACTCGACCACCGCCGAGAGGTTCTTGCGCCCGGAAACCATCACCACGTTGGTATCCAAGCCACAGTTGGTGACCTCGCCGAGAAACTCCCGTCCATCGGAGTCGGGGAGATACAGGTCGATGAACGCCATGTCCGGGGTGAGTTCCTTCAACCGCTCGAGGCCACTCCTGCCGTCGGTGGCGTGTTCGATGTGGTAGCCGTTCTTGCCGAACACCTGGTTCAGGTGATCGGCGGTGTAACCGTCCGGTTCGATGACGAGAATGGAGATACCCATGTCGCTCAGAGCCTACCCTCCTGCCCGCGTCCCTGCGGATCGTTGCCAACGGAGAGGGTTGTTTAGCAAGTGGCGTGCCTGGGCTTCACCACAGCGGGGAGAACCCCATCTGCCGGGGGAATCCGGAAGACCGACCGGGAAGTACTTTTCCTCTGGCGCCATCGGCAGCCCCCTCGATAGGAAGTTTGTAACACAGGGTGTGTAAAGTTTTTCCGCTTACCCCTCCAGGGACTCAACCTACCCCGCCCCATCCTCTCCTCTTCGGTCCGATCCCCGATTCCCTTTACGAAACAACCTCGCTGGGAACTGGCGCCCCTGTGCGGGGATCTCAACCCTCCCCGTCGAGAACCGCGTGCTCCGCGGAAGCCCCAGCCGTCGGCTCACCAGCGTGCTGCCCACCTGCAGCGAAGTGGGCCATCCCGAACCTCGGGTGGCAGAGTTACGGGCGATGTTCCCCTAGCAGCCCGTTGATTTATGATTCATGCGGCCTCCGCAGCCACTTTTCTGTAT
>JARGFW010000209.1 GCA_029211085.1 Deferrisomatales bacterium | reverse complement strand
GCGAGCAGGCCCATGACGGCGCAGATGATGTTCCCCGCCGCCAGGGTGTACACCAGCACCAGCACCACGTGCGGGTTGTCGATCATCATCCGCGGCCCCGGCTCCAGACCCAGGACGACCAGGGCACCCAACAACACAGCCATCTCGATGCTGCCGGGGATGCCGAAGATCAGGGTGGGCACCAGGGCTCCCCCGTCCTTGGCGTTGTTGGCCGCCTCCGGCGCGATCACCCCGCGGACGTCGCCGGTGCCGAACTTCTCCGGGTCCTTGCACGACTGCACCGCGTGGCCGTAGGCGAGGAAGTTGGCTACGGCCCCGCCGACCCCGGGGATGATGCCGATCAGTGTGCCCACCACCGAGCAGCGCAGGAACACCCCGAAATGGGTGAACACCGAACGGATCCCCTCCAGCACGCCGCCGTTGGTCCGAGCGGTTACGGCCGGTTCGGCGATAGCGCGTTTACTGAGGAACAGGTCCAGCGCCTCCCCCACGGCGAACAGCCCGATGAACGCCGGTACCAGGCCGATGCCGTCCCACAGGTGATCGCTGCCGAACGCGAACCGCACCGATCCGGTCACCGGGTCGTAGCCGATGGTCGCCACCATCAGGCCGATACAGGCGCCGATCAACCCCTTCCACAGGGAACCCTGGGAGACCACCGCGATGACGCTCAGCCCCATCAGGGCCAGCATGAAGTACTCCGGGTAGGAGAACGCCAGCACCACCCGCTTGCCGATCGGCAGCATCACGGTGAGGATCGCCGCGCCGAACAGACCACCCAGGCACGACGCGGTGGCCGCGGCACCGAGCGCCACCCCGGCCCGCCCCTGGCGGGCCATGGGGAACCCGTCGAACGTGGTTGCCGCACTGCAACCGGTGCCGGGGGTGTTGATCAGGATGGCGGTGATCGAACCGCCGAACGGCACCGCGGACATGGCGCCGATCAGTAGCACGATCGCCTGGGAGGTCTCCATGCCGTAGGTCACCGGCAGCAGCAGGGCCAGCACCTGGGGCCCTCCGAGGCCGGGGAGGATGCCGAACACCAACCCCAGCGTAGAACCGAGAACCAGAAACAGCGGGCCCGGCCAAATCAACAGTTCCATCAACGCCGGTAGAGCTTCTTCCAGCACGGTATTTCCTCCCTCACTCCAAGTTCCCTCGGAAGATCGCGTCACTCCAACTCCGGGGACCGAGCCCCCCCAGGGGGCCGGTCCCCGTGTACCGTATAGGGGCTACTTCATGGCCTGCTGGATCAGCCCCTTGTACCCCTCCACCTGCTTGATCTGGCGAGCCACGACCTCGGTCAGCTCTTCGGCCGACATCGGTTCCGTGTCCACACCCTTCTTCTGCAGCTGCGCTTGGAACTCCGGGTCGCTCCACGCCTTGGCAAACGCGTCCCGCAGGGTCTTGGCCACGTCGGCCGGCAGTCCCGGCGGGCCCGCCACGGGGCGGATCATGTACACCACGTCGGCCAACTCCGGATAGCCGATCTCGCCGACGGTCGGGACGTTGGGCAGCAGCTTCAGCCGTTTCTTGGCGAACACCCACACCGGGGTCAGGTCATTGGAGTCCACGATGGTCTTCTTCAGGGTGGCCATCGGGTACTGGACCAGATCCACGTCGCCGCGCATGGCCGATAGAATCGCCTCGGTACTGCCGTCGTGGGGGATTGCCTTGACCTTGTAATGCATGGCGTCGGCAGCGAGGATCGTCCCCAGGCCGGCCATGGAGGCGAGACCGACCACGCCGGCGGTGACCTCGGGGGCCTTCTGCATGGCTTCCAGGGTCTGGTACTTGGAGTTCTTCGACACGCAGGCCACGTAGGTCACGTCACTGATGTTGCCGATCCAGGTGAACTTGCCCAAGTCATACTGGGCCTTCCCCAGGACCTGGTTCACCGCGTTGCCCGGCATGTTGGTGATGCCGATGGTGTAGCCGTCGGGGTCGGAACGGTTCAGGGCGCTGAGGCCGATGTTCCACTCCCCTCCCTTGATGTTCTTGACCACGATGTTGGGGTTGTTGGGCAACTGCTTTTGCAGATAGGGGATGAACATGCGGCTGAAGGTGTCGAACCCGCCGCCGGGTGAGGTCGGAACGATCCAGGTGATGGTCTTGCCCGCCTCTGGGAACGCCGCCTGGGCGGCGCCCGGCGCGGTACCCAGGAACGCAGTCGCGGCGAGCAGGAGCGACAATGCCAGGGGTGCGGTCCGCTTGTTGCGTGAGCTTCGGGTCATCGGTGAACCTCCGGTCTTGGGTGGTTGGTGCCGTCTCGAGAACAACGCCCTTGCCTTGCGGGCGGACCTGCGTCACGCCCTTACCCCTTCCGATTCAGGATCTCGTCGAACAGGGGGCCGAACTTCTCCTTCATGAGGCGTTTGTAGGCCGGGGAGGTCTGCGCCACCCGAGGGAAGTCGTGCCGCCGCTCGTAGGGAATGCACGCATCGATGATCGCCCGCGAGTTGTAGAGTTCGTCCCCGAACACCAGCGGGTCGAGGCGGCTGCTCCAGTTCTTGCGCAGGATGTCCAGGTCCCCTTCCGGGTTGCAGCGGGTGCCCATGGCCCAGATCACGTCGTAGAGGTTCGAGGGGTCGATGTCGTCGTCCACCACCACTGTGAAGCGGTTGACGTACCCGGCCGGGGGCAACTGGGAGGCCAGCAGGGCGGCCTGGCGGGCGTGGCCGAAGTACTCCTGATGGATGGACACCACATTGAAGGTGCGGCCCGAGCCCGCTTCGTGCATCCACACCCCCCGGACGCTGGGGCAGTCGGCCAGCTCCAGTTTGTCCCACAGCCCTGCCGAGCGGATGAACGAGCGTTCGAACAGGTGGGAGTGGGGCGGCCGCTGGGACGCCGCGCAGGTCAGGATCGGGTCGTTGCGGTAGAGCACCCGCTTCACCTGGATGACCGGCTCTTCCTTGGTAGCCCCGGCGTAGTAGCCGTTCCACTCCCCGAACGGACCTTCCACCTGCTTGCGGTCCGGCAGGATCTCGCCTTCGATGACGATCTCCGCGTTGGCGGGAATGGGTAGTCCGGTGTAGGTGCCGGTGAGCACCTCCAGGGGCTCGCCGGCGATGCCCCCGGCGTAGTCGAACTCACTGACGCCGAGAGGAACCTGGAACCGGGCGGCGATGTACAGTAGCGGGTCGATCCCCACCACGATCGCCACCGGGCAGGGTTTGCCGGCCTTCAAATACTTGTCGCGCTGGATCCGCCCCTGCTTGCCCTGGGAGATGTAGCTCAGGGCGTTCTGGCCATCCAGCACCTGCACCCGGTAGGTGCCCACATTGACCCAACCCTCGTCCGGATCCCGGGTGATGACCCCGCAGGCCGTGCCGATGTAGCGCCCGCCGTCCAGTTCGTGATGGATCGGCACCGGGAACGTCAGCAGGTCGATGGCGTCGCCTTCCTGCACGTTCTCCTGAACCGGCCCACTGTCGACAAACCGGGGCGGAAGCGGCGCAAACGTCTTGGCTCGTTTGCGGTAGGCGGCGAGCAACTCCATCCGCGAAGGGTGTTCCTCCAGGTCGAGCCCCAGGGCCAGGCCGAAGCGCTTGGCCGAGGCGAGCATGCCGTACAGGCAACGGTACCCTTTCGGGTACCCGCCCACCTCGTCGAACAGCAAGGCCGGGGCGTCCACCGGTTGTTCCCGGTAGACCATCTCGGTGATGGCCCCGATCTCTTTGTCCCAATGGGCCCCGCTGACCTTCTTCAGTTCGCCCAAAGCGTCGATCTGCTCCAGGAAATCTCGCAGATCCCGATACTGCACTGCTCTGTCCATGGAATGTGTTCCTCGTGTGTGCTGGCATTGATGTCGGGCCCGCGCCCGGGCGGCTCCCGCCGCGCCACCGGCTGCCGTTCAAACGCCGATCTTCTCCCGGCAGCCTTCGGCTCAGTCCGCCCCACCGACAGGGGTGCCGCGGAAGGTGCTGCAAGGTCGATGCCAAACGCTATTTCGAAATTCCTCGGCCCCGCCGTCGGCACGGCAGGAGGGTCCGGAGCTCTCTCCCACAAAGCCCCCTTTCAGGACTGCAAGGGCTTCATGCAGGTTTGCAACCCGCTCTTGGGGGCGTCAGGCGGGAAGGGGGTCGCGATGCCGCGCGCGCTGCGGGACGTGGATTGGCGACGTCCATCGGCCTCGGGCGGCCCGACGGGGCCGCCCGAGGGTTTCGCGACCAAGTTCCGGCTCAGGAAAACGTGACGCCCGACTTTTCCCGGTAGTAGTTCCAGATCTTGTCGAACTGGTTCTGGCGCCAGACCCGCGCGGACGCCAGTTGCTCGTCCTCGCGCAGGGGGATGGGTTCCCCTCCCATCGCGTAGGCGTCTGCCAGCTTCTTCGCGTTGTCCTCGAGATAGACCGACCCGAAGAACACGGCCTTGACACTCTCCGCGACGACCACGGCGCCGTGGCCGCGCATGATCATCGCCCGCCGCGGCCCCAGGACCCTGGCGATGGCGTCGCCCTTTTCCGGGGAGTGGACGTGCCCGCAGTCATCGTGCACGTGCACCCCTTCGTGAAAGATGCCCCCGTGGTGCATTACCGGCACGTACGCCTTGCCCGCGATGCTGAGGGCGGTCGTGACCGGTGGGTGGAGGTGGGCGACGGCGTGCACATCCGGCCGGTGGTGGTAGACCGAGGTGTGGATGGCGATCTCGGACGGTAGGATCACGCCGGCTTCGATCGGCTTGCCGTCCAGGTCCGACTCGACGATGTCCTCGGGCCCCAGCCCGTGCCGGCTCGCCCCCCAGGAGTTGATCAACAGCCGCTCCCTGCCCGGGATCCTGCAGCTCACGTGACCGCTAAAGTCCACCAGGCCCAGCACCTCCAGCATCCGCACGCACATCGCCACTTCGGTACGCAGCCATTCCTCACTCACCCCGGCACTCCTTTCCTGGTCTGGGCCGACCGGTCGCCCGGCCTCACCGTAAACGCGGTTTGGGTTTCCTCTCCACCGGTCTCGATGCAAGCTTCGTGCAAGCGCTCCAGCCCCCCTGCCGCAGTCTCCGGCTCTCCGGGGCACACCCATTGCAGTGAACCTTCCCAAACCCACCCGGGACAGGAGAAGCCTCCGCCATGACCGACGCCGCCCGCTGCGCGACCCCGACCGCAGCTGCCCTCCACGCACTGTTTTCCAAGGTATATCGGGGGCGCGACGATAGGGTCGCCCTCTGGCAGGAGGCCGGATACCGGCCCGTGCCCGGCGGGTTGGACGCGAGCCGGCTCGGCGAACACCTGCGGTTGGAGAACACCTACGCCCTGTATCCCGAGGACGACGACGGCGGGGTGTGGTTCGCCCTGTTCGACCTCGACGTGCTGCCACGGCGCCAGGAGTGGCGGGTGATGCGGGAGAAGATTGAGGGCGAGCGGGCGAAGACGCTGCGGCTGATGGAGACCCTGCTCGACCTCGGACTGCGCCGAGAGAACCTGCTCCTGGAGTTCCCCACCGTGGGGTTTCACCTGGTACTGTGCTTCTCCGAGCCGGTGGCGGTGGCGCCGGTGCGCCGGTTCATGCAGCACGCCCTGGAACGGGCGGGACTAGGGGGGACCCCCTACTACCCGAAGCAGTCCGCGCCGGGGGCGCCCGGAAAACCGGTCCAGATCCCGTTCCGCATGAACCGCAACACCGGGCGGCGCTCCAACCTGATCGAGGACATCGAAACCTTCGACCCCGACGCCTACGATCCCACCCCGGACTTCCGGCCCCTGGAGCGGGTCATTCCGCTCCCCCCCGAGGTCATCCTGGCCCACGGCTGACGCGCGGGTCCGGCAGGGCCGCAGGAGGACGCGCCGGGGGGAGCGCGGGTCGCGCGTTCGATCAGCGGAAAACCAGGGACTTGACCGTCACCGGCACCGTCTTCGACGGCTCCAGCATCCGGCCGATGTCGATGAAGTCGAAGTCCTGGAGGGCGATCCCGTCGATGACCAGGATCTCTCCGGTGACACCCACCTCCTCGCGGAGCAGGGCCCCCACGGTCTGGGCCACGTCCCCGTCCAGGACCAGGAACAGCGGGCGGCCATGCCGGATCGTCTCGGGCAGCCCGCGAACCACCCCCTCCACGAACGCGCGCACCCGCCCGTAGGAGGGCTGCCCGCGCCACCGGAACGCCAGGGCGACCTCCTTCTCCCCCTCGGCGAGGTCGAAGCGGCCGAAGTGGTCGCGGATGGCAGCGGCGAGCCGGTCCGGGTCGATCTCCCCCCCCAGGTCACAGGCGGGGTGCAGTACCTGTAAGTTCTTGCGGGGCAGCATCTCGGCGGCGGAGACGTGCACCGTATTGCCGCTTACCTGCAAGCTGTAGGACGCGGCCCCGATCACCGTGGCCCGGATGCACTCACCGGCCGGCAGCAGCGGCCACAGAAACCCGCCGCGATGGAGCTCCCGATGGATGGCCCGCCCCAGAAGCTTCCCCAGGTCACCGAAGTCCCGCTCCTCCCGGCCGTACACGTACTCGCCCACGCCCCCGGAGAACATCACCCCGCAGATCCCCTCCAGGTCGCGAAGGACCGGGGTGAGGAACAGCCCCTCCACCGCGGCGGGCAGGGGGCGCACCGTGACCGCGGCCACCACCGCGTCAGACATCCACTCCGCGAGCCGCTCCAACTCCCCGGGCTGTACCGAGTCGCCGAGGTCCCACTGGAACCCCGCGTGGGCAGCCAGGGCCTTGCCCGCGGGGTCGAGGCGCACGATGCGCCCTTCCCCGTCCACCACCAGCAGCCGCCCGCCCACGTGGAACGCGGCCGTGTCCAGGACGTTGCCGTTGTCCACCACGGCCAGCTTGGTGGTGCCGCCGCCGATGTCGATGTTGAGGATGCGGTCCCCCCGCTCGTAGGAGGCCAGGGCCGCCCCGGACCCGTACGCGGCCAACTGCGCCTCCATGTTGTGGCCCGCAGCCGTGCACACGAACTCCCCGCCCTGGGCCGCCAATACGTCACCGATGGCCCGGGCGTTGCGCCGCCGGATCGCCTCACCGGTGAGCAGCACCACACCGGTATCGACATCCTGCGGCCCGAGGCCAGAGGCGCGGTAGGCGTCGGCGATGAGCTCTCCCACGGCACCCTCGTCGATCCGCTCTTCGTCCAGGTACGGGGTGAGCGACACCGGGGAGTAGTAGAGCGGCTCCCTGCCCACCACCACGTAGCGGCTGGTGAGGTCCTCCCCCATCCGCCGGAGCTTGAGTTCGGAGAAGGTCACCTGGGTGCCGGCCGACCCGATGTCGATGCCCACGCTCTTCAGGGTAATGTGATCCGCGATCCACAGAGGGTTGTCCTCGAGCCGTCCGAGGGACTCCTCCCCGTGGTCGTGGTCGAACAGGATGTCGTGCACGGTGTGCGCTGCCTCCCTATGGGTGCCGTTCCGGGGGTGAGATCGGGCAGGGTGCTGAAAAGGCCCCGGAGGGGCCTTTTCAGCTTCGGGTGCTCGGGGGCGGCCCCGCCAAAGCCTTTCCGATCATCGAGCTTTCCAACACGGTGGATTCGACACCCCCTCCGTGGGGTGCGGCGCCAGCTTTTTGTTCCGCAACCGGCTAGCTCTCCTGGCCCGGCAGCGGGGGAAGGTCCGCCAGCTCCGCCTGGTAGGCCTCCTCCATGTTGGTCGGGATGTTGCGCTTCTTCAACTCTTCCGCGAACCCCTCCCGGATGGAGCGGTCCTCGTCGGCGTAGTCGATCTGGTCGCCCCCGACCCGCTTGCTGATCCACGCCTTGGGCACCCCCTGGGCGTTGCGTATGGACACCACCTCGTGTTTGAACGCCATATAGCGCGCTGGGGTGGCGCCGGTGTTGAAGTGCTGGTGGTACCACATGTTGGGGGGCACCACCATGCTGCCCTCCTGCCAGTCGTAACGCCGCGGCTTATCGCCCTCGGGCCACATCAGGCTGTAGCCCTCACCGCTCAGGATGATGACGTGGGCACCCGGACCGTGGGCGTGGGCCTTCTTGTAGGTGCCCACCGGGAACTGGGAGATGTGGCTGTTCATCGAGCCGTTGGCCAGGCGGAAACGGATGTGGCCGCCGCCGGCGCCCCGCTCCTTGGCGCTGATCAGGGTGAGTGCAATCGCGTCGGCGACGAAGTTGGTGTCCAGCAGCAGTCCCTTCTGCTCCGCCTTCTTGCTGAAGTAGTCCGGCTCGCCCGCGAAACGGGACGGGAAGTCGAACGCGGTTCCGAACACGAACTCCGGCGACTCGTACAGGTTGATGACCATCGGCGCGTTGGTGACCGCCACGTAGCGGGCCGGCTTCTGCCCGGAACCGTTGAAGTGCTGGTGCCAGGTGTTGAGTGGGATCGCGAACAGCGCCCCCGCCTGCCACTCGAAGGTCACCCGTTTGCCGGCTTCGTTCCACACGGTGGTGGACCCCCGCCCGTCGAGGACGTAGATCATCTCCTCGAACAGCTGGCGCTGGGGCTCCAGCTGCTTGCCGGGGGGAATCTCGCAGACATAGCAGTCGTTGGAGGTCCGCGAGGCTTCGTGGTTGATGTAGACACCGGCGCCCCCGCGCCGCGGCCAGGGCTTGAGGGCCACCGTGTGGAGGTTCTGGATGTAGTGGGCACCGATGATGTCGAGCCCTTCGCCGCGGACCCAGGCCTCGTATGGGGTGGCTTTTTCGGTGGCGAAGTTCTTCGCGAATTCCTCGGAAACGAGCGCGTTCTTGGCCATGTCTGTCCTCCTAGCGGCGCAAACGGGATAAGGATGCGCGGCGGCCCGCGCGAAACCGCGCCGGCCGAGGCGCGCAAAGGGTCACTTCGACGAATACTCCGGCGCGTCCTCGAGCTGTTCCAGGTCGTCCAGGCCCATGAGCTTCAGGGTGCGGCTCTCCGCCGACAGGAAGCGGACGGGTTTGTCCGCGTCCAGGTTGAAGTGCTGATGGACCGTGTTGGGCGGGATGTACACCGAGTCCCCCTCCTCCCACTCCCAACGGGACGGCTCGTCCGGCACCACCCAGTGGTACG
>JARGFW010000208.1 GCA_029211085.1 Deferrisomatales bacterium | reverse complement strand
CCACCAACGTATTCATGGCACGCACCTCTAACCGAAGAAGTAGAAGAAGTTGGGTTCCGTGAGGAGGTCTTCCTTGAGGCGGAACACCCGCTTGTTCTCCAACACGTAGCGGATCTCGCTGTCCGGATCCAGCAGGTTGCCGAACTTGCGCGCCCCCACCGGGCAGATCTCCACACAGGAAGGGTACTTGCCCTCGCGGGTGCGTTGGATGCAGAAGTGGCACTTCTCCACCACGCCCCGCATCCGCGGGCGGTTGCCCAGATAGTGGGTTTCGGGGTTCATCTCGTCGGCCGGCAGGGTCGGGTCGGCCCAGTTGAAGTTGCGGCCCTCGTAGGGGCAGGCAGCCATGCAGTAGCGGCAGCCGATGCACCAGTTGTAGTCCATCACTACGATGCCGTCTTCTTCGTGCCAGGTGGCGCGCACCGGGCACGCCTTGACGCAGGGAGCCTTCTCGCAGTGTTGACACTGCACCGGCATGTAGTATTGGCCGGCTTCCGGCACCTGCTCGGGAGCGTAGTACCGGTCGGACTGTTCGAACTCCATCACCCCGTCTTTGAACTGCAGCACCTTGATGTAGTGGATCTGCGGGTTCTCGCGGGACTGGTTGTTCTCCTTGGTGCAGGCATACACGCAGCGCCGGCAGCCCACGCAGCGGTTCAGGTCCAGGGCGTAGCCGAACTTGACGTTCTCCAACGCCGGCGTGCCTTTCACCGTCACCTTCTTGCCGAACTGACGGGTGTACTTCTCCTCCAAGCGCTTCAGTGTGGCCTGCACCTCGTCCGGGCTCATCTCCCGGAACTGCTTCTGGAAGTACTCGTCCCAGGAGCCGTAAGTGAAGAATCCGCCGCCCTGGGCCAGAACCTTGGTCGGCACGGTGGCCGCCGCGGCACCCGCCGCCATCCCCTTGAGGAACTTGCGGCGGCTGGCCTGCTTGGGGTCAACCGTGGTCACGCACTTCTTCTCGCTAGACATCTATATCTTCTCCTCGCGCTATCCGGGCGCAGCCCGCTAGTGGCCCTTGGACTCGCCGCCGGCCGCCGCCTCGATGCCGCCGCCGTGTCCGCCCGCGGCACCGAAGCGCGGCACCAGGGGGGCCGGCTCGGGCTTGAGGGGGGCAAACTTGGGGCTGTGGGGGTTGTGGCAGTGGGCACACAGGAGATACTGCTTCTCACCGTTCCAGAACCCGGTGCGTTTGCCGTGGATGCCCTTTTTCCAGTCCCGGTACTTGTCGCCGTGGCACTGGCCGCACAGTCGGTAGGAGTGCTCGAAGTCCAGCTTCTCGCCGCTCTGCAGGTGCAGTTTGTCGCGGTTGTCGGCGTCGTGACAGTCCAGGCACCAGCGGAACTGCTCGGCGTGATGGAGCTCGATGTCGGTGTGCTCGTCTTCGAGCTCGCGCACCGTATGGTCCGTCTTCATGTCGTTGTGGCAGTTCTCGGCGCAGGGGTAGTAGTCCTCACTCAATGGCGGCGGCGGCACGGCGAACTCCTCGGTCTCCGCGCCCCATGCCGGGTTTCCCCCTCGCCATGCGAACAAACACACAAGTGCCATGGCGAGAAACCAGCAGCGTCTCATCACCTGTCGTCCTCCTCGTCAGTGAGTTGCGCGGGGTACCGCGCCTGAAACGGTTGAAACACCAAACTGCGGGAATTTGTTCGCGGAGCTTTCCGGAGCAGCCCCGACACGCTGGGAAAGCGCAATGGGTACCGGGAGGTCGCGACCGCGCGAGGGTAACGGGGTGGCACCGGAGTGTCAAGTGGTTTCACCACAGATGAAACATCTGGGGAGCGCCAACCGAAAGCGCCCCCCGGGGAAACCCCATTGTATTCGTGGAAACAAAGACGCCCCGGTCCGAAGGAGCGCCGCAGGCGCTGCTGAACCGGGGCGATTGTTTCAGGTGTTTCAGACGGGAGAGGCGTCGCGTTTCGTGTACTTCTTGGGCCGCTGATTGGCTGCGAGAATCCGTTTGCGCACCCGGATGTCCTTGGGGGTCACCTCCACCAGCTCGTCGGTGCCGATCCATTCCAGGGCCCGCTCCAGGTTCTTCTCGGTGGGGGGGATCAAGCGCAGGGCTTCGTCAGCACCGGATGAGCGCATATTGGTTAGCTTCTTCTCGCGGATCACGTTGACATCCAGGTCGTTCTCCCGATTGTTCTCGCCGACGATCATGCCCTCGTAGGTCTCCACCTGTGGCCCCACGAACAGCACCCCGCGGGGCTGCAGATGGTACAGGGAGTAAGTGGTGGTCTTGCCGGAACGGTCGGAGACCAGGGCACCGTTGGCGCGTCCGGAGATCTCCCCCTTCCACGGTTCGTAGCCGTCGAACAAGCTGTTGAGGATACCGGTGCCGCGGGTATCGGTGAGGAACTCGGAGCGGAACCCGATCAGCCCCCGGGACGGCACCCGGAACTCGAGGCGCACGCGGCCGTGGCCGGGGTTGGTCATCTTGAGCATCTTGCCGCGCCGGGTGCCGAGCTTCTGGGTGACCACACCGATGTGGTCCTCGGGGCAGTCCACCACCACCAGCTCCATGGGCTCGTGCAGAACGCCGTCGATCTGCCGGGTCAGGATCTCCGGCTTCGACACGCTGAGTTCGAAGCCCTCCCGGCGCATGGTCTCGATCAGTACCGCCAGCTGCAGCTCGCCCCGGCCCATGACCCGGAACGCATCGGACTGGGAGAAATCCACCTTCAGGCTGACGTTGTGCAGCACCTCCTTTTCGAGGCGCGCGCGGATCTGACGAGAGGTGACGTATTTACCGGCCCGCCCGGAGAACGGCGAGGTGTTCACCGAGAACACCATGGCCAGGGTGGGTTCGTCCACCACGATGCGCTTCATCGGCTTGGGGTTCACCAAGTCCACCAGGGTGTCGCCGATGGTCACCTCCTCCAACCCCGCGACGGCAACGATATCCCCCGCCCCCGCGGTAGCTACCTCCACCCGTTTGAGGCCTTCGTTGGTGTAGAGGATGCCCACCTTGGACGTGACGATGCCTTCTTCCCGGGCCAGTCCGACCTGGGCGCCGGTCTTGAGCTGACCGTTGAACACCCGCCCCACGGCCAAGCGGCCCACGTAGTCGTTGTAGTCCAGGTTGGTCACCAGGTACTGCAACGGCGCCGCGGGGTCGCCGGAGGGCGGGGGGATGGTGGCGACGATCTGGTCCAGCAGGGGTTTGAGGCTGTCCGAGTCGTCCCCCAGCACCCGATGGGCGATCCCTCGTCGGGCGTCGGTGTAAAACACCGGGAAGCCCAGTTGCTCTTCTGTGGCGTCCAGATCGATGAACAGGTCGTAGACCTCGTCGAGCACCTCGTGGGCCCGGGCGTCGGAGCGGTCGATCTTGTTGATCGCCAGGATCGGCTGCAGCCCCAGTGCCAGGGCCTTCTGCAACACGAACCGGGTCTGGGGCAGGGGCCCCTCGGCGGCGTCCACCAGCAGCAGCACCCCGTCCACCATCTGCAGGGTGCGCTCCACCTCGCCGCCGAAGTCGGCGTGGCCGGGAGTGTCGACGATGTTGATCTTGGTGTCGCCGTAGTGCACGGCGGTGTTCTTGGCCAGGATGGTGATGCCCCGCTCACGCTCCTGGTCGTTGGAGTCCATCACCCGCTCGGCAACGCGCTCGTTGTCCCGGAAGGTGCCGCTCTGCCACAGCATGGCATCCACCAGGGTGGTCTTGCCGTGGTCGACGTGGGCGATGATGGCGATATTGCGAAACGGGAGGTGGGCCATGGGGGGTTCCTCAGAAGGGGGAAAAAGACCGAGCTGTATACCACTTTCTGATGCTGTCGTCCATGACCGAGTACCGGACCGAGGGAGAGGCAGAGGACCCTGTCAACGGTCCGCATCGGCCAACGGCTTTCCGAAAGCGCAGACGAACAGCCAGCAGTTGGCGTCGCCACTCGTATGGTGCCGGGTGGGAAAGACGAGGGAATCAAACAGTGTCTGTTGACATCTACACCGACCATCCATAGCATGGGGCGCCAGAATCAGGCGCCTCCGCCCTACCCCACCCTTCGGTGGGGAAAAGGAGGCGTCGGCAACCACCCGCAGTGAGGAGGAACGAGGATGGCCAAGGGCAGCGTCAAGTGGTTCAACGATCAGAAGGGATTCGGTTTCATCGAACAGGAAGGTGGCGCCGACGTGTTCGTCCACTTCTCCGCCATCCAGGGGGAAGGTTTCAAGACCCTGGCCGAAGGGCAGGCGGTAGAGTTCGAGGTGGTCGAGGGCCCCAAAGGCCTGCAGGCCGCCAACGTGCAGCCGCTGTAACTCGTTCCACACGTGCAACGACCAAGGGGCCCCACCGGGGCCCCTTTTTTTGGGGCTCGAAGCCCCCCCACCCTGGCCGAGTCAGGCCCATCCCCGGCTCTTGCACAGGCGGTCGTAGGCGTTCTGGATCTCCAGGAACTTCTGGTGGGCGAGGTCGCGAAACTCCTCCCCCAAGTGGGACACCCGGTCGGGGTGGTACTTCTTCACCAGCTCTCGGTAGGCCTTCTTTACCGTCGCTTCGTCCCCATCGGCCGCCACTCCGAGTACCTCGCAGTCACTGCAGCGGCGGGTGCCGGCGCTGGGGCCGGTGGCACTTCGGGCACGAATGCCTTCTGCGTCGGCCGCGGAGATACCCAGCGAGCCCACACAGCGGTCGAACACCAGTTGTTCCTGCAGGTGCAGGTGGCCGTCGGCCATGGCCACGTCGAGCAGGCACTCCACCAACAGCAACCGGGTGGCGTAATCGGCCCTGCGCGCCACATCGGCGCACAGGGAATCCAGGTCCACCCTCTGGCGCAGGAACTGTTTGATCAGATCCCGCACGATCTCCAGGGACTCGCCACGGTAGCCGAGACGTTCGGAGAAGAAGCGGCGGATGGTGGCCACCTCCTCCTTGCGCACGTCACCGTCGGCCTGGATCATCGCTGTGAGAATACCCACCAGGCTGGCGACGAAGTACAACTCCTGCTGTTGCTGCCTCACTCGCGGATCGGACGCGCCCGGGCCTTGTCCGGCGGGCAGGGAAGCGTCCTTGACGTAGTGGCCGATGATCCCCCCGATCACCGCCCCCAGTGGGCCGCCGAGGAAGTAGCCGAGCCCTGCGCCCAGCAGTTTGCCGCTCAGTCCCATAGTTGTCCTCTGTGCACCCAGTGCAGAACCCCTCCGTCGGAGAAAAACAGCGCTCCCCCAGTGCTGACCGCAGCCTGGGAGTGGGCACCGGGCCCAGGTCGGTAATGGTAGCGCACGGCCCCATCTCCCGCGTCGAGCACATAGAAGCCGCCCCCCGAGGCGGCGGTGATCAGGGCGTCTCCGGCCAGAACCGGGGGCGCCGCCACGCCACCGTCCAGGGTGCGCTGCCAGCGCAGCTTCCCGTCGGCCCGGCCCAGGGCCACCACGGCGCCGTTGGCGGTACCCAGGTACACCGCGTCGTCCCCCACCGCAAACCCGGAGGCACCCTCCAACTCCGCGCGCCACAAGGGGTCCCCGCTGGCGGCGTCCAGGCTCACCGCGGGGCCGCCGAACGCGGCCGCGAACACCGCGCCTCCGGCGTAGGAAGGCCCGGCCGCGACGTCGCCAAGCAGCTGCGGCCCGCCGATCTCCTGCCGCCACAGCACACGGCCCAGGGCCGCGTCCAGGGCCACCAGGGTTCCGTCGGCAAAGCCCGCGAACAACTTGCCCTCGCCGTAGCACAACCCAAGCGAGCGCCACAGGCCGTGCCGGCGGGGCAGTTGTCGGCCGTACTGCCACACCGGCGTGCCACGGGTGGCGTCCAGGCAGAACACGTTCTGGTCCGAAACCCCCACGTACACCTTACCGTCGGCGATCAGGGGGCTGGAGACCACCGGGTAGCTGGCAGGGAAGGTCCAGAGCACCTTCCCCTGGAGATCGGCGGCGGTGACCACCCCATGATCATCGCCGAACACCAGCACGCCATCGGCGTACGCGGCGGTGGTGTAGACCCCACCGGAGAGGGCGATCGTCCACAAGGGTTTGCCGTCAGCCAACCGCACGGCCTCGAAGCGCCTGCCCGAGTGGCCGACGTAGGCAACGCCATCGATGATCAGCGGCCCTGCGTGTTCTTCCGGGGCGTAGCGCCCCTCCTCCACCAAGCGATAGGTGGTCCGGCTCTTCCAGTTGGGGCTCACCCCCTGGTCGGTGCGTGAGGTGCGGGCCGGGTCGCCGCCTTCCATGGCCCAGGCCAGGCTCGGGGCCGGCGGCACCGGGGCGGGCACCGAGGTCTTCGTGGCGCAGCCCAGTGTAAACGTGAGCAGGAGCAGTACAGGCGTACGCATCAAGCCGTTTCCTCCAGGCCTGCCAAGCGCGCCATGTTGGTCCTCACCACATCGTACTCCGCGGTGCTCAGCCCCGCCCCCAGGGCGGTGAGCCGCGCAAACGCCGCGTCCACCAGGTCCGAGGGGGAGTGGGCGTCGGTGTTCAGGACCAGGGGCGCACCGCTGGTGCGAGCCACTGCGGCCACGTGGCCGTTGGTCAGGCAGTGCCCGCGGCGGGTAGTGAGTTCCAGATGCACCCCGCGCCGGGCCGCAGCGGCCGCGGCTTCCAGAGTGATCAGTCCCGGGTGGCTCAGGATGTCGGCGCCAGCATCGATCGCCGCACGGTTCGTCCCCGGTGCAACCGGCTCCACCGGGCTCTCCCCGTGCACCACCACCACTTGGGCACCCAGGGCGCGGGCTTCCGCCACGTACCGCCCGATCAGGTCCGGCGGCAGATGGGTCAACTCGATACCGGGCACCGCCTTGATGCGGCGACAGCGGTTGTTCTCCTCGCAGGCGCGGATCACTCGAGGCAGGAGCCAGTCGAAGTTGGACATGTCGGCGTGATCGGCGATGGCGATGGCACGCAGGCCCAGTCCCTCAGCGCGTTGCAGGAGCTCGCTGGGGATCAGCTCCCCATCGGAGAAGAGGGTGTGGGTATGCAAGTCGATCATATTGGGTTCCCGGGACACAGGGGGGCGCAAACAGCGAGAGGGCGCCTGCGGCGCCCTCTGGGAGTTAGCCCTCGGCGTAGTGATTCCAGTGCACGAACTGGGCCGGATCCTTGCGGGGCGGAACCTTGGTCTCCGCGGCGGGATAGCCCAAGGGGGTCAGGGCCACCACGGTGGTTCCTTCCGGGGCGCCTACCGCCCGGCTCGCCGCTTCCGCGTCGAACATGCCGATGCACACCGTGGCGAGCCCCTCCGCATGGGCGGCCAGCATGAAATTCTGCATGGCCAGTGCCACGTCGAACATCATCCAGTCCCCCCGGATGGTAGTGGGTTCGCCCTTCTTGAACCCAGCGCGCCCCAGCCGTGCACTGAACGCCACCACCAGGGGCGCCTCCCCCATGGCCCGGTTGGCGGGGTTGGTTTCCGGCAAGCTCGCCCGCAGGGCATCGCGTATCTGTGCATCGTCGACCACCACCACCTCGGGGGCCTGGGTGTGAGCCCAACTCGGGGCCCACTGGGCGGCGGTGAGCAGGCGCTCGAGCACCTCCCTCGGAACCGGTTGGTCGGTGTAACGCCGCACCGAGCGACGTCCTGCGATGGCCTGGTAGAGTTCCACGATACCCCTCCCTTTGGCCGGGCGTTGCCCGGCAGCGACGCTGAAACGAAGGACCGTGCTTATTACCACGCCCCCTTCCGGGGCGTCAATCGAGTGCGGTGCCCATGAGTGCGCTGCCCATGAGTGCGCTGCCCATGGATGGGCGAATGCTGCAATGCACAGGATGTGCAAGTGCCGAGCAGCGCAGGATACGCAGGAGCGGCCGCTGCCCGGGGCTAGCCGGCGCGATGGACGGATTCACGTCGGCGTGATATGGAAGGCGCTTCCGCCGCCCGGGGGCTCGCCCCCGGCGCACACTCCCCTGAAACCGTTATCCAGGAGGTCTGGCGTGGGATTCCGCTGTGGCATCGTCGGGCTGCCCAACGTGGGCAAGTCCACCCTGTTCAACGCCCTCACCGGCTCCCGTGTGGCGGCGGAGAACTACCCGTTCTGCACCATCGACCCCCACGTGGGTGTGGTGCCGGTGCCGGATCACCGGTTGGACGCGCTGGCCGCGGTCCTCGCCCCCCGGGAAATGGTCCCCACCAGCATCGAGTTCGTGGACATCGCAGGACTGGTGGCCGGGGCGGCGGATGGAGAGGGGCTGGGTAACCAGTTTCTGGCCCACATCCGCGAAACCGACGCGGTGGCACATGTGGTGCGCTGCTTCGAGGACCCGGACGTCGTCCACGTGAGTGGCCGGGTGGACCCGGTGGCCGACGCCCAGGTCATCCACACCGAGTTGGCGCTGGCGGACCTGGAGACCGTGGAGCGTGCGATCCGGCGAGTGGCCAAGAAGGCCCAATCCGGCGATGCCGAGACCCGGGCCCAGTTGACTGCGTTCCAGGCCGCCCGGGAGCTCCTGGGCTCCGGGGAACCGGTGCGTTCCTTGAAAGACCAGGACGGGCAACTGCCCCACCTACAGGGACTGCACCTGCTCACCGCCAAACCGGTTCTGTACGTGGCCAATCTCGACGAGGCCGGCGAGGCGGGCAACCCCTGGGTGGCACAGTTGCGGGAACACGCGGCAGCAGAGGGTGCGGAACTGGTGACCGTGTGCGCCGGGGTCGAGGCCGAGATCGCCCAGTTGGATCCCGAAGAGCGGGGAGAGTTTCTTGCCGACCTGGGACAAGACGAACCGGGACTGCAGCGAATGGTGCAGGCCGGCTATCGGCTGCTAGGCCTGATCACGTTCTTCACCACCCGCTCCGGCATGGTACAGGCCTGGACCGTGCCCCAGGGGGCCACCGTCTCCCGAGCCGCCGGGGTGATCCACACGGACTTCGAACGCCGATTCATCCGCGCCGAGGTCATCCATTTCGATGACTTCTTGGCCTGTGGGGGAGAGCAACAGGCCCGGGACGCCGGTAAGTGGCGCCTGGAGGGGCGCGACTACACCGTGGAGGACGGCGACGTGATGACCTTCCGCTGCAACCTGTGACGGGCACCGC
>JARGFW010000207.1 GCA_029211085.1 Deferrisomatales bacterium | reverse complement strand
CATGTCCGCTTCTCTGTCTCCTCACGCCGTGGTGCACTTGTGATGTGAATCTACCGAGGTGGCCAACCAGAAGAACCGGGTGACCCTGATCTCCACCGGGGCCTCCACCAAGATCACCGGATCGAACTGCACCGCCACGAACGTCCACTGGACCTATGACACCTACGCCCTGGCCGTGGGTACCGGCCGGGCGGTGGTAGCCAACGGCGGCGACACCTGGTTCTTCCTCACCGCCGACTACGCCTTCGGCCACTCCCTGGAGGGGGACACCGCCGCCGTGGTCAAAGCCAGTGGAGGCAAGGTGCTCGGCACCGTGCGCCACCCGTTCCCGAACGCCGACTTCTCCTCGTTCCTGCTCCAGGCCCAGGCCTCCGGGGCCAAGATCATCGGGCTGGCCAACGCCGGCGCCGACACCACCAACGCCATCAAACAGGCCCGGGAGTTCGGCATCACCCCCACCCAGACCCTGGCCGGCCTGCTGGTGTTCCTGACCGACATCCGCAGCCTCGGCCTGGAGACCTCCCAGGGCATGATGCTCACCACCGGCTTTTACTGGGACCGCAACGACGCGACCCGCGCCTGGTCCAAGCGCTTCTACGAGCGCCACAAGGCCCAACCCACCATGGGGCAGGCCGGGGTGTACTCGTCCCTGATGCACTACTTCAAGGCCATCGAGAAGGCGGGCACCGACGAAGCCGTGGCCACGGTCAACAAGATGCGGGAACTGCCCGTCAACGACGGCATGTTCGCCACCAACGGCAAGGTGCGGGCAGACGGTCGCATGGTCCACGACATGTACCTGGCCCAGGTGAAGACCCCCGCGGAGTCCAAGGGCGAGTGGGACTACCTGAAGATCATTCGCACCATCCCCGGGGACGAGGCCTATCTACCCCTGGAGCAGAGCACCTGTGCCCTGGTGAAGAAGTAGGCTGAACCGGCTGGCGGCGAGGGAAATCGAGTCATGACCCACCTGTTCGGGATCCCGATCCAGGCCTTCCTGGGTCAGTTGCTCCTGGGGCTCATCAACGGCGCGTTCTACGCCGTGCTGAGCCTGGGGCTGGCGATCATCTTCGGGCTCCTGAACATCATCAACTTCACCCACGGGGCGCAGTACATGCTGGGGGCGTTCGCCGCCTGGATGGGACTCAGCTACCTGGGGGTGAACTACTGGGTCGCCCTGTTTCTCGCTCCCCTCGCCGTCGGCGCGATCGGTGTGCTCATGGAGCGCACCCTGTTGCGCCACCTGTACCACCTGGATCACCTCTACGGTCTGCTGCTCACCTTCGGCCTCGCCCTGGTCCTCGAGGGGCTGTTTCGGCAGATGTACGGCATCTCCGGGCTCTCCTATCCCGTTCCGAAGATCCTTCAAGGCGGCACCAACCTGGGCTTCATGTATCTGCCACACTACCGGGCCTGGGTGGTGGTGGCGTCCCTGACGGTGTGTTTCGCCACCTGGTACGTCGTCGAACGCACCAAGCTGGGCGCCTACCTGCGGGCCGGCACCGAGAGACCCGAACTGCTCCAGGCGTTCGGGGTCAACGTGCCGCTGCTGATCACCATCACCTACGGATACGGAGTCGCCCTGGCGGCGTTCGCCGGGGTGCTGGCCGCCCCCATCTATCAGGTGACGCCGATCATGGGCTCGAACCTTATTATCGTGGTGTTCGCGGTGGTGGTCATCGGCGGACTGGGCTCGATCCTGGGTTCCATCGTCACCGGGATCGGGCTGGGCCTGGTCGAGGGCCTGACCAAGGTATTCTACCCCGAGGCGTCGTCCATCGTGGTCTTCGTCATCATGGCCATCGTCCTCATCATCCGCCCCGCGGGGCTGTTCGGAAGGGAAAAATGACCACCCCAGGGATGGGCAATCGGCGCCTGTGGGCCAGCGCTGCGCTGGTGGCGGTTGCCCTGGCCGCGCCCTACGCGGTCTACCCGGTGTTCCTGATGAAGGTGATGTGTTTCGGGCTGTTCGCCTGCGCCTTCAATCTGTTGCTGGGTTACGTGGGACTGCTCTCCTTCGGCCACGCGGCGTTTCTGGGCTCGGCGAGTTACGTCACGGCGCACACCGTGCAGACCCTGGGGTTCCCGCCCCTCCTGGGCATCCTCGCCGGCACCGCCTGTGCGGGGCTGCTCGGACTGCTCATCGGCTGGCTCGCCATCCGCCGTTCGGGCATCTACTTCGCCATGATCACCCTGGGCCTCGCCCAGGTGGTCTTCTTCCTCAGCCTGCAGTTGGAGTTCACCGGCGGCGAGGACGGCATCCAGGGAGTGCCCCGGGGATTGCTGCTGGGCCTGTTCGACCTCAACTCCACCCTCACCATGTACCGCTTCGTGCTCGTCATCTTCCTGTTCGGCCTGTGGATCCTGCACCGGACCATCCACTCCCCGTTCGGGCAGGTGCTCAAAGCCATTCGCGAAAACGAGCCACGGGCGGTGTCCCTGGGCTACGATGTGGATCGCTACAAACTGCTGGCGTTCGTGCTGTCGGCGACCCTCAGCGGCCTGGCTGGGGGGACCAAGTCCCTGGTATTCCAGTTGGCGTCCCTGTCCGACGTCCATTGGCACATGTCCGGGGAAGTGGTACTGATGACCCTGCTCGGGGGCATGGGAACCGTCTTCGGCCCCGCGGCAGGGGCCCTGCTGGTGGTCACCCTGAACAACTACCTTGCGGGATTCGGCTCCTGGGTGACGATCATCATCGGGGGGATCTTCGTGGCCTGCGTGATGTCGTTCCGCAGGGGCATCGTCGGCGAAATCTTGGCCCTGGGCAAGCGCCGCTCCGGCCCCGATGGGGGGTGAGCAACCCGCTCCGGGGCCTCTCTCACGGGAGAAGAGCATGGAGTTCGACGGCAAGGTGGTGCTGGTCACGGGGGGCGGCAGCGGCATCGGCAAGGCCATCGCCGCGGCCTTTGCCGCCCAGGGCGCGGCGGTGCTGATCAACGATGTGTCACCCTCTGCCGCAGCGGTGGCCACCCAGCTTGGGGCGAAGTTCCTGCCCGCAGACCTGTCCGACCCTGCAGCGGTGCGGGCCCTGGCGGCAGATGCCCTGGCCGCCCACGGCCGGGTGGACATCCTGGTCAACAACGCCGGGTTCCAGACCGTAGCCCCGGTGGAGGAGTTCCCCGAGGAGGCCTGGATGAAGATGATCCAGGTGATGCTGACCGCGCCGTTCCAACTGACCCGGGCCCTGGTGCCGGCGATGAAGCAGGCGGGTTGGGGGCGCATCGTCAACATCTCCTCCCTGCACGGTTTGGTGGCGAGCCCGTTCAAGGCCGCGTACATCTCGGCCAAGCACGGCATGCTCGGCCTGACCAAGACGGTGGCCCTCGAAGTGGCCGCGGCGGGGATCACGGTCAACGCCATCTGCCCGGCGTACGTGCGCACACCCCTGGTGGAGAAGCAGATCCGCTCCCAGGCGGCGATCCACGGTATCAGCGAGGATCAGGTGGTCGACCGCATCATGCTCGAACCCGCCGCCATAAAGCGCCTGGTGGAGCCGGAAGAAGTGGCCGACCTGACCCTGTTCCTGGCCTCGGACAAGGCCCGCTCCATGACCGGTGCGTCCTACCTGATGGATCTGGGCTGGACTGCCCGCTAGGCCGGGCGGTGGCAGCGGGGGGCCACCGCTCTCGGGCGCTCGCCGCTCCATGAACGACATCCCCGCCGTCCGATCCGGGCACTCCCGCGGCGTGGCGTTCGGGCTCTCCGCGTACCTCATCTGGGGCTTCTTCCCCCTGTTTTTCCGGACACTCCGCGGCGTGCCCCCCGCCGAAGTGCTGGCCCACCGGATCCTCTGGGCGGCGCTGTTGCTGCTCGGCCTGGTGTTGGCCACCGGCTCCAGCCGCCAGTTGCGGGCTGCGGTCTCCACCCCCAGATCCCTGGCCGCGCTGTGCTGCTCCACCGCGCTGATCTGCACCAACTGGTTCGTGTTTCTCCACGCGGTGGACTCCGGGCAGGTGTTGCAGAGCAGTCTCGGCTACTTCATCACCCCCCTGGTCAGCGTGCTCCTCGGAGGCCTGGTGCTGGGCGAGCGGCTCCGGCGACTGCAAACCGCCAGCGTCGGCCTGGCGGTGTTGGGTGTCGCGGTGCAGGCGTGGCTGGTCGGCGAGGTGCCGGCCATCTCCCTGGTGCTCGCCGGGTCGTTCGGCACCTACGGCCTGGTGCGCAAACTGGCCGGGGTCCGCGCCGTGATCGGGTTGACCGTAGAGACCAGCCTGCTCAGCCCGTTCGCCCTGGCATTCATGCTCACCCTGTGGAGGAGCGGAGAGTCCTCCTTCCTGGTGGGCAACCCAAGCATCGACTGGCTGCTGCTGGCGGCGGGGGCGGTGACCGCCGCACCGTTGATCCTGTTCGGGGTGGCGATGCTGCGCCTGCGACTGGGCACCCTGGGCCTGCTGCAGTACCTGGTGCCGACCCTGCACTTTCTGACGGCGGTGTTCGCCTTCGGGGAACCGTTCACCGGCGCCCACCTGGTGAGCTTCGGCTGTATCTGGACCGGCCTGGCAATCTACACCTGGGACGGGCTCCGCGGTGTTCCCGAGCGGGGCGCCCAGGGCCGGGCCAGGTAAGGCTGAAATCAAAGGCCATCTTGGACAGGATCAACAGAATTTTCAGGATATTGAAAAGCACGTTCCTTGGGTTCCAAATCTTTCCATCCTGTTCATCCTGTCAATCCTGTCAAAAAGCATCTCTAAGCCTTTTTGGCCATTCGCTTTTCAAGCCGCCCCATGCGGCGACGCCTGGAGACTCCCATGATCGAAGGAACCATCGCCGGCCTGCACTGTGCGGCGGCGGCGTGGCCCCCGCCCCGGACCGCCCGACACTGGTATTCATCCACGGCTCGGGAGCCAGCAGCGTGCTGTGGAGCGCCCAGGTGGACGCGCTGGCCGACGTGGCCAACACCGTCGCGGTCGACCTTCCGGGACACGGCGGCAGCAGCGGCCCAAGCTGCGATAGCGTGTCAGCCTATGCCGAGGCCGTGGCCGGGTTCCTGCGCACCGCCGAAGTGCCCCGGCCGATCCCCTGCGGCCTGAGCATTGGCGGGGCCATCTGCCTGCAACTCCTCTTGGACGTGCCCGGGGCACTTCGCGCCGGCATCCTGGTGGGCACCGGAGCCCGCCTGCGGGTGAATCCGACGATCTTCGAGGCCATCGCCAGGGACTACCCCGCGTTCGTACGGACCCTCCCCGACTCCGCCGCCTCTCCACAGACGCCCCCTGACCGTTTGGCGGCGCTGCTGGAGGCCACCGCCCGGACCCCGCCCGCGATCACCGCCGGCGACTTCCGCGCCTGCGACCGGTTCGACGTGATGGCACGATTGGGGGAGATCGCCCGGCCCGTGCTGGTGGTCTCCGCCGCGGACGATCGCCTCACGCCGCCCAAGTACGCGGACCACCTGGTCCGGCACATCCCCGGGGCGCGGCGCGCCCACCTCCGGGCCGCGGGACACCTGATGCCCCTGGAACAACCCGAGGCCTTCAACGCCGCGGTCCGCGCCTTCCTCAACGAACTGACCTCTGCTTGAGGGTGTGGAACGCGACGCGGGCGACCACAACCACGGCTGTCTGACTCGGCTGTACCCCATCCCGGAGCCCTGTCGTGCCCCCATATTCAACTGGACTCCTCAGCCTGGATCGGGCAGACTTTCGCTCTTTTCCCCGCACCCAACCCCCTGCCCGACGGGAGCACATGTAATGGCCCTAGCCGCCGACACCCTGTCCATCAACACCCTGCGGTTCCTGGCGGTCGATGCCGTGCAGCAGGCCAACTCCGGCCACCCGGGGATGCCGATGGGGGCGGCGCCCATGGCCCACACCCTGTGGTCCCGGTTCCTGAAATTCGACCCCGCGGACCCGGCCTGGGACGACCGCGACCGCTGCGTACTCTCCGCCGGGCACGGCTCCATGTTGCTCTACGGCCTGCTGCACCTGTCCGGTTGCGGGGTCTCCATGGAGGAGTTGCAGCAGTTCCGCCAGTGGGGCGCGCGCACCGCCGGTCACCCCGAGTCGTTTCTCCTGCCCGGGGTGGAGACCACCACCGGCCCCCTCGGCCAGGGCCTGTCCGCGGCCGTGGGCATGGCCATTGCCGAGCGCCACCTGGCGGCGCGCTTCAACCGCCCCGGGTTCGAAGTGGTGGACCACCGCACCTGGGTAATCGCCGGGGACGGCGACCTGATGGAGGGGGTCAGCTCCGAGGCCGCCAGCCTGGCCGGCCACCTGGGTCTGGGTCGCCTGGTCGTGCTCTACGACGACAACCACATCACCATCGAAGGCGGCACCGACCTGGCGTTCAGCGAGGACGCCGGGGCGCGCTTTGCCGCCTACGGCTGGCAGACCCTGGCGGTGGAGGACGGCAACGACGTGGCGGCCCTGGCGGCGGCCCTGGATCAAGCCCGGGCGGACGCGGGGCGCCCCACCCTGATCCGGGTGCGCACCCACATCGGCTTCGGCAGCCCCGCCAAGCAGGACTCCGCCGACGCCCATGGCGCCCCCCTGGGGGCGGACGAGGTCGCGGCCACCAAGCGCAACCTGGGATGGCCCGAGCAGCCGACATTCCACGTGCCGGAGGGTGCCGACAAACCCCTGCGGGAGGCCGGCGCCCGGGGCTCCGCGGCGCACCGCGAGTGGCTGGACCGGATGGCCCGCTACCGGGCCACTCACCCGGAACTGGCGGCCGAGTGGGACCGGCGCATGGCCGGCGAACTGCCCGCCGGCTGGGAGAAAGCGCTGCCGGTGTTCCCAGCCGACCCCAAGGGCACCGCAACCCGGGGGGCCGGGGGCAAGGTGCTCAACGCCCTGGCGGCGAAATTGCCGGAGTTGATGGGCGGGTCGGCAGACCTGGCCCCCAGCACCAAGACCTGGCTCACCGGCGAGGCGGTGTTTACCTCAGCCGACTCATCCGGCCGCAACCTGCACTTCGGGGTGCGCGAGCACGCCATGGCCGCCGTGATGAACGGCATGGCCAACCACGGCGGGTTCCTGCCCTACGGCTCCACCTTCTTCGTGTTCTCCGACTACCTGCGCCCCAGCCTGCGGCTGGCCGCGCTGTCCGGGCTTCAAGTGGTGCACGTGTTCACCCACGACAGCTTTTTCGTCGGGGAGGACGGCCCCACCCACCAGCCGGTGGAGCACTTGCCCAGCTTGCGGGCCATGCCGGGGCTGGCGGTGATCCGTCCGGCTGACGCCAACGAGACCGCCGAAGCGTGGCGCGCCGCCGTGGAGCGCCGCGACGGCCCCACCGCCCTGCTGCTCACCCGCCAGGACGTGCCCACCCTGGACCGCGCGGTCCTGGCTCCTGCCGCCGGTCTGCAGAAGGGCGGCTACGTGCTGCGCGAGGGCAGCCGCGGTCCCGGCGAGTTGGACCTGATCCTCATCGCATCCGGTTCCGAGGTGCACCTGGCCCTGGGCGCCGCCGAGAGGCTGGAGGCCGGCGGCACCTCGGTACGGGTGGTGAGCCTGCCGTGCTGGGAACGGTTCGAGGAACAGGAAGCCGCCTACCGCGACCAGGTGCTTCCCCCGGCGGTGACCCGGCGGGTCGCCGTGGAGGCAGCCCACCCCTTCGGCTGGGAACGCTACGTGGGCTGCAGCGGCCAGGTGGTGGGCATCGGCCGGTTCGGCGCCAGCGCCCCCGCAGAGCGTTTGGCCGAACGCTTCGGGTTCACCGTGGACCACGTAGTGGAGGTGGCGAGGGCGTTGCTCGGCTGATCCGATCCCCCGTCTCCGCACCCCTCACGTCCGAACGGCCGGCGACTGCCGGCCGTTTCCTCTTCAGGGACATTCCTCCCCGCATCCCCAAGTCGACCCTTTAGGAAAACTCCTCCCGGCCGATAAACAGGGGGTTCCCCACGAAATCCCCACCGAGGTCCCCATGCAACGAACCGGCAGCCTCGTGCTGCTCCTGCTGCTCCTGGTGGCGGGGGTATCGACGACCAGGGCCCACTACGACGGCGACACCGGGATCCGTGACGATCTCCAGGCCCTGGTTCGCCAACTCGATTCCCAGGCCGAGGGCGAACGACGGGCCGCGGTGGCCGCCCTGCTGCAACTCGGCGCGCGGGCGCGCCCGGCGGCACCCCAGATCGAACGGCACCTGGACACCGGTTCCAGCGCCCACCGGGCCGACATCATTCGCATCCTGGGTGCGGCAGGGGACATCCGCTCGGCAGGCGCCCTCATCCACCGGCTTGACCAGGGCGAACCCATCCCCTCCCACGTCCTCGATGCGCTGCAGAGAATCACGGGGAAAACCTACGGGCCTGAACAATCCGTCTGGCAACAGTGGTGGAAGGAGGTATCGAGGACCTTGCCTGCAGCACCTGGCGCACACCTGCTGCCCTTTGCCGGTTGTGTCACCTCAGCCTGTCACATCCCGTGGCTGAACCCCGCCGCAGCCACCCATCAGCCCGTAAGGGAGGGGAGGTGCAACCTATGCCACCAGCCCCCAGCCGCGTTCGACGCCGAGAAGCACGACATCTTCGACTTCGAGTTCGGCAACCTCGGCGAGCGGTGCCTGGTGTGCCACGAGGCGTTCGCCAGCCGCCTTGGGACCAGCGAGTGGGTGCACGACCCGGTGCACCACGGCATCTGCGACGCTTGCCACGACCCCCATGGCAGTCTCGAATCCCACTATCTGAAACCGGCCGACCACCCTCCCTCATCGACGCGGCAGGCGTGGCGTCAGCGCACCATGAACAGCCACTGCATTTCCTGTCACAGCGCCGACGGGTTCTCCGAGGCCGGGGCATCCTCAACAAGGTTCACCGACGCCGATTCCAACCTGCACGCCCTGCACATGGATGCCGCGGAGACCGGCGGTGACTGCATGGACTGCCACGACACCCACGCCAGCGATCAACCCCACCTGCTCCGCTCCAGGCCTCTGGCCGGCAGAAACAGGGCGGTTGCGATCCGGTACGGAGTGCTGCCATCGGGCGGAACGTGCACCACCGACTGCCACGAGCGCAGGTCCTACACCCGGTAGG
>JARGFW010000206.1 GCA_029211085.1 Deferrisomatales bacterium | reverse complement strand
CCGACGCCTGGACGCCATGCCCGGAATCACCGGACGGCATGATCGGAATACGCACCCATGGGCGATGATCTGGACAGGCGAGAGCCACAAGCAAATTTGCAGGCCCCTATTTTTTTGCGTCAGCCGGGCTTATTTCCCCTGAAGATCCTTCATCCAAATGCTCTGTATCGTTCTCATAGCTTTCTGGTAGAGTTCCACAGCACCGACATAGATCCCCCGCTCCAGCAGCGCGTCGCCCTTTTCGACTAGATCCTCGGCTTTCTTTACCTTGCGTTTCTCATTCGGCCTGCCGACCACGGCTTTGGTTCCTGCAATCGCCTTGACCGTTGCTGATTTTGCAGTCAGTGTCAGCAGGCTTTTTATGCAAGTGAGATCAAGATTTGGATTGGCCGCCTCCGCCGCCTCCAAATGCCTGATAGAATGCTGAATTTTTTCGAGGATCGCGTTCGGGCTGGCCTTTTCCCAATTTTGGAGGGCAAGGCCGAGTTGGCGAATTGCTCTTCCGACATCAGGTTGTCCGGCAAGCGGCTTCAGCATCTTTATGATCGAGACAATTGAGCTCTTTGCATCGACCACTATGATTTGCGTCGCGTCTTCCCCCTGCCCGGTATCATCATCTGTAACGATCAGGGTGATTGTATATTCTCCGGGAGCGCTAAAGCTGTGACTGCCTTGTGCCGTGTCGACGACAGCGCCGATGTCGTCAATGGTACCGTCATCCCAGTCTATCGCGGCTGTATGTGTGTCCTCGGCGCCCGAATCGCTGAAACTTCCGGCCACGTTAACCTCCAGCCCTACCAGCGCGAAAGGAGCGCAGAGCCCGCCTATGTCCGTGCCTGTTTCATCGGTAACGCTGTCAATGCTGACAGTGGGCGAAACGTTGTTGACCGTCACCGTCGTGGTAACGATGCCGGAGCCGAGAGGGTCTGTGATGGTTATGGTAAGATCATCGCTTGGCGTACCACTCGGGTTGTCATCCAAATACAGGTGAGCCACATTGAAGAACGGCTCTTCGGGAAGGGTGATAAATGTTTCCTCCGGCTCCCCATCACCCCAATCAACTGTAATTACGTACATTTCGGGTTTGGCCCAGTCGATTTCCGCTGAGGTCGCCTCGTCATTGAAATCTTCCACGTCGTGAGAATGGTAGCAGCCTTCTGCCGGGACATCATCTTGAAAATCGGAATTAGTCACCACGTATCCCGTGCCCGCACATTCGACATACCCTGTATTACCGCCGGGGTCGAAGGAGTCATCGTCATAGAGATAAAGGGTTGCCCCCTGCGGGGCACACCAGCGGAACGAAGTGAGTTGGTCCGAAAATCCATTGTCCGGCAAGGATGGCCCGTCAAGTCTCTTAAAGTCGTCATAGTCCTCTTTATCTTGATCGTCGTAGTCCATCATGACTGTCGAGCAATGATACGCCTCAGTGGCCGGCAAGGATTCATGACACTTGCCGACAAAATCTTCGTCTTCATACATATGCGCCCACGGCTTGACATAGTAGATGCCGAAATCGAGGGCGAGAGTGTCGCCTTCATTGATGGAAAAAGGGCCCCCCAGGTCACTCGGCAACTGAAGCCCGCAAGCCCCAGTATAAGAGACTTCATTATGGTGCAGTTCAATAAATCTGAGGTAATTATCAGCAGGGTCGCCGCATATCGAGCCGGACCACCCGCAGTGCGTGTGTATGCCGTAAGTGCTCCAGAAGTAATATTCGGTGCTGTAATAGATCAATTCACCCGTTGGGCTCACGTAAGCGCTCCCGCTCGCGTTGAAGTTGGCTTCCTGTCGAGCAAATGTCACGTCTCCCAGCAGGTTGCCGTCGCTGTAAAGAAGCTTGGAGTCCCGACGAACACCAAGAAGCTGTGCCTGCTCTCCCTCGTTAAACGCTATAACCTTCCACAACCATATGTCATCTTTCCCCGCTCCGCCGCAAAAATGCCACGGCGCCCCGGAACACGAGTTTGAAGAACCGATGAGATACAAATTCTCGCCGTCCTCATTCTTCTCGTTCACGAAGTTCAACGCTTGGGGCGATGTCTTGCCGAACCTCCACATGCCGAGATCTTCGAGAAGTTGCAGATACGATTTGTTGAGGGTTGAATGAAATTCAAATACAAACTCGGTGTCTTCTGCTCCACTGACATCGAAGAAGCTGGTCTTGTTCGATCGGTAGAACTGCAGTTCCTCGCTGTCCCCCCAACAGACTGCCAGAAAAAAATGGCCGCTGGGTAGCCTTGTCATCGCGACAACGCCTGCCTTATGGTCGAAAAGGCTCAGATCAGGGTCTTCGAAGGTAAGCTCATAATCCATGAGTTTGGGATCTAGCGGGTCGCTCGCATTGAAAAAAACGACTTTGCCCTCGGGCAGTATCGGGTTGTTTTTGCCCTCGAGAGGAACGGCCAGGATGTCGCCAACCATCTGTAAGCCGCCGATATGGTTGTAGTCGGCTCTCCCCGCCGTGTCATGTTCAGAAAGCAGGTTTTCATCGAAATTTATGACCTTAACCACTTTGTCTCTTGCGTCCGGGGCGGTATCCTGTGTTTCCTGATGCCGCACCAGCCGGTTAGAACGAAGGCGCTCTCCGTCTTTGTCTCTCGAGCCCATCTCGACCACCAGGAGTGTCCCCTCACTCTTCCAGGGCTCTAAACAATCCGGGCATCCTGCGCGCGTTGCATAGAGAACAGGGTATATGCCCGCACGGCAAGAACGCGCAATTCCCTGAAAGTGGTACGAGGAGGTGGAAAGGCCAGCGGGAGCGTTGTTGGCCGGCGCATCAGGGCTTCGCCGAAAACCCAGCCACTCGCCGCGATCGGTGAGGGCATCAAAAGCGGCTACCGCATCTTCGACGGCGTAGTTTTCTTCGAGAATGTCTCCAGACGCCATTGGCACTGCTGCAGCTATGAAAAATACCGCCACCATGGCCAACACTATCAGCTTTTCGTTTGTCTTCATGGCTTTCTCTCCCTTGTCCGGAATTGCATAGCCAATTGATTGACGGCATAGAAAGTAAATAATTCGTTGGCGCCACTGATGTTCGAGATAATCGTATTTGGCGGTCTATCGCACCGCTGGCTCTAATGAAATAAGGCGTTTCAGACTCCGCGCATGGCCCTGACGGCCTGCGCAAAATCGTTTCGATTTACCAGAGACAAAGCTTTGCGAAAGACATCTCGCCCTGGACAAGAGTGTGTTGGCGCGCCCAAGAAGAACGCAACCTCAAGCCCTTTTATTTTACAGGGGGGTAATTATATCATAAAATCAAGCTATTTTTCAGTCCGAGAGTTCGTTTTTTTAAGCTTCAGAAAAGGCCGTGAAAGACAAAAATTGAGAGATGAAGAATAGAAAAACGCACTCTTCACTATTTCAAAGGGGTAAAAGTTTCACTTTGGGAGCTTCAGAAGAGTCAAAAATTCGTCAAGTTGTCGCAGTCTTATATTCCCTATCCTCTTATTTCAGGAACGTGACGGCTTTTTCCATGTTCTTCCGCGAACCACAGAGAAATGTCCTGTCGTGAGCACTCAATAAGGTGTCACCTCTTGGCACGCGGAAAAGCGCCTTATCATCGTCATACAGGCATGTAAGCACGAGTTCTCTGGGGAAACCTTCCTGATTAACCACTTCTGCTACTGTTCTTCCCACACACGCGGCCTTTTCAGGAATGATAAAGACGGCAACCTCGATGTCTCCCAGGCTGATCACGGTCCTTAGTTCAGGGCTCTCGATACTCAGCATTATCTGGTCGATGAGCAGGTCTGTTCCTCTCGAGATATTCTTTACCCCGACGGACCTGTAGATTCGTTCGTAGTTATGGTCATTCATTTTCACAATGACCTGCTTGACGTTGAAATCCTTCGCAAGAAGGGCGAATGCCAGGTTCTCGGAATCGAGCTTCATCGTCGCCACCGCAATAAGCTCATAGGACATCGCTTTCGTGCCTCGCGGGGAGAGGTGGCCACGGAGCGGCCCGGGGAAGGGATGCGCGCCCCCGATGACGCGCTCGTTCGGTTGTAGCAGGGGGGTTCAAGGCCTGTAAAGCTGTTCGCGCTGGATTTGGCCCGGGTTTTCAGCCGGATGGGCTGGGTTTGAGTGGTTGCGGCAGGTCTCGGGGCGTAGCTTGGAGAGGCGCCTGTCTCAGTGGAGGGTCATCGCGGGTTGGTCTGCGGGGATCTCGTCACTCCAACCGGGCCAGCCGTCGTCCACCGGGTCGTAGACCCAGTTCGGCTCGGCCTGGCTGTCCTCTTCTGGTGCGGTGCCGCGTTCATCTCCCCGGCGGATCTGCCACAAGTCCAGGTGCTGGAGGATCTTCCGCACCACAGCTTCATCCTCGATCAACGCAATCACCTTCATTTCTCCATCGCACTTCGGACACCGTAACGGGTCCACCTCCCACACCTTCCAGATCAACTCCCGCCAGGTCTTGGACGCCACCTTCGTCGGCTGGTGCTCAGTGACATCAAGGATCTCGACGGCTACTTCTTCACCGAGGCTTCCCGGCTTCTGGAGACCCCGCCGCTTTCGGTCACCTCTGGCCCGGTTCGAGTACCAGCCGTAGTAGCGCACCATCTGCAACCGGGGCGGTGGGATGTGTTGGACCACCGCCGCGATGAACTCGCGGCCGTCGAACACCTCGAAGTTTCGCTTGTTCTTTCCGTGGGTGGTCTCGGACCGGTAGATCACCGACCCCGTGGTGGGGGCGTACGTCATCTTGGCGACGGAGAAAGCGTTGCGCGTCACGTACTGGGCCAGCCGTTCCTGGCCTCGTTGGTCGTCTCGGCGAACGGGATCACCGCGGTAGGTGCTGAACCCGCTGTGCCGCCAGCCGAGGATGGCGCGAATCCGATGCTGGTCGATCTTGCCTTCGTTCTTGAGCAACTTGAGGACCTTGGCCCGAAAGAGCTCCATCAGGGGCTTGGTGTCCTTGGGAGGTGCTACGTGGAACGCGCCGCTGGGCCGGAACAGCCCATCGGCCACGATGGCGTGCAGATGAGGGTGGAAGCGCGCGTAATCGCCGAAGGTGAGGATCACGGCGACCATCCCGATGACGCCGTCGGGCACGCGCAGCAGGGTCTTCAGGTAGGTCTCCAAACTCTCCTTGGCGCACCGGCACAGGCCGCTCAACAGCTTGCGGTTATGCCGGAAGTACGGCCGCAGCATACGCGGGATGGTGAACACGAACTGGCGGTGCGGAACCGGGTAGAGGACCTCACCGACGACCTGCTCGGCGAACAGCAACGATTTCTTCTGGTGACAGCTGGGGCAGAACCAGCGCCCCTTGCAGCTGAACGCCAGCAGCATCTCATGCCGACACCCAGGAGTGGTGCAGCGAATCCGGGCGAAGCCCTGGGCGAGGTCGCCGCAGTCCAGGTAGCCGCGCACCACACGGTCGACTACGGCACGCGGGTAGCCGTAACGCTTCACAAAGCTGTCCGGATAGGAAGAGCGGAACAGCTCGTAGTGGTCGTCGAGCAGCCGCCACAACGGCGAGGCGCTCGGCACCCTGGGGTGGTAGATCGGGGTGTTCTCGGAAACAGCGGCGACCGCCACGGGTTCCCCCCAGACAGGCAGAGAGCCGGTCCGTGGCTCGGTTCGACCCATTCTATAAGAGGCGTACGTTTTGCGTATGTTCGTGGGGTGTCAAGACGCAGGGCACAAAAGACGGGTCGGCTTGGAAGGTAGGGCGAGAGAGGTGTTGGAGTGGCTATCGACTCATCGTCTCCCGAAAGGGTTGCGTTCCGGGACCAAGCGGCAGCCGCCGAGGCTCCTGAGCCGGGCGATCTTGAAAACCTGTCACTAAATGCCGGACTTTGGGCAAACGTTTTTGAAGGGCCCCTGGGTGTCAACAGTGGCCAGGCAATGGTCCCCGATTGAGGGACCGGACCAGGACTGGCTCATCTGCCGATCCAGCGCCTACCCCCAGCGCCACCAGGCGATCACCACCACCACCCCCACGGCCACCGCCAGGTTCAGGTAGGCCATCACGAACAGCACCCGTACCTCGGTGGACTCGCGCTTCAGGGTGCCCCCCACCAGGGAGAACTCCGGAAACGCTGCCAGCTTCTCCGGGCCGTGGGGCGCGCTCTGCAGGGCCGCGGTGAGGTCCTCCCCGGCTTGGTGGCGGCCGAAGTGGTTTCCCTCCTGCCAGCGGGGGCTGCCGGTCAGGTCGTAGAGCTGATCGCCCACCTTCACCCACGCCTCGCGCCCCTCCCGCCCATCGTGCCGTTGCCAGTCGGAGCGGAGCTGTTTGAGCTTCGGGCTCAGCACCCGGGTGACGAACGCGGCGGCGACCACCAGGAACAGATACAGCCCGATCTTCACCAGCAGGAGATTTCCGGCGGGGCTGGCAGTGACGGCACCCAGGGAACCAAAGCGCAGCAGGGTGAGGGGTATTCCGGTGAGGGCAAGCAGGGCCATGCACGCCCAGGCGATGCGCATCTCGGTGCGGGGCAGCCCCCCCTTGGCGTAGTGGGGGCGCAGTACGATGTGTACGTAGAAGATGGTTCCGAACCAGGCGATGGCGGCCAGGAAGTGGGTCAGGCCCAGGAGGATGCGGAGAGGCCGCCGCCAGGCCGCGGGCGGGGCCTGCTCGTCCGCCAGGGGCCAGCGGTAGGCGTGGGCCGCGTACGCCTCGCCCAGGTAGGTGAGGGGTCCGCCGCCGTCCGGGTCCAGGTGGCAGGTGGCGCACTCCTGGGCAGACGAATCCGCGTACTCGTCCGTGGCGCCGACGAGGCTGGCGGCGAGGAGGCAGAGAACCAGCGGCAGGGGGAGGATCCAACGTCGCACCGGAAACCCTCCTCGGGTGTTGGGTGTGCCGGCGCCCTCAGGTGGCACCGAGGGAGCCATCATCCCACCGGAGCGGCCACTCCTCAAGGCGTCCCTCCGGGACCGTTGCTGCGCGACGAAGAACCGCCCCGTGCCGGGGGCACGGGGCGGTGTTGGAAACCCCGCCGGCCGTGGGTCAGTCGGCCTTGGCCGCGCGCATCTCCACGGCCATCCGCTGGATGTCCGACAGGTCCCGCACCATCTCGCTCCAGCCGTACCACAGGGCGTAGTCCGGGTTGGCGTGGAATGCGCCCTGGAACGCCCGCATGCGGTGCTTCAGGTGCATCTCGAACAGGCGCTGCTCGATCACCGAGGGGGCGTCGTGGAAGGTGAGCAGATCGGGGAAAGCGAAGGCGTAGCTCTCCGGCTGCTCCCGGGTGCCGTCCTGGTACAGGCCGGTGATCACGCGGATGCCCTCGGCCAGCAGGTGATCGGCCTCGCGAAGGACGTCCTCGGCCTTCTTGAGCTCACCCTCGGCGAACTTGGTGGCGTGGCACTGGCTGCAGGTGTCCACCATCTTCTTGCGTTCGCGGTCGAAGTCCTCCTGGGTCAACCGGGCCACGTCACCGGCCTTCACCACGTCCAGCCGCCCGGTGGGTTTGCCCTCGGGGTCGAGTACGCCCAGGACCTGGAGGATTGTGACCTGGTCGGCCTTCCACTGGGGGTCCTCGGGCAGGGGCAGGCGCACGGCCAGGAAGCCCCAACCGGTGCGCACCTCGTGGTTGCCGCCCTGCATGTGGCAGGTCTGGCACTTGGGCGCGGCGCTCTCCGCCGGCAGGATGCCCTGTTGCTTGAGCAGGTAGCGCACCCCGTGCTTGGAGGAGGACCACATCTCCCACTGGGGGTGGTCGAAGCCCATGTGGCAGGTCTGACAGGCCTGGGGCTCGCGGGCCTCCTTCAGCGAGAAGGTGTGGCGGGTGTGGCAGCTGTCGCACGCCGAGGCGCCATAGGTGATGCCGTCGGCCTTGGCTGCTGGATCTCGTCGGCGCTCTTTTCGCCGATCTTGTGGCAGCCGCCGCAGCGCTTCTGCCCGGCGATCAGGGCGCTGGGCAGGTTGTGGGTGGTGGGCATCACGTTCATCGCCAGCCAGGCTTTGGCGTGCTTGCCTTTTCGGTACTGCTTCACCCTGTCCTCGTGGCACTCGCCGCAGGTGTCCGGGGTCGGCAGACGCACCTTGGCCACCTCGGTGGCGCTGGTGTGGCCGTCGCCGTGGCAGGCCGAGCAGTCGATGTCGTTGGCGGTGTCCCGGGCACACAAGCAATGAGCGAAGGCTATCGGAGGAGTGTGTCGAGGCCTTGACCCACGTCAAACGCGCGTGGTTGGTCCCGGTGGGCAGGGTGTTCTGGGTGGGGGATCGGGGCAAGGGGGCACGGAGGGTGGGCTCTGCACCGCGATGCGGGCAGACGATTGCCGTCGGGGCGGCCGATCACCGCGGCGAGGACGAAGGGCGTGAGGCTGGCGCCGACGCTGAAGTTCCCAAGAGGCGATGTCTCTGCATCCTGCCAGGCGTGTGTCGGGTTTGGAGCCGCACGGCCTTCATGCAGTGTGCCAGGCCGTTGCCGTGGGTGGACCTGGTCGTCCCCGAGAGCGAAGCACGCTCGTGTGCATCGGTTGAATCCCTCCGCCGCCTCGGCTACCATACGCGGCCTGATTTCGTCCCCCCTTGTAAGGAGCCTCCCGCTGAGATTCTGCGCCCTGGCCAGCGGCAGCAAAGGCAATGCGGTGTACGTGGGCGGCGACCGGCGCGGGGTGCTGATCGACGCCGGCCTGCCCGGGCGGCAGATCGAGCAGCGGCTGGCCGCTCGGGGGCTCGATGCTGAGTCGGTGGCCGCGGTGGTGGTCACCCACGAGCACCGGGACCACATCTCCGGTGTGGGGGTGTGGGGGCGGCGCTACGGCGTACCCGTGTACATGACTCCGGCGTGCCGCCGCGGCGCCGAAAAGATGCTGGGACCCGGCGGTCTGCGTGGAGTGGAGGTGCGGGAGTTCGAGCCCGGCCAGGTGTTCCCGGTGGGCGATCTGGAGTTCCTGTCGGTTGCCACCAGCCACGATGCTGCAGAGTCGGTGGGGTTTCGGGTCACCGATGGGGCCACCGTGCTGGGGTTCGCTACCGACCTGGGCTGTGTGTCGCCGGTGCTGCGTGTTGCGTTGCGGGGCGCCCACC
>JARGFW010000205.1 GCA_029211085.1 Deferrisomatales bacterium | reverse complement strand
CTACGGCTTCGACTTCCTCTCGTGCAACCTCACCCCGGCATTCCCCGGATGAACCATCTTTTCTGCCTCACGCGATGCAGAGTCTACGAGCCGGAGACATTCCCGTTGTCTTCAGAGCCGTTTGTTTGGTATAAGAACCGGCCCAAAAACATGTGCTCCTGACGCTCCCCCGGCGATCGATCATGGCCAGTCGCGGCCAAAACGGGTTCCGCTTCGCAGAGGCGGACAACCGAGAGATGTGCGGTTGCCGGCGACGGCAGGAACTGACCCGGTGGCCCGGGTAAACTAGAGACGGCGCCGGCGGGACGCAAGATTCATCCCACCGGGGTTGCGGGAGAGGATCAAATGCTTGGCTATTTGAAGAGAATGTATAACGCCTTCCAACGGGCGCTGGAGTTGGACCGGATTCTCCGAGAGTACTCCGACCCTGCGGAGCGGCGCCAAGTACTGTTGGCGGTGATCCATGGCAAGCAGGGGGGGGGCGCGCAGGATTCGGGAGCAAAACGCAGGTGGCGGCAGGCTCGCGCAGCGTGAGTGATTTCCCGGCCTGAGGATGCCCCAACAGGCCCCCGCGAGGGGGCCTGTTTCGTTTGGTGCCCTCCGGTAGGTGCCGTTGCTCGGTGTGTTAAGGATTCCCCGGGGCCGGGTTGGCCTCCGTGAGTGTGGCGGCCTCTCTGTCGGCCATCGGAGTGGGGGAACCCAACCAAGGGCGAGGGGTGGGGGCAGGGGGTCAGCGGTACGCGATGCCGACCTTTTCCCTCACCGTGGCCAGGGTCTCGGCGGCTGCGGCCCGTGCCTTGAGGGCCCCGGCGGCGAGGATGTCGCGCACGTCGTCGGGCCTCGCCAGCAGTTCTTCGCGTTTTTCCCGGTGGGGTTCGAAGGTGGTCCAGACCTGCTCCAGCAGTTCCTTTTTCACATCCGAGTACTTCAACCCGCCCGCCAGGTAGCGCTGGCGCAGTTCGGCCTCTCCCGCGGTGTCCAGGAACAGCTTGGCGAGCGTGAACAAGTTGCACTTGTCGGGGTCCTTAGGGTCCTCGATCGCAGCCGCGTCGGTGACGATGGACATCACCGCTTTCTTCAGTACCTTGCGGCTGGTGAAGATGTCGATGGTGTTGCCGTAGCTCTTGGACATCTTCTGGCCGTCGGTGCCGGGAATCAGCGCCAGGTCATCATCGATCTCGGACTCCGGCACCGTGAAGGTGGGGCCATACTGGTGGTTGAACTTCTCCGCCAGGTCCCGGGTGACCTCCAGGTGCTGCTTCTGGTCGCGCCCCACGGGCACCGCGTCGGACTGGAACAGCAGGATGTCCGCGGCCATCAGCACCGGATAGGCGAACAGGCCGTGGTTGGGGGAGATGCCCTTGGTTACCTTGTCCTTGTAGGAGTGGCAGCGCTCCAGGAGACCCATGGGGGTAATGCTGGAAAGCACCCATGTGAGCTCCTGAACCTCCGGCACGTCGGACTGCACCCAGAAGGTGGCCTTGTCCGGATCGAGGCCCAGGGCCAGGAACGACACCGCCGCGTCCAGGGTCCCCAGGGCCAGGGTCTTGCCGTCGCTCACCGAGGTCATGGCGTGGTAGTTGGCGATGAACGCAAACAGATCCTCTTCCTCTTGGTAGCGGATCATCTTCTGCATCATGCCGAAGTAGTTGCCGATATGCAGGGCACCCGACGGTTGGATGCCCGAGAGCACGCGTCGCATCATGGTTCTCCGGGGGAAAAGGGGCGGTGGGCTCGAGGGCTGCCGCCGCTCGCGGGTCAACGGGTCGCGGGTTCGGGCGAGCGTCCGCGGGGGGCAGGCCCGACCGCGGCCAGATAGTAGGCGAACTCGTTGGTGCCGTCCACCTCCAGCACGGCATTTAGTTCGCGGTCGAGAAACGCCGCCACCGGGCAGCAGGAGAGCCCCAGGGCTGCGGCGGCCAGGGCCAGGTTCTGGCCCACGTGGCCCAGGTCAAGCCCCAGGTAACGCAGCGCCCGGGGGCCGTACTTCCAGGTGCAGCGGGGCAGCACCGCGGTCCAGACCACCACTGCTGCTGCATCGGCGACGAACTCCTGGCCCAGGGCGGCGTGGGCCAGATGGGGCCCGAACTCTCCCTCGGTGAGTACCTCGAGGTGGAATCCCGGGATGTGCAGATGGGTCAGACACGGGGAGAGGCCGGCGACCCGCTGCAGCGACACGTAGGTCTCGAACGGGTACAGGGCGCCGGCGGAGGGTGCGGTGCGCAGCAGTTGGGTGCCGAGACGAGCGGTTATGCCCTGACACGCCCACAGCAGCAGGGCGAGCTGTTCGCGGCCCAGTTCTGCGGCGGCCAGGTCGCGGCGCGAGCGACGCTGCTGCAGGGCCTGCCACAGGTCGGCCGTCGGGATGTTCTCAGGCATCTCCAGGGGCAGGCGGGCCGCCCCCGGGTACTCCTTGTACGAAGCCGGGCGGTTTTCCCAGTCCAGCGTGCGGCCCCCGGCGCGGCGCGGATCCAGGGAGGTCTGTTCCCACCAGGCGCGCAGCAGGTCGGTCCCGTCCGCCACCGGTTACGGGCTCTCCAAGAGCAGTTCCCGGATCAACGTTTCCATTTGGGCAGCGATCTTGTGGTCGTAGCCCAAAAACTTGTGGCGCACCTTGCCCGTGCGGTCGATCAGGAACGTCTGCGGAATCGACGCCACCCCGCCGTAGGCCTCACGGGTGGCGTCGTCCACCTTCAGCATCGGGTAGGTGATGGTCTGATTGGCGAGGAACTGGTCCAGATCCTCGCGGTTCTTGTCCATGTTCATGCCCAGCACCACCAGGCCGTCGGCCCGGTACTCCTCCTGGAGTTTCGCCAGGTGGGGCAGCGCCGCCCGGCACGGCGGGCACCAGGTAGCCCAGAAGTCGAGCAGCACCACCTTGCCGCGGTGATCGGCCAGGTTCACGGTGCCGCCGTCCACCCGGGGCAGGGTGAAGTTGATGGCGGCCGCCGGGGTGGTATCCGGCGACGGGCCGGAGCAACCCAGAAGACCGAACGCGGCGACTGCGAAGGCCAAGGCTATTCGGGGTGGGTGGAAAACAAGGGGTGGGCGGCGGGAACGGTTCATAAGAAGATCTCCTTCGCCAGGACCAATGCAATCAAGGCGCCGGGATAGCCCGGAGCGCCGGGGGAGCAGGTGCGTTTCGCCCACGCTGGGGGAGGGGCATGTTGCCTCGGGAACGTCGGTTCCTCAGGGGCCGTAGATCACCCGCGTTTCTTCCTCCAACAGTGACTCAATCGTTCGTTCCACGGAAGACATGAGTTGGAGCGTGTAGCCGAGACTCTTGCGGCGGATGCGGCCGGAACGGTCGATGATGATGGTCAGGGGGATGCTGGAAACGCCCCCGTACGCCGCCCGGGCGTCCGCATCGACGAACAGGGTCGGGTAGTTGAGTTCATTGCGTGCCAGAAATTGGACCACGTCTTCGCGGTTCTTGTCCATGTTCATGCCCAGCACGGTGAAGCCCCGTGCCTGGTAGGCTGCTTGCAGCTTCACCTCGTGCGCCATCGCGGCGCGGCACGGGGCACACCAGGTGGCCCAGAAATGCAGCATTACCACCTGGCCGCGGTAGTCGGCCAGGCTGGTTCGCTCCCCGGTGGCAGTTTCCAGGGCGAAGTCGGGCGCCAAGGGCGAGAGGTCTCCCAGGTTGCCGGTATCGCTCGAACAGCCCCCCAGGGCTAGCAGCAGGGCGCACAGCAGCAACCGGAACAGCCCGGAGACGGAGCGGCGGTTCACGAGAGGGAGGAGGAGATTGCCGGCCCCCGGCCGACCGTCCTCAACCTCAGCTGAAGCCGCCCCGTGGGGCGGCACAACCAGTGGAACCGAGGCCGATGGCGGCCACCGGGCTCCAGCGTCGCGTCATCAAGCGACCGCAGCCTGGGCAGTTCGGGGCCGGGGCAGCATCGGCCGCGCGGCTGAGCACCTCGCGGCTCTCCCCACAGTGGGGGCAGGTGAACTCGAACAGGGGCATTACAGCGCCTTGTCGAGCATCGCTTCGAGCTTCTGGCGGGGCACGGCGCCGACGACTTCGTCGACCACTGCACCGCCCTTGAACAACTTGACGTTGGGGATGCCCCGCACGCCGTACTTGGACGGGGTCTGGGGGTTCTCGTCCACGTTCATCTTGGCTACCACCACCCGGCCGTCGTAGCCCTCGGCCAGCTCATCCACCACCGGGCCCATCATGCGGCATGGCCCGCACCACTCGGCCCAGAAGTCGACCAGCACCGGTTTCTCGGACTGCAGTACCTTTGCGTCGAAGTCCACGTCGGTCACCGCGATCACCTTGTCTCCAGCCATGAAGCTTCCTCCCTTTGGGGGTGTCTGTACTGTCGTGTCGTTGGGGTGTTGTGTGCCGCCGACCGGCGGCCTTAGCAGGAGCCTCAGCCCCCGCCCTTGCGCATCAGCCACGCGAAGCCTGCCACGACGACCAGGAAAAGCAAAACCTTCATTTCTATCCCTCCAGGGTCTCGACGCACCGTTCGCGCAGGAACCGGTGCAGGTCGATGGTGACCTGATGGGGAACCTCCGTTGCGTCGCCGCAGTTCTTGTAGAGCACCACGGTCTTTTTCAAGGTGTTGAGAAACGCCACGCAGGGAGAGCACCCCTCCATGTGCGCTTCGATCTCTGCACACAGGCTTGGGTCGAGTTCGGCGTCGATGAACTCGGACAGACTGTCGAGGATTTCACGGCAGCTCATCTTGTGGATCATGGTCCATCGACCTCCGGCGAGGTATCCCCCTCGAAGTACTCACTGAGTTTCTCCCTCAGAGCCAGTCGCGCCCGGTGCAGGCGGGTCTTTACAGCACCCTCGGAGATGCCGAGAACCTCCGCGGTGTCCGCGGTGCTCAGGTCTTCCACGTCCCGCAGCAGGGCCACACTGCGGTACGTGGGCGGCAGACTCTGGATCGCCCGGTCCAAAACCTGACGCACTTCCTTCCGCAGCATCGCCTGGTTGGGGTCCAGGTCCCAGTCGGTGATGGTTCGCTGCTTCAGTTCTTCGTGGGTGGGCACCGGGATTTCGTCGAGCCCCACCGTTTCCGGGTTCTTGCGCCGCAGTTTCATCAGCGCGTGGTTGGTAGCGATGCGATACAGCCAGGTGGAGAATGCGCTGCCACCCTGAAACGACTGCAGATTCCGAAACGCGCTCAGGTAGGATTCCTGCAACAGATCCCGAGCGTCTTCCGGGTTGCCCACCATACGCAACAGATGATTGTATATCTTCCCCTGGCTGCTGGTCACGAGGGCTTCAAAGGCATCGAAGTCGCCCTGCCGCGCGAGGTCGATCAGTTGCACTTCGTTCATGGTTTCGGCTCTATAGATGCGTCGGGGATCGGAAAGGGTACAGGCGCGAGGGGCGTTTTTTGTGGGCTATGTCTGCAGCATACGGGGGCCGGCGGGGGCGGCGCAAGGAAATCGGCGGTTTGTGAATTTCTGGGGTTCCGGGACACAATATCTTGTGGTAGTATTTTTTCGACCTACAACATCTGGACAAATAGAGCCGTAACCGTGCGATATCGCAAGGAAAGGAGAGCGGCATGGGTGAGGTGATGGAGTTCGGGCAACCCCAGTCGGGTGCCACCGACGACGCCACGGACATGGTGCTGTTCGTACGCACTTCGGACATGGATATCGTCACCTGGGATCGCCAGAGGATCGTCGATGCTCTGGTGCGGGAGACGTTGCTCGACGTGGGCTCCGCCGAGAAGGTGGCGGCTGCCGTGGAGGGGGTCATTCAGAACTCCAAGATCGAGGTGCTTACCGCGCCCTTGATCCGCGAACTGGTGGACGCCAAGCTTATCGAGTTGGGTTTCGAGAGCGCCCGCCGCATGCACACCCGACTGGGGATGCCGTTGTTCGACGTGGAGCAGTTGCTGGTGCAGGCCAACCGGGAGAACGCTAACGTGCCCCACGGCCCGGAGGCCACCAACCTGACCCTGGCCGAGAACATCAAGAAGGAGTACGCCCTGCTGCGGGTGTTCAGCCAAGAGGTATCGGACGCCCACATGCGCGGCGATATCCACCTGCACGACCTGGGATTCGTGGACCGCCCCTACTGCTCGGGCCAGAGCCTGGAGTATCTGAAGAAGTTCGGGCTGAACCTGCCCAATAGCCTGGCCATGGCCAAACCGGCCAAGCACCCCGAGGTGTTGCTGGCCCACATGGTCAAGTTCTCGGCCGCCCTGCAGTCGAACTTTGCCGGAGCCATCGGGTGGGACGCGGTGAACCTGTTCTTCGCCCCGTACCTGGTGGGCAAGAGCGACCGCGACGTCAAGCAGTTGGCCCAGATGATGATTTTCGAGTTCTCCCAGCAGGCGGTGGCCCGGGGCGGGCAGGCCATCTTCTCGGACATCAACTGCTACTGGGAGGTGCCCAAGCACTTTGTGGATGTCCCGGCCATCGGTCCCGGGGGCGAGTTCACCGGCAAGACCTACGGCGAGTACGAGAAAGAGGCCCAGCGCTTCCTGTGGCTGCTGTTCGAGGTGTTTCTGGAGGGGGACGCTTCGGGACGGCCGTTCTTCTTCCCCAAACCCCTGGTGCACATCACCGAGAAGTTCTTCCAGACCGAGGGCCACCAGGAGTTCCTCCGCCACATCTGCGAGGTGTCGGCGGAGAAGGGCAACACCTACTTCGTGTTCGACCGGGGCGACACCGCCAAGATCTCCGAGTGCTGCCGGCTGTCGTTCAAGCTCGAGAAGAGCGACCTGGAGGACGCCAAACAGCCCTGGCGGATGCGTTACTCGGCCCTGCAGAACGCCACCATCAACCTGCCACGCATCGCCTACCGGGCCGGCGCCCACGAGTCGCGGCTGTTCCATTACCTCACCGAGACGATGGAGACCGTGGTCAAGGCCCACCTGGAGAAGAAGGCCTTCATCGAGAAACTGCTCAGCCAGGGGGAGCGTGGGCCGCTGTCATTGCTGACCATGAACCAGGACGGGCAGCCCTACCTGCGCATGCACCGGGTGAGCTACCTCATCGGCATGGTGGGCCTCAACGAAATGGTAAAGGTGCACTGTGGCCAGGAACTGCACGAGAGCGACGCGGCGTTCAAACTGGGACTGAAAGTGATCGCCCACATGAAACTGGTGTCGGAGAAGCTGAGCCAGCACCACAACATGCACTTCGTGCTCGAGCAGACCCCAGCCGAGTCCACCGCCTACCGCTTCGCCAAACTGGACCTCAAGTACTACTCCCCCCAGGCGGGCCACGCGGTGCGCGGCGACATCTCCCGGGGCGAGGTGTACTATACCAACTCAACCCAACTGCACGTGGGCAGCCCCGACAACGCCATCGACCGGGTCGCCCGGGAAGGCCTGTACCACCCACTGATCGAGGCCGGCGCCATCACCCATGTGTGGCTCGGCGAGGAGAAGCCGTCGCCGGAATCCCTGGCGAACTTCGTCACCAAGGTGTTCCGCAATACCCACAACGACCAGATCGCGTTCAGCCCCGAGTTCACCACCTGCGCGAGCTGTGGCCGCACCAGCCGAGGCCTGCTGCCGGCTTGTGCCAGCTGCGGCAGCGAGGAGGTGGAGGGCATCACCCGCATCACCGGGTACTTCACCAAGGTGTCCTCTTGGAACAAGGGGAAGCTCGGCGAACTCCACGACCGCATGAAGAACCGGGGCTTTTTCGCCGCCGGTGGGGAGACCGGCAGCGTAGCGGCCAAGGGCTGACGCAACCATCATACGCCCGCCCCACGGGGGCACGGCAGAGGAGGGGAGAGGTGACCCTGTTTACCAAGGAAAACTGCGGCAAGTGCGAGTACGTGAAGGACAACGTGGACCTGGGTGCCTTGGCGGTGGCGGTGGAGGTGCTGGGGCCCGACAACGCCGACGCCCTGGCCCACCTGGCGTGGCACGGGCTGGTGGGCACCGCCGAGAAGAGCCTGCCGATCCTGGTGCTCGACGACATGAGCCACATCACCGGCGCCATCCCGATCAAGAAGTACCTGAGTAAACTAGCCAACTGAGCCACGGCGCGGCCGGGGCGGGGTTGTTGCTCCGCTACGGCCGCGTTGCCTCGTGTAGCGCCTCCCCCTCAGTCCCGCCGAGCACGGCGCGGGAGCACCGATGGGCTTGCCCCCGATCAAGGGTTTTCTGGAGACCTCATTCATCGACTGGCCGGGACAGGTGGCGGCGGTGGTGTTCCTTCCGGGGTGCAATTTCCGCTGCCCGTACTGTCACAACCACGGGCTGGTACTGCACCCCGAGGAGTACCAGAGCTGGTCCCTGGAGGGCATCCTCCTGCACCTGGACAAGTACCGCAGTTGGGTGGACGGGGTGTGTGTGAGCGGCGGCGAGCCTACCGGACACGCCGGCCTGCCGGAACTATTGAGGCAACTGCGCGCCGCCGGCTGGGCCACGAAGTTGGACACCAACGGTTCCCGTCCGGAGGTGCTGCGTTTGCTCCTCGATGAGGGTCTGCTGGACGCCGTGGCTCTGGACCTGAAGGCCCCCCTGGAGGCGATCCCCTACCGCCGCAACAGCGGCTGGAACGGCGACCCCCAGCGGGTGGCCGAAAGCCTGGAACTGGCTTTGGCCGCGGGGCTGTCCCTCCAGGTGCGCACCACCGTGCACCCGAATCTGCTCGGGCTGGCGGAACTGGAACGCCTGGCGGCAGACCTCGGAGAGCGGGTGCGCTGGCAGCGGGGGGCCGGCGGGGAAGGGGTGCGCTTTACGGTGCAGCGGTGTCGGGTGGAGGAGGTGCTCGACAACTCCCTGCCGGGCCAGCCGGGGCTCGACGTGGAAGCGTTCGCGGCGTGGCAGGAGCAGGCCATGACCGCCTACAGGCTGGGAAACCAGGAGACTGGGAAGCGGACCCCTGACTTCTGACTCCTGACTGCTGCCGCCCCTCAACTTGACACGGGGCCACGTGGCTTCCTATCCTGCCCGTTTGCGTTTGTCGGCGTCTCGATCCGAGCCGGTGTGCCGCGGGAGCTTTGGATGACCACCGATCTCACCCAACACCTGACCGCCGGGTTCGATGACGGCGCCGACACCCTGCGCGCGTTTGGGCGGGAGTGCAGCGCTGCGCTGGTGGAACTGGCCCAAGGCACCGCCGCGGCGATCCGGGACGGGGGTAAGGTGCT
>JARGFW010000204.1 GCA_029211085.1 Deferrisomatales bacterium | reverse complement strand
AGGAGGGCGCCGACACCACCATGATCTTCGTGCCGGCGCCGTTCGCCGCCGACGCCATCCTCGAGGCCGCCGACGCCGGCATCAAGGTCATCGTCTGCATCACCGAGGGCATCCCCACCCTGGACATGGTCACGGTCGCCCGCGCCCTGGAGGGCTGCGACGTGCACCTGGTGGGCCCCAACTGCCCCGGGGTGATCACCCCCGAGGAGTGCAAGGTGGGCATCATGCCCGGGCACATCCACAAGAAGGGTCCCGTGGGAGTGATCTCCCGCTCCGGTACCTTGACCTACGAGGCCGTGGACCAGCTCACCAAACTCGGTATCGGCCAGACCACCTGCCTCGGCATCGGCGGCGATCCCATCATCGGCACCAACTTCATCAAGGCCCTGTCTCTGTTCAAGGACGACCCCGCCACCGAGGGCATCATTATGATCGGTGAGATCGGCGGCTCGGCCGAGGAAGAGGCGGCGGCGTACATCCAGGCCAATATCGAGGTCCCGGTGGTGAGCTTCATCGCCGGACAGACCGCCCCCAAGGGCAAGCGCATGGGCCACGCCGGGGCGATCATCGCCGGCGGCAAGGGCACGGCTGCGGAGAAGATGGCGGCCCTGGAAGCTGCGGGCGTCACCGTTGTGAAGAGCCCCGCGGACTTGGGCAAGGCGATGAAACAGCGCCTTACCGGCTAGAAAGCTAGAAGGCTGGGAAGCTAGGAAGCCAAAGCCTCCTAGCCTTCCAGCATCCCAGCATACAAGCCTCCCAGCGCGGAGCGCATCGAAGAGAGCGACGCACCCATGGATCCGAAGCAGAACAGGGTGGACCTGATCATCGACAAGTACGGCGCCAACAAGGAGAAGCTGGTGCAGATCCTGCTCGACGTGCAGGACGAGTACCGCTGGCTCTCCAAGAGCACCCTGGAGCGCTGTTCCAAGCGCCTCGACGTGCCCCTGGCGTACGTCTACAACGTGGCCACCTTCTACAAGCACTTCAGCCTGGTGCCCAAGGGGCGCCACTCCATGCACGTGTGCGTGGGCACCGCCTGCCACGTGCGCGGGGCCGAGCGGCTCATCGACCGGGTCGGTCAGGCCACCGGCATCAAGCCCGGGGAGACCACGGCGGACGACAAGTTCAGCCTGGACACGGTGAACTGCCTGGGTTGCTGTGCCCTGGGGCCGGTGATGGTGGCGGACGACGAGTACCTGAGCAACCCCACCACCAAGGACATCGAGCGGATCGTGCAGGAGGCGGAATAAATGGCCCGTTTTGCATCGGTCGCCGAGCTGACCGCGTACCGCGCGGAGATCGCGCCGCGTTTCGACCCCAAGCGCACCTGCATCGCCGTGTGCGTGGGGCCGGGCTGCCTGGCCTACAAGAGCGGCAAGATCGCCGACGCGTTCCAGGCGGCCCTGGAGAGCCACGGCCTCACCGACCAGGTGGCGCTGCTCAAGACCGGCTGCCACGGCTTCTGTCAGCAGGGGCCCAGCGTGGTGATCCACCCCAAGGGCATCGCCTACCTCAAGGTCACCCCGGAAGACGCCGCCGAGATCGTCGAGACCACCCTGGTCAACGGCGGCCTGGTGGAGCGGCTGCTGTTCCAGGGGCCCGACGGGGCGCCGATCGCCGAAGAGAAGGAGATCCCGTTCTACAAGCTGCAGACCCCGGAGATCTTCGGCACCAACCGCTTCCTCGACCCGCTGAGCATCGACAACTACATCGCCCTGGGGGGCTACCGGGCCCTGGGCAAGGCGCTCAGCGAGATGACCCCGGACCAGGTGGTGGCCGAGGTGAAGAAGTCCAACCTGCGCGGACGCGGCGGGGCGGGGTTTCCCGCCGGGCGCAAGTGGGAGGGCACCCGGCGTGCCCCGGCGCCGGAGAAGTACGTCATCGTCAACGCCGACGAGGGCGACCCGGGCGCCTACATGGACCGCGGCATCCTCGAGGGCAATCCCCACAGCGTGCTCGAGGGGCTGCTGATCGGCGGCTACGCCATCGGCTCCGAACACGGCTTCGTCTACGTGCGCCAGGAGTATCCCCTGGCGGTGGAGGCCCTGCACCTGGCCTGCGACCAGATGCGCGAGATGGGCCTGTTGGGGGAGGACATCCTCGGCACCGGCTTCAACTTCGACGTGGTCATCCACCGCGGCGCCGGGGCGTTCGTCTCCGGCGAGTCCAGCGCCCTGATGAGCTCCATCGAGGGCCGGGTGGGCGAACCGCGGCCCAAGTACGTGCGCACCTCCATCAAGGGCGTGCGCGGCATGCCGTCGAACCTGAACAACGTCGAAACCTGGGCCAACGTGCCCCTGATCATCGACCGCGGCGCCGACTGGTTCGCCGGCATCGGCACCGACACCAGCAAGGGCACCAAGATCTTCTCCCTGGTGGGCAAGGTGAACAACACCGGCCTGGTGGAGGTGCCCATGGGCACCACGCTCCGGAAGATCATCTTCGACATCGGCGGCGGGCTGCCCGAGGGCAAGAAGTTCAAGGCGGTGCAGACCGGCGGTCCGTCCGGCGGTGTCATCCCCGAGAACCAACTCGACCTGCCGGTGGATTTCGACCAGCTCAAGGCGGCCGGCTCCATGATGGGTTCCGGCGGTATGATCGTCATGGACCAGGACACCTGCATGGTGGACGTGGCCCGCTACTTCCTGGAGTTCCTCGCCGACGAGTCCTGCGGCAAATGCGTCCCCTGCCGTGAGGGCATCACCCAGATGCTGGCGATCTTGCAGCGGCTGTGCAAAGGGGAGGGGCGCACCGGCGACGTGGAGGCCCTGGAGGACATCGCCGACACCGTGCTGGTGGCCTCCCTGTGCGCCCTGGGCCAGAGCGCGCCCAACCCGGTGCTCTCCAGCATCAAGTACTTCCGCGAAGAGTACGTGGCCCACGTGGAGGAGAAGCGCTGTCCCGCGTGCATGTGCAAGACCCTCACCCGCTACTGGATCGACCCGGCCAAGTGCATCGCCTGCGGCAAGTGCCGCCGGGAGTGCCCGGTGGAGGCCATCACCGGCGAGAAGAAGGTGGTCCACGTCATCGACCAGGACACGTGCACCAAGTGCGACACCTGCTACCAGGTGTGCCCCGCCAAGGTGCAGGCGGTCACCAAACTCTCCGGACAGGAGGTCCCGGCCCCACCGGCCGACCTGACCGTGGGTGCGGCGAAGGCCGAAGCCGAGACCGTGGCCTAGAGGCCAGTCAAAGGCTGGTTTTGGACGGGATTGCACGGATCTCACGGATGGACAGGCAAGGACAGGTCGAGGGCGTTCTTGGACAGGATCAACAGGATTGACGGGATAGAAGTTCAAAGACGTTTGGGTTTGATCTTCCAATCCGTGTGATCCGTGAAATCCTGTCTAAAAAGAGGCTTCTCGGTTCTAAGGTTTCCTGCAACCCAGGAGATCGTGTCTGAAATGAAGCACTCTCGCCTGACTGAGAAGATCATCGGTTGCGCATACAGCGTTCACAACACAATGGGTTTCGGGTTCCTCGAGTCCGTGTACGAGAACTGCCTGATGATCGAGCTGGAGAGGGCAGGGCTCGCGGCGGAACAACAGGTCCCGATCGATGTTGCCTACGAAGGGCAACCGGTCGGTGAGTTCGTCGCCGACATCGTGGTCGAGAACACCGTCATCCTGGAGCTGAAGTCGGTCCGGCGATTGATGGCTGCGCACGAAGCCCAACTGGTCAACTACCTGAAAGCGACCGGCAAGACGGTCGGGTTGCTCCTGAATTTCGCTGAGGAAGGCGTCGAGGTGAAGCGCAGGGTCCAAACCCTTAGGGGCGGTTTTAGACAGGCTTGAGAAGGCAAGAAGTCAACGGCTGTGTTTAGACAGGATTACACGGATTTCACGGATCTAGAGAAAAGAACTTCAGGTTCTTGACGTTAAAATCCGCGTGATCCGTGAGATCCCGTCCAAAAAGAAGAGATTTTGAATTTCGGGTTTGACGGTCTTTCAACCGGTTGATCCCGTCCAATGAAGGTCGAGTCTTCAAGGCCAAGGACTTGTTTTAGACAGGATCGCACGGATTTCACGGATCTAGAAACAAAGGCTTTTCGTTCTTGAAGTTCCAATCCGCGTGATCCGTGAGATCCCGTCCAAAAGACAAAAGGTTTTTAGATTTTCGCTTTTCCCGGAGGACCCATCGTGTCCGAAACGAACGCAGCAGTGGAGCTGGTCACCCTCACCATCGACGGCAAGGAAGTCACCGCCCCCGAGGGCTCCATGGTGCTCGACGCCGCCCGCGAGGCCGGCATCGAGATCCCCACCCTGTGCCACCTGGAGGGCCTGGAGGCCTACGGCGCCTGCCGGCTGTGCCTGGTGGAGCTCAAGGAGGGCAGCTGGTCAAGGATGGTGGTCTCGTGCCTGTACCCGGTGGAGAAGGGCCTGAACGTCGAGACCGACAACGCCAGGGTCGCCAAACACCGCAAGATCATCCTCGAGCTGCTCGCCGCCCGCTGGGACCACCTGCCTCCAGAGCTGCTGGAGAAGTACGGTGCCGACCCGGAACGCTTCGAGAAGAACACCACCTTCTGTGTGTTGTGCGGCCTGTGCGTGCGCCACTGCAGCGAGGTGGTCGGCGCCAACGTGCTCGGCTTCGTCGGCCGCGGCACCGAGCGCCAGGTGGTGATCTATCCCGAGCTGGCCAAGGACCACTGCGAGGCGTGTGGCATGCAGTGCCTCGACGTCTGCCCCACCGGGGTCATCTCCAGCGAGTTCTCGGTCCACGGGCTGGCGCCCAAGGGCAAGAAGCCGCTGGCCTACCCGATATGCATCCGCGACGACGACAACGCGCGGGAGGTGGCGGAGATGGTGGGGGATCGGGAGAAGTAACCGTTTCGGTCGTCTCCAACACGTGGAAGGTGTAAGGCCCCGCAACACGGGGCCTCCCTGGTCGATAGACGGCCCTGCCCACGATGCCTCCTCGCGGTCAGCCAGCTGTCTCCTGAAGCATGTCCCGCGTTCACTCGGCTGCCAGTCGTACGGATCAGCCCACCACCGCGGTTTCCTGGTAGGCGCTGCACAGGGCTTCGGCGAGCGCTGCCGGGCCGCGTTCGGCCGACTGGGAAACCCCGGCCTCCAATTTCACCAGACGGTCGATCGTGTGGATCACGGGTGGGAGCTCTTTGAGGTACAGCTCGGCCGCAGAACGGTTTGTGGCGATGGCCGCCAGGATCGCCTCGCCGGCCAGTCTCCCGCTGTAGAGCGCCGTGCCGATGCCCTCAAAGGTGATCGGTAGGATCAACCCCCCCGCATCTCCAACCAGCATGGCGTTGCCCCGGGCCGGCCGAAACCGGCCCGAGGTCAGCTCGGCGTGGAGCAGGGCGATCAGGCAGCCGTCGCGAAGCTGCGGGGTGTGCGCTGCGCTGAACCCATACTCCGAAAGCGTCCGCAGGATGTCCGGCCGCAGCTCCGGGATGCCGCTGCCCTCGATCACAAAGGCATCACCCTTGTGGTTGACGTTGAATCGGGGACGGGGCCTCTGCTTGGGGAAGAACCAGTGGATGTAGTCGGCGTCCAGGGCCAACGAACCCTCGTAGCATTCCCGCAAGGGCGTCGAGTAGCGGACCTTCAGCTCGGGGAAGAGGGTCTTCCTCAGGGGAGAGGCAGCACCCTCGGCGCCGATGAGGAACCGGGCCGATAGGGAGACCCTGGTTTCCCGACCTCTGGCGACACGCAGCCGGTACGTCTCCGAGTCTTCCGCCACGGAGAGAACCCGTGCCCCCTGCCACAGGCGGGCACCTCGGGCCATCGCCTTCTCGACAAGCCAGCCATCCAGGTCTTTGCGCCAGGCCAGCGGTGTGCGCCACGGGAACGCCACCGGGGTTGTGCCGGCAACGTGGATCTGGTGACCGGTCAGGTACTTGGGGGCCACCAGGATGTCGTCCGGCACGGATCCGAACTCGCTCCCGATCACGTCGTGGGCCCACGGCCCCATGAGCATGCCGGTGCAGACCTTGTCCCGCGGCAGCCGCTTTCTCTCGATGAGGAGGGTTTCCAGCCCGTGCCGGGCACAATGGCTCGCAGCCGCCGCGCCGGCGGGCCCGCCGCCCAACACGACCACATCCCAAACGGTCTTCCCGTCCCAGTCACCTTCGGCCACGTTCGGTTCTCCAGGCAACGCCAACCGGTTGAACACGGGGGCCCCCTTGGCAGCTTGACGGGTCACAGACGACGTCGCTGCACCTCCCAGGTACGGTGTGACTTCCATCCCGCCGGCGTACCGCCCCTGGATCGGGGCGTGGCGTGCACCCACCAACGGCGCCCTCTCGGGCCGTTTCCGGCTACTTCAGCCCCGGGAGCCCGAAGAACTCTGCGATCAGTGGCGCCTGCCCCGCTGCCATCTCCGCACCGCTCTGCACCCGGTGCCCCCTCATCGCCGCACCCTTCAGGAACGGGGTCTCGGGCGGAGCCGTGACCGCATCGGCCACCACCGCGCCGGGCGGAATCCGCTCCAGGGGCACGGGCAGCGGGTCGTTCGGGTTCATCCCCAGGGAGGTCGCGTTCAGCACGATGTCGAACTCGGCCGGGGCCTCCCGCACCACCCGCACCTCCTGTTGCCGGTAGCGGGTGGCCAATCGCGCCCGAAGACCGCCGGCCCGACTCCCGTCCAGGTCCGACAGGGAGACCCGTGCGGCGCCCGCCCCCAGTACGTCCCAGGCCACGGCACTGCCCGCCCCGCCGCAGCCGAGGATGAACACATGCTTCCCGTGGACGGCAACGCCCTTGTCCCCCAGGGCCCGCACGAAGCCTCTGCCATCGGTCATGTCCCCCACGATCTCCCCGGCCTGCCCGACCCGCAGCACATTCGCGACCCCCAGGGCGGACACCTGGGCGCTGGGCCGGTCGATGTAGCGGGTGATCGCCTCCTTGTAGGGGATCGTCACGACGACGCCGCGCAGGTTGTCCGCAAAACGCATCAGCTCCACGAACGCGGCGAGCCCCTCCGGCCTCACGTCCAGGGGGATCATCACGGCATCCATCCCCTGCTGCGCGAACCAGCGGTTGAAGATCTCCGGGGATTTCACCTGGGAGACGGGGTGCCCGACGATGGCATAGAGCTGTGTAGATCCTCGGATCACAGTAGCACCTGTTTCGGAGTTCCCGGTCATCCGGCCCCCGGGGCCCCGACGCGGCCGCCGCGTGGCTCCCCAGGGAACGGCCCTTCATCCGCCGCCCCTCGGCACCTGCCCCGCGGACACCTGGGCTGAACCCGCGGGACCCCGGGAAGCGGCCGCCTTCCTGGCCGCTGCTCTTCCTCCACGACCCTGTTGTTGCATCGGCCTTGGAATCGGTAGCCGGATCCCGGGTGGCGCAGGTTGGGGCCCACCGCGTGGCTGGTCAGCGGGCGGCCCATCAACCCGGGGACGGGGGCTTGCCGGTGCGCAGCACAGGGTGGAAGTGGTAGGAGGTCGAGCAGCAAGCATACACGGTGAAATCGGCCGCCGTCACCCGCTCCCCGCGGCGCTCGATGAAAGTCTTCCGGGCCCGGTCAGCCCGGAAGCTCTCCTTCCTTTCGATCCCGCGGGCCATGACGGGGTGAACCACACCTTCCGTGTCCAGACGGGGTCGACTCGGCTTGCTGCGACGGGGTACCGCAGGAACCCACCCTCGGCAACCGCAGCGCACTACAGCAACTGCGTCCCGTCCCCTCCCCCTCACTGTGCCCCCGCCAGGTCCCCCACCGCCCGCACCAGCCCCCCGACCACCTGCGCCATCTTCCCGTAGTCCAGGGTGTCGGCGGTGTCCCCCGGCCCGTGGTAGTTGGGGTTGCGGTAGAAGGCGGTGTCGGTGAGCATCACCGCCTCGTAGCCCAGCTTCCAGAACCAGCGGTGGTCCGAGAAGTCGACGCCCGGCAGGGCGCGGACGGTGGCCAGGGTCTCCACGGGCAGATCGGTGCTCGCCCGAAACGAGGCGGCGACCTGGCGGGCCAGGCGGCGGGATTTTATATTGGCTATCACGGCGAGGAAGTCCGGGGTGGTGGGGTAGATCAGGCCCATGCCGGGCAGGGGGAACGACTGGCCGCCCTCCCGGTCGTGGAAGTAGCCGACCATCTCCAGGCAGAGCATGGCGCGGAGCTGCTCGCCCCGTGCCGCGACCGCCGCGGCGTAGACCGCGCTGCCCATGGTCCCGGAGGGGAACACCGGGGGCTCCTCCAGGGTGAAGAACGCGAACGTCACCGTCCGGGCCGGTGCCGCCCCCCGCAGGGCCCGGCACAACTCCAGCAGCACCGCCACCGCGCTGGCGTTGTCGTCGGCCCCGGGGGTGCCCTGCACCGAGTCGTAGTGGGCGCCCACCAGCACGGTCTCCTCCGGGAGGGTGGTCCCTGCGATTGAGGCGATGACGTTGGCGTAGTCCCTCCCGCCGTAAGGGACTGCCTGAAACACCGGTGAGTACCCGGCTGCCCGCAGTCCTGCAACGATGTAATCCCTGGCGGCCTCCAGCCGGTCGATCTCGTAGACGCTGCGCGAGCCGATGGTGCCGCTCAGGTGCCGGACGTGGCCCTGCAGGCGGCGGGCGAGTTCGGGGTCACCGGGGCCGGGGGAGGGCGGGAGGGCGGTGGGGCCGAGGCGGGCCTTCAACACCCCGTAGGCGAGGAACAGCGCCAGCAGGGCGACCGCGATCACTGCGCCGAGGAGCACCTTGTGGGCCATGCCGTCCTCTCCCGGACGGCAGATGAGGGGGGGGGTCGCGGGCTGCGGCCTGCCGTCGTGGCGGGAACCAGCGTACCCTCCGGTTGCCATGCGTCAACGGCGGGGCCGGCAGCGGGAGGGGCGGGGGGGACCCTACCGGCCCCGGGTCAACAGTGCGTCCCGTGTCGCGGCGAACCCGGCCAGCAGCTCCCCGTGCCGTCGGCGCCACTCCGGGGCAGCCGTCGGGTTGGGCAGCACCGCGGAGCCGCCGATGCCTTCTTTCTCCAGGTCTCGGGCGAGCTGGGCCCTGGCCGCGTCGGTGGCGGTTTCCAGGTCCCGCTTGAAGCCGTTGACGGCGGCGGCGACCTCCTTCGCCCGGCCGAACCGCAGGGTCTCCAGGGCCGGCAGCAGCACCGCGTCGTTGGCCCCGGGCACCAGCGCCCCCGCGCACTCCCGGGCAACCACCTCCGCCCAGTCCTCCTGCGGCTGCGCCTGTTGCAGTGCCTCCACCGCACCGCCCAGTCCCGCCGGGTCGAGGTCTCCGTGCAGCAGCCGGCGCACCAGGGGC
>JARGFW010000203.1 GCA_029211085.1 Deferrisomatales bacterium | reverse complement strand
GAAGCGTTTTGTGATGGGTCAATGGGGTCGCCCCCTGGAGCCCGTCACCGACCCCCCCCTTGCAGTCCTCGCAACTGGTAGAGAAAGGAGCAAATGATGCGCAGCAGACCCACAGGTTTCATGCTCTGGTCGTGTGTCTTGGTACTGGCCCTGTCCTTTTCCATGTCCTCGGCGACCGCAGCGGATGCGGCCTGGAAGCCGGAGAAACCCATCACCATCATCATTCCCGTGTCCGTGGGCGGGGGCTACGACATGTACGTGCGGATGATGGCTCCGTTCCTCTCGGAGGAACTGGACACCCAGATCCGCATCAAGAACCAGCCCGGCGGAGCGTGGATGATCGGTCTCAAACAGATCTATGAGGCCAAGCCCGACGGCTACACCATCGGCATCTGGAACCCCGGGGTCCTGATCAACGACAAGGACATCCTGGGCAAGGCCGACTTCGACATGACCACCTACACGTTCCTGTACCGGATCACCGACGAACCCCGGGTGGTGATCGCCAAAGCCGACGGCCCCATCGCGGACTTCAAGGACCTGCTGGCCAAGGGCAAGGACCCGAACTTCCAGCTGCGCAACTCCTACTCCGGCGGCACCGCCCTGCTCGACGCCAAGCTGATGGACTCGGAGTGGGGCATCAACTCCGAGAAGATCGCCTACAGCAGCGGTTCGAAAACCCGCCTCGCCGTAATGAGGGGTGACACACACTTCTGCGTCAGCGGCCTCGGCTCGGGCATGGACGCGCTGCCGAGCGGCCGGGTGAAGTTCATCCTGCTCCTGAACGACAAGCACATGTCCGACGTGCCGGAGGCCAAGGGCTGGATGAAGGACTACCCGGAGTTGAAGGACCTGCCGATCCCCTCGGACCTGGGACTGCCGGAACTCTCCTACAACAGCAAGAGCGCCCGGGCGTTCATCGCCCCCCCGGGCCTGCCGAAGGAGATCAAGGACACCTTGGAGGCGGCCATGGCGAAGTGTGTGGCCAACGAGGACCTGCGGCAGATCGGTCTGAAGAGCGACCGCCCCTTCGGCGAGGGGCAAGGCGGCGACGAGTACCTCGCCAAGATGCAGAAGGACAAGGCCGCCCTGATCAAGGCGAAGGACATGCTCAAGGAGTAACCTGGCAGGACCTGCTGAACGAGAGAGGCCCCGCAACTGCGGGGCCTCTCTCGTTTCGATGGACCTGCAGGGAAGTTCGATCCGGGCCGACCGGTCAGGCCCGTGCCGTATCGAGACGCCCGGAAGGGGCGCTGGGCCCGAAGCCCTGCCATGGTCTCACGGCATCGGCCGGCCCAGGTCCCTGAGGCAGAACGGCAGTTCGTTCTGCGGAGATCGGTGGGCGTGGTAGTCGTGACATTCCCGGCACTTGAGGTACCGCTCGCATCCGGTCTTCGGGCACGGGCACTCGTCGCACAGCTCCGGCACGGTGTCCAACCCGCCTGCGATTCCGTTCTGCATGGTCTCTGCCTCTTCCAGCCAGGGTTGTTGGCGGCCCAGGGCAACCGTTGGGGCCCGCACCGACGACCAGAGTCCGGGTGATGGTGGGGAACGATCCGGCGCTCTGCGTCCCTCGTGTTCTCACGGGGCAGCCTCGGCCTACCCCGGAAGAACCGAGAAGATGCTGCCATCGAGGATCGCGGCGACTTCCTCGGGTGCGAACACCTTGCCGACAGAAGAGCCTGGATTGAGCAGCAACTGGGACCCCCGGGTGATCTTCAAGAGATCCGAAGCACTCAACGTCAAGCATTTTGCCTGGTCATCGATGAACGCCTGCAGTCTCGCCACTGACGAAAAGATCGGGATGTACGCTTCTCCGTCCGCCTCGATAAACTGCAGCTCGATCCGGCGGCCCTTCTTCCTCTTCACCTTTCCCTTTTGGCCCATCGCAGGGCCGTGCTGAATGACATGGATCTCGGATTCGAGCAGGTCTCGATAGAACTGCCGGTGATGGGACGGGTCCTCGGTCGCCTTGACCAGCGACCGCTCGAGATCGTTCTCGGCAATAAAGACCACACGGCCTCCTCTCCCCCCTGCAAATGGCACGCTCACAAAACGCCGACAGGCCCGCCCGGGCACGACCTCCCGGGAGGGCCTTCAGGAACCATCGCCCCCGGGGCGCCCCTCGGGGCCGCCCCGGTCCACCAAGTCAGGAACCCGGCAGCGGCTTCCTGGCGGGGCCGTAGGTGCCCACCAGGGCCGTGGAGAGGATCATCTGGGGCAGCACTGCCGCCGAGAACGCCCCGAAGTCCGCGTCAGCCGGCACATCAAGCGCCGCAGTCTTCAGCGCGTACAGGGTGAACACGTAGCGGTGCGCCGCGTCCGGCGGCCAGGGGCCGCCGTAGCCCTTGCCGTACCCCGGCATCTGGAACGTCACGTAGTCGCTGATCAGTTCCTTGGCGCCGGCGGGCAGGTCGCCGTTGGGACTCGCCCCCTCGGGCAGCGCCCGCGTCGCGGCGGGCAGGTCGTAGACGACCCAGTGGAAGAAGTTGCGCGGGAAGTTGAACGCGGCGGGAAGATCCGGGTCGGTCACCACCAGGGCGAAGCTCTGGGTCCCGTCCGGCACCCCGTCCCAGCTCAGGGGCGGTGAAACGACGTTTTCCTCTGCGTACTTGTCGGGGATCGTCCCCCCATTGCCGAACGCCGCAGACTTGAGTACGAACATGCTGACTCTCCTTTCATGGCCATCGGGTGATACGACAAAAGACCGGGCGCATTCTACCCGCTGCAGCGGACCGATGCACCCCGGCCTAGGTTTCCGGTCCGGCGCACCGGTTCGTCACGGTCAGCAGGTTCTCACCCAGCACCCGGGCATCCTGCAGGCTCTTCGGCTGGGTTCGCACCTCCCCCTTCTCCCGGGCCACCACCGACACCCCGTTGAGGGCGCCGGGGACGCAGCAGACCCCCAGGGACAGCAGGAAATTGTGGAGTGTGTCGAGCACGATCCCCTGGGAGTTGGGTGCCCCGCCGACGGCGATGGCTCCTCCGAACACGATCCTGCCCCGCAGCGGCCGCTTCTTGATCACACAGTGGAAGCGGTTGAACACAGTCTGCAGTTGGGCCGTGAGGTTGCGGTTGTAGACCGGGCTGCCCACGATCACCGCGTCGCAGCGGGTGACCCGGTCCAGAAGCCAGGGCATGTCGTCGTCGATGAAACACACGCCGTCGGCAGCGCACTTCTCGCAGGCGATACACGGCGCCACCTTCCTGGCGCTGAGGTGGAACGTCTCGACCCGGTGCCCGCCCTCCACAAACGGCTGCAGCGCCGCCTCCAACAGGAGCTCGGTGTTGCCGCCCCGCCGGGGGCTTCCGGAGATGCTCAGGATCTTCGCCATGGTCTTCCCCATCTGTGGGTGCGCCCGGTGCAAGCGGCGCAGCCAGTTGCCTGCCGCCGCCGCGGTCCCGGCTTCTCCGGCTGACGAGGCAACGGGCCCCAGGGGGCCCGTTGCGGTGTTCCCGGAAGGAACCCTCCGGAGAGAGGTCCTTCCCTTGTCTCGAGATCCAGCCGGACCCCCTAGAAGAGCAGGTTTGCCTGGGCGATGAAGATGTTGTTGTCGATCTCTTCGGCGTCGCCCTTCTCCGCCTTCATGATGTAGTCGAACTGGAAGCTGGCGTCGTACTTCTGCACGAACCAGTTCACGCCGACGGTGGTCCAGGCGTTCTCGTACTCGGCGTGGGTCACCTTCTTGTTGTGGTTCTCGTAGGTCTCGTAGCGCACCTTCGGCTCCAGGAACATCTTCGCCGGCAGGGCAATGGCGTAGGAGAGCTGGCCACTGAAGCCCATCAGGTCGTCGTCTAGACTGTCGTCCGTCAGCTTCGAGTACTCCGCGGTGGCGTAGAGGCCCTTGCCCAGCAGCATGATGGCCGCCCCGAAGGCCGTCTGTTTGTCCTCATCGGCGCCGGCCTTGTCCGTCCAGACGCCGCCCTCCACGCCGACGGCCCAGTCGCTGTGCTTGAGGTCCGACTCGGTGGTGAAGGGGAACTTCTCGTTGGGGCTCACCTGGGCCCGGATGGCGTACTTGAACTTGTCGTTGTCGTTGCCGATCTCGTCGCCGTTGCCGTTGTAGATACCCCCCTCGATGAACGCCCGCCCCTTGGCCAGCTTGCCCGAGTCCCACTTGATGCCCTGCTGGGCGTTCAGGTTGGTGCGGCGGATGTGGGTCGCCCGCTCGGCGAACACCATCCGCTTCGAGGACGGCCGGTGGTGGCCGTTGAGGGTGAAGCGGCCGATCTCGAGGTTACCGGCCTTCCCCAGGTGGTAGCCCAGGTAGGTGCTGCTCAGCTTCGTGTTGTCCGGGGAACCCCCGAAGTCGAGCCGGAACTGGTAGTAGATGTTGTCGTTGAGGTCACCCGCGAAGTTGATGCGCGCGCGCTCCCACCCGAACTCGCGGACGTCTTTGACATCTGCGTCTGCCTTATCTTCGTCAGGATCTTTCTGTTCCGCCATGAAGCGATACTGCAGCTGCCCGTCGATTCTAAGGCTTTGGCCCTTAGCCACGGTGGCGAACACCGGATCCTTGGCCGCAAACGAAACCGACGACATGCCCAAAGCCAACACCGCCACCAACATGCCCTGCCAACACACCAGACCCTTTTTCATTCCTCTCGCCTCCTGTTTTTCGAACTGTCCACGTTGTGCCCTCGGCGATTGCCGGCTGTCGAGGGGCTAAAAGCCGTTCCCTGGCACCAACTCCCCTGCGGCGACGGTGCCCGTGCTCAACCATCCCGGGGGTGGCAGCCCTTGGCCCACCCATGACGGCTCGCGGGCGGATGCTTGCGGGACGGACGGATGAGAGCCGCCACCGCTCCGATCCCCGGCCAAGGCGAACTACGCGATCTCTCCCCCGGCCACGCCGTGGGCGGACGCAGCCTCGATATCCTGCACGTTCCCTCCAAACGCTGTACTGCAATTTCTACTTCATGCTTGTGGCCGGCACCTGCAAGCACTGCAGCTTCCCTTTCTCCTACTGCAATTCAGGTGCCAAACGCGATTTGCATCCAATCCGAGATTTTCCGCGCGCAGGGTTACACAAGTGCAACTTGACCTTGCAGATGTGCAAAGTTGCGTCGCTGCCGATGGGCTGCGCAGTGCCACGAGGGATCCGACCGAAGGGCCCATCAGTCCGCGTCGCGAGCCTACGCCCAGCGTGGTCGAACCCTGTGCCGGTGAGGCCGCGCCACCAAGGTCCGGCCCGTTCGCCAACGGAAGGCGAGTCCTGGCCCCTGCGCAGTGAGTGGATCAGTAATCGGGGATGCCCGCTGGCCCCACGCCCCGGGGGACACAAGGGGCACGGTGGGGGATGGGGAGGGTGGGGCGGTGGTGTGGGTGGCGCCGTTTCGGCGAGAACGGAGAACCGACGCGTGCCGCGGGCACTAGCCCGTGGCACCTGCCTGGAATGACTCCAGATCGTCGTTGCCCTGTCTTCTCCAGAGGGTGGTGAAGCTGATCCCCAACCGTCTTGCCGCTTCGGCCTTGTTGCCGCCGCACTCGGCGATGGTTTCGTTGATCAGCATCATCTCGAACTCACGCACCCGATCCTTGAACAACAGGGATCGATCCTGGAACTTGGGAGGACAGGCGATGGCGGGCGGCAGGTGGCGAGCGCGGATGGTGTCTTCCCCGGTCATGTTCATCGCCCGCTCGATGCAGTTCTCGAGTTCACGGACGTTGCCGGGCCAGTCATAGGCTTGCAGCCGACCCATTGCCCCGGTGCTGATTCCGCTGACCAGCTTGCCGATGCGAAAACTGAGGCGCGACAGAAAATGTTTGGCCAACAGGGGGATATCCTGCTTGCGCTGGCACAGGGCCGGAACGGCAAGATCCACGACGTTGAGCCGGTAAAACAGATCCGACCGGAAGGTGCCTTCCTTGGCCATCTCCCGCAGATCCCGGTTGGTGGTCGAGATGATCCGCACATCCACCGGCACGGGTCGCGTGGACCCGACCCGGGTTACCTCTCGCTCCTGCAGCACCCGCAACAACTTTGCCTGCAGGCCGGTGTCCATCTCGCTGATCTCGTCGAGCAGCAGCGTCCCCCCGTCCGCCGTTTCGAACAAGCCCTCCTGTCCCCCCTTTTCGGCCCCGGTGAATGCCCCGCTGACGTAGCCGAACAGGGTACTCTCGATCAAACTCGGAGGAAGGCTGGCACAGTTGACGGCGAGAAACGGCTTCGACCTACGGGGGCCGGCGTTGTGGATGGCCTGGGCAAACAGTTCCTTGCCGGAGCCGCTGGGTGCGTAGATCCAGACCGGCGAATTGGTGCTGGCGGCCATCTTGGCCACACGCAGAGCCTCCTGCAGCGCCTCGCTCTCACCGATGATATCGTCCCAGGTGTACCGTGCCGTCCGGTCGCGGTTCATCTCCTTGAGCAGTTGCTGCCCCATCTGGACATTGCTGGCGTTGTTGAATCCAAAACCAAAATCCCGGGTGATGGGGATGCGCACTGCCACGGCCCCGGGAACGGACCGCGAAGGACCCACATCGGGCCGGCCACTCTCCATGGTCCGCCGACAGGTCTCGAACACCTTGCCCGACATCTCGGTGTGCTGCCGCCCGTTGGGGAGCACGCTCAACACCCGTGCCCCCTCGCGGTTGAAGATGACCGCTTCCCCGCCAGCCACCTTGGCGATCAGGGGCAGTGCCATCTGCAGACACGACTTCAGCTCAAGCTCCCTGGAGACCCGCGCCGAGTTCGAAGCGAACAAAACGCAGCTTCCGACGGGCAGCGCCCAGGAACTGCCCCCGACCGGAAGCAGGGACGTGCGGCTCACGCAGCGTCCCTCGGCGGCGGCGTCTCGGATCAACTCGGACATCCCCGGCACCGGCTGCGAACTCTCGCGGCCCTCTTCGTCCACCTGCAGCAACACCGTGCCGTCCAGGGCCGCGACGCCCGCGAACCCCGCGGTGACCCGTGCGATCAACGGCACCGCCTCGGCCAGAGAGGCCATCAATCCGTCAGAACAATCGGCTGGCAGCATGGGTTTCACTTTCATTTTCCCGTCCGGTGTTGCCGCGGGCCCGGCAGACAGGAGGTCCACTCTGGAGCGACATAGCAGAATTGCAAGGGTGCACTTTAGAACAGTTTTCCATTCTTAACAACACCCGTCTTCTCCCGCGGTCCGGTTGGCCGGCTGTCCACACCGCCCGCAACCCACATTTTTTCGTCCGCGGAGCCCCAGGCCCCCAGGCCCCCAGCACCAATGGACCCCATTGGCCGCCCCACCCGGAGGGTTACGCACAGCCCCGCATCCCGGTTCGCTTGACACGCTGTTTTGCAGCAGTAATCACCCCTACCGGTAGACCAACGGTGAAAACATGACGGCGGTTACAGGCTTGTGTCCGTCCGAAAGGGTCGGTGGAAAACACCAGCGGGCCCCGCTCAAGACATGAGCGGGGCCCGGTTGCGGCACTGGGAGCAGAGCGCCGAACCACCAGGCAGGGCCCGCCAACCGAACAGCGGCCCCCCCGGTGCAGTGGTTATCAGAGGTACTTGTCGATCTGGATCCGGTCGAGGGCGGCCTGGGGAATCTCGTTCTTGGTCGGGAACTCGCAGTCTTTGGGCCGGGTCGCATCGATGATGGCAACGGATCCCCCCAGCCATTTTCGAAACGACTGGACCTTGTCGATGACCTGGAGATCCCGGTCCCACCAGGTGCGCGTCGTCACCGCCCACATCACGTCCCGCTCGTTGTACACGTCCACATCCTCGTCCACAACGACCGCCAGTTTGAGATTTGGCATCTCGACAAACGCCTGCATGGCCGCTTTGCGCACGTCTCCCGCACTGCTCTCCTTGCGGAGCGCGATGTAACAGGAGACCCGGCCGCACCCCGAGTCCGGCAAGTGCACGGCGCGGACCCCCGGTACGGTCTTGCGAATCGAGCTGAACACGCTGCCCTCCTTCGGCAACCCGCCCAGGATGAAGTGTTCCGCATGGCCGGGAAACACCCCCTGCATGATCGGAGCGTCCCGATAGGTGATGGCGGTCACCTCGATGACCGGCATCCGGTACTCCGGCTGGTAGTACCCCAGGATCTCTCCAAACGGATTCTGGGCCTCCAAGACTCCCAGGGGGATCTCACCCTCGATGATGATCTCCGCATCCGCGGGCACGAGAAAATCACCGCCCCAGGTCTCCGAGGCCGTCAGCCGCAGGGGTTCGTCTAGGAACGCGGAGGCCGTGCCGTAATCGTCGTTGCCGTAGGGTGCCAGGCAGCAGGTGGAGAGGAAGAACGCCGGATGATGGCCGAGGATGACCACCACCGGTGCGCGTCGCTGCTCTTCTTCGTACTCTCCGAGGATGTCCCGCAGGTGGTGGTGATGATGGGCGGAGATGCTCATCTTGCGCCGCCCCTTGACCAGGTTCTTGGTGAACGTCATGTCGTAGGCGCCGGTCTTCGGCGATTTCATGGTGCACACCATCGTCAGGTACGGCCCCACGTCCAACTGGTGGTGCATGGGAACCGGCAACGCCCGCAGGTCCATCTGCGCCCCCTTCAGCACGGTGCGCCTGCACGGGGCCGCGCTGGGCGGGACCACGACCGTCTCCCCGGTCGCCCCCTCCCTTCGGGCGAACTCTTGGGTCAACTCCATCTTGTCGGCGGATGGGGACATATCCAGGGCTCGCGCACACAACGAGCGGGTCACGAACAGGTTGAAGGCCAGGCGGAACGCCGCATCGGCGCCCTTCAGGTCCTTCACCTGCTCGAACAGCACTGCACGTGGAACCTCCCGTCGGTCCAGGTGTTTCAGGAATGCGGTCGCCTCGAAGGTATTCGGGTCGATCATGTCCGGCACCCGCAGCAGCGCCTCGGGGCACTCTTGTTCCAGCCGTTCTAGAAAACCCTGCAGATCCTTTGGCATGGCCGTTACCCCTCTTTCTCCATCACGTCTTGTTACAGAATCCGGCCACCGCAGAATCCGGGCTCCAGAGGGTTCACGGTACCGACTGGCGCCGAGCTGCGCAGAGCTAACCGCCCCGGCTGGCGTTTCAAACAGCGAGGTCCGGCATCGCTTGTCGAGCCCGCCTCACCCAGTAGTTCCACGCCCTTTCGATCACCAGACCGCTGCCCATCACCCGGCTGGCTGCCCTGGCTTCTTCGGTGGAGAGATAGCGGGGCTCGCCCATGCGCATCGCCTCCGTCTGGATGGCCGCATTGTCCCGCAGATAGATGGAGGCCATTACCGTCGCCGCCACGCTCCCCCCTACCACCACACACCCGTGGCCCCGCAGCAGCAGCGCGTTGCACGCCCCCAGGCCCCGGGCCACCCGCTC
>JARGFW010000202.1 GCA_029211085.1 Deferrisomatales bacterium | reverse complement strand
TCGGTGAGCGTGGTCTTGCCGGCGTCGGGGTGGGAGATGATGGCGAAGGTGCGCCGCCGCCGGACTTCCTCGGCGAGGCGCCGGCTCGAGATTTCCATGGGGTGTCTCCGGGTGGCGGGGAGCGGGGCGAAATAGGATACGGACTCCTGTCCCACCGCGCCAGGGGAGATTCGGCGTCCCGCACGCGCAGTGCTCGACCCTCAGGTCCTGGGTTCATCGGATTTGAGGGTGGCTGAAAGGGGTTCGAAAGGAGGCAGATAGGCTGAAGGCGTGAAGGTAAATGGGGTCCATCTTGGCATTTCACGAACCCATGCTCAAAGCACACCAGAGACGTTCGATGACCATGGTCTCTGCACGGTGGAGCCTCCCGAAAACGCTTGCACAGATGCTTGGCATGTAGTGATCGGTTTTTGAAATCCGGCTCTCAGAGGCGCTGGCGGCGGAATAGGTTTTGGCGTTGTACATGACTGTGCTCCTGTTCGGTTTGATGGTGTGGACTTCTAGCCCCCGGTCATCCGCTCCAGCGTCTCGGGGTAGCGCGCCCCCTGCACCGCGATCTTCGCGGCCGCGGTGTCGATCTCTCGCAGATCGTCGGGGGTAAGCTCGACGTCGACCGCGCCGAAGTTCTCGTCCAGGCGGCTCGGATTGGTCGTGCCCGGAATCGGCACGATCCACGGCCTCTGGGCCAGTAGCCAGGCCAGGGCGATCTGCGCCGGGGTGGCGTTCTTGTCGGCGGCGATGCTGCCGAGCAATTCGACCAGAGCCTGGTTGGCGCTCAGCGCCCCTGGCGTGAAACGGGGCAACTGGCTCCGGAAGTCGTCGCTGCCGAACGTCGCGCTCGCGTCGATCGTGCCGGCGAGAAAGCCCTTGCCGAGGGGGCTGTATGGGATCAGGCCGATGCCGAGTTCCTCCAGGGTCGGCAGCACCTCCTCTTCCGGCCGCCGCCACCACAGCGAGTACTCGCTCTGCAAAGCGGCCACGGGCTGCACGGCGTGGGCGCGGCGGATGGTCTACACCCCGGCCTCGGAGAGGCCGAAATGCCTGACCTTCCCGTCCTGAACCAGCTCCTTGACGGCTCCCGCCACCTCTTCGATCGGCACGACGGGATCGACGCGGTGCTGATAGAAGAGGTCGATGACCTCCGTTCGGAGGCGCTTGAGGGAGGCCTCGGCCACCGCCTTGATATGTTCGGGACGGCTGTTCAGCGCCGGCTCGTTGCCTTGGATTGCTCGCGGGTCGACCTCGGTGTTGAAGCCGAACTTGGGGGCGATCACCACCTGCTCCCGCAGCGGCTCCAGCGCTTCGCCGACCAGTTCCCCGTTGGTGAACGGGCCGTAGATCTCGGCCGTGTCGAAGAAGGTAACGCCGCGCTCCACAGCGGCCCGAATCAACGCGATCATGTCCCGCTTGTCCTTGGGTGGGCCGTAGGAAAAGCTCGTCCCCATGCATCCCAGGCCCAGGGCCGAGACCTTCGGACCGCTGTTGCCCAACGTATGCTCCTGCAAGTCGTTCTCCTTCCAAGAATTTTCGATGAGTTCGTCGATGGGACAAGCGTACCCACGGCCAGGCCAAATCGGGTAGACCGATGCTGTTCGATTCTTGCGCAATCGTCCGAATGGGCGGGGAAGTAGCCGTTGTCGGAAGTAGGTGGGAACAGCAGGCAGGAACGCGGACTCCCCGACGCAAAAGGCGAAGGCGGAGGTTATGGGCCAGGTGGCCGGGGAAAGACCTATTGTCCAAAGGACCAGGAGAAGCGAGACTGCCTCACTTCGCCATGTGCCTCTCCCAGAACCGGACGGCGTCCTCGATCCATCCGTCGGCATCGGTTCCCGTGCCGAGCCCGAAGCCGTGGCCGGCGTTGCTGTATCGACGATACTCGACCTCGACTCCGGCGCTTCGTAGATCCCCGGCGCGCGCGTCGACCACCGATGCATCTGCGATCCGGTCATCCGCGCTGACCATCAGAAACGTCGGCGGGAAGTCCTTGGAAAAGCTCGACTGCCCGGTATAGGCGATGACGACCGTCGCTGGTTTCGGTAGCCCCCCGCCCCCGTACCCTGCAAGCCCGCGCAAGACAATGTTGCCCGCCATCCGGGCTCCCGCGGAGGCTCCCCAAAGAGAGTAGTCGTCCGTGCGGACCCCGAGTCGGTCCGCGTTCGCGAAAATGTAGGCGATCGCCGCTGCCAGATCCTCGGTCGCCCGCTGCTGGCTGCCGGTGCGATAGCGGATGACAAAGGCGTTGTACTTCCGTTTGCTGATCTCCAGAGCGAGCGGAAACCCTTCATGCAGGGAGCCGACGTAGGAGAACCCTCCTCCGGGGCAAAGGATGGCGAACGGCGCACCCGGCTCCCCCCGGTAGAAGAAGAGTCCCGTGTGCTCTTTGGTCGGGTCCTCCCGCTTTTTCTGTCGGTTGTAGAAGTCGTAGAAGATCGTCTTGCCGTCTGCGGCTTCGTCGATCATGTGGTTGACCGCGCCGACGACGGCATCGGGGTCCACCTGGCCGTGGTACGGCATGAGCGACTGGATATTCTGCAACGATATGTCGGAGGAGTAGGCGTCGTTCTCGCGGGGAAGCAGAAGCCGGCCAAACCCTTCGAATGCCGGGTGGTTCACAAGGTGTCGGACGGAGTCGCCGGTGGTCACATGGACATAGCGTCCATGGCCGTTTTCTTCCGCACGTGGTGGTTCACCTGTCTTTGCTGTTGCCATGGCAACACCATCCGTGAGGCCGACAAGCAAGATCAGTAGGATTCGCAGCGGTCCACTCATGGCTCGGATCCCCTCACCCATCTCCTTTGGATTGTACCTTCTCGTTCCGCCGGGTTTCCAAGACGAGTCGCTAGTCCAACCCCTTCTTCGCGAGCCAGCCGGACATGAGATCGGCGATTTCCAGGTTGTTCAGATCGGAGAACGGAAAGTGCGTATTGCCGTGTATGCCTATTTCGGGCAGATGCACGACCGTGACGTCACCCCCATGGCGATTCACGGCATCCGCCCACAACCTTGCCATTGCCAGGCGCACCCTCCAGTTGTCCTGTCCGGGGTTCTCTGAAGGCTTCTGCGGGATGTTGTCGCCGTAGTAGATGGCGATCGGGATCTTTGTCAGTGCCATGAACTCCGCCGCGGGCACTCCCGCGGCTTTGAGAGGACCGGCAGAACTCTCCATGGGCGCTGGAACTTCACCTTCTGGAAAGATGAAATTGCTGCCTGGCTCGTAGGAAACGACGGCACGGATATTCGAACTCTTGGCGACCGCAGGCCACCCCATACCGCCACTGTGCGAGTGGGTGACGAGGATGCCCGGTCCGATCTTGTCGAATAGCGCTGCAACGGCATCGGTATTCACGTCGATGTCTATCGGCCCGGTATCCGGCGTCATCTGCCGGAAGTACTGGTCCAGCGACGCAGGGTCCTGAGGGAACTGGACGCCGGAGAAGAACTCGGGCCAGATGCCGACCCGGAAGATATCGAACCATTTCTGCTCGTCAGGCACGGCTTCTATGGCCATCGGCCGGGTGCTTCGCCCCGCCTTGCCCCGGCGCGGTTGATCGAGCACATACACGCCGTAGCCACGTCGCAAGAAGAGGGTCTGGTACCCCTCGCGTCCATCCGGGGTCGTCTCCCAGGTCCTCGAGGACTGCCCATAGCCGTGCCACAGCACGAGGGGCAATCTCCGGGGGGACTCCGGAATCTGGTAGAACGCATAGGCGTGATCGCCATGGAGCGTCTGCCCTTCGGGTGTCATCTTGAGCGGGTCGAAGGTTCCGGGGTTGGTGATCACGGAGCCGCCCACGGTAAAGCTCCCTTGTTCATGAAGGCGCAGGAGGCCTGATGTGCTCGTTGCCGGCACCGTGGCGCACCCTGCCACCAACAGGACGGAAACCAGGATCGACGAGAGGATGGTCGCCAGATTTCTTTCCCGCATGTGATCCTCCTCGGTATGTGGTGCCAAGTCGCTTCGCGTCCTGCCACCGTGCAGTGGTGGTCGATAGATTGGCTGATTATGGGCCGATGACAAGGAACTGCGCTTCAGGACCGGTGGTCGTGACCCCTTAGGTCGTAACCAACTCGTACTGATCATTGCCCATCTTCATCTCTTTCATGTACGACAGCTGTCGCAGACCCTTGCGGGATTCGATCCGTTCCCTGAGGTCGTGACTCTCCTCTTCCGGCAGTCCATACACCCTGTCGATGGAGGCCTGTTCCACGGCCAGGAGATCGGTGGAGGCCAGGATGCCCACGTCGCGCGCCTTGGGCGGAGCGGCGCCGACGCCCGCGCAGTCACAGTCCACGGACATGCTGCGCAGCACGTTGATGTAGACGATCCCCTTGCCGAAGTGATCGGAGATGGCCTTCGCCGATTCCACCATGTTTTCCTGGAAGGGCTCGCCTTGCAGCCAGTTCGCGTAATCGTCGTTGTCCAGGGCCGCGTGGACCATCTTCTTGCCGACGGGTGCGTCCACGCAGCCGATGGCGATGTTCTTCATGGACCCGCCGAACCCACCCATGGCGTGCCCTTTGAAGTGGGTCAGCACCACCATGGAGTCGTAGTCGAGCAGGTGTTTGCCGACCGACATTTCCGTGAAACGCTTCCCGTCTCGTACAGGGATCATCACGGCCCCGTCCTCGTCCATGATGTCCACCGGGCAGAAGTCCCAACCGTTGATCTTGAGGGTCTCGCGATGATCAGCCGTCGTGAACCGCTTGCCCTTGTACAGGGTGTTCGTCTCCACCAGGCTGCTATTTGGGATCCGCCGCTGCAGGGCTGCCACCATGTCCCGCGGCAGGATGTTGGGGCCGTTGGGTTCGCCGGTATGGATCTTGATCGCCACCCCACCCGTCACGCCTCGGTTGATCTTCGAGTACACGCGTAACAACCCGTTGCTGCTGATGTCCGTCGTGAAGAATACCGGGGACTGCCCCTGGGCGGTGGTCAGGGCACTGCCGAGGCAGGGAAGGCTCCCCACTGCCTGTGTTCCCACGGTTGCCGCACCGGCTTTCAGCAAGGTGCGGCGCGAAATCTCGCGGTTCATGATCTTCTCCTCCCCACGGCGGGCTGGTTTGAAACCAAGTGCTGCGACGAGGCCATAGGCGCCAGTCAGCGGCCACGCCTCCCTTCGGGTGGCTCAGTCCGCCTGGAAGATTTCTTTGGCGACGGAAACCGCGGTCACCGCGTTGGGCCAGCCGGCGCAGAACGCGAGGTGGGTGATGGTCTCCGCCAACTCGTCGCGTGTGACCCCATGGTCCTGCGCCAAGGACAGGTGTGATCGAAGCTGGTCGGGGCGGTACAAGGCGATCAGGGCTGCCACCGTCACCAGGCTGCGGTCGCGCTTCGATAGCTGCGGACGCTCCCACACGTCGCCGTAGAGCACGCCGTCCGTCAACTGGGCCAGTTTGGGTGTAACCCCACCAAGTAGTTGTTGTGCACGGGTCGGCTGAGCAGCGCCAGTCCTATCGGGGCGTGCCGGCGGTTCGGACGTCGCCGCTGCCACCTGGACGGGCGCGACGTACTGCGCATCGCTGACCTTTTCCATCCACTCGACCACCTTGCCGTCCAGTCTTTCCGCTACGGCCAAGTGCTCCATGCGGGTCGTCGCCGTGGCGCCGTGCCAGTGCTTGGCCTCGGGCGGGATCCACACGATGTCACCGAGCCGCATCTCCTGTACCGGCCCCTCCCATTGCTGGACCCAGCCGGTCCCCGCCGTGACGGTCAGGGTCTGCCCCAACGGGTGCAAGTGCCAAGCCGTCCGCGCGCCCGGCTCGAAGAGCACGAACGCACCGCCCACCCGTGCGGGGTCGCTGCCGCGGAACCGCGAGTGGATGGTCGCGTCACCGGTGAAATAGTCAGCCGGTCCCCTGGAAAGGGGTTGCGAGCCGCGTCGCGTGATGGCGATCGTCTGCAGGTCCGGGCTGGCTGCGACCTGGGCCGTGTCGGCTGTCGACGCCGCGCTTGGCTCGTCTGAAGACACAGCCGCCCCCGCCAGAAGGCCGAGAGACAGGACGGAAACAACCAGATATCTTGCCTTCATGTTCAATCCTCCGCCGTTGCCTTTCGTTGCCGGCACCGAGCGCTGGTAGGCGTGGAGGCCACTCTGGCCTCTTCCCGCTGTAGAGCTCAGTTTCCGCCAAGCGTTCGCCAACCAGGTAGACCGATCCTCTTGAATTCTTGCCTGATCATCCACGTGGGCGGATGACGCTTGTGGCGACACGCGGGGGCGGCTACGCTTTGGCCAGGGGAAAAACCGTTGAAAGGGGAGTGCCATGAACACGAACGCAGGGAACGAGCGAGACCTTGCCCTGCAGGGGCTGAAGCAACGCATTGCCCGATGGACCGAACAGGGCGAGTTGCGCACGTCGGCCATCCCAGAGCTGGCCCTCTTTCAGCGGCCCGAACCGACCGAGCCGCTCGCGGGCATGTATGAGCCGAGCATTTGCGTGATCGCGCAGGGGGCCAAGCGCGTGCGGCTGGGCGATGACACATACGTGTACGACCCGCTGCACTACCTGATCACCTCGGTACATCTGCCGACGGTGGTGCAGATCATCGAGGCCAGTCCGGAGAAGCCCTACCTGGGGCTCCGGTTGACCTTCGATCCGCGCGAGGTCTCCCAGCTGGTGGCAGACAGCCAGCTCCCCCCGCCACCGACGCAGCAGTCCCCTCGGGGCATGGCGATCGGCGAGGTGACGCTGCCGCTGCTCAATGCTTTTCTGCGCTTGATCGACTTGCTGGGCGAAGAACAGGCCATCCCAATTCTGGCGCCGGTGATCCAGCGGGAGATCATCTACCGGATTCTGGTGGGGGAGCAGGGGGCGCGGCTGCGTCAGATCGCCGCGGCCGGGAGCCAAAGCCAGCAGATCGCCCGGACGATCCAGTGGATGAAGGTAAACTTTGCCGAGCCGCTGCGCATTGACGACCTCGCGGAGCGGGCCGGCATGAGCAGTTCCACCTTCCACCACCACTTCCGGTCGATGACCGCGCTGAGTCCTCTGCAGTACCAGAAGCAGTTGCGCCTCCAGGAGGCCCGTCGCCTGATGCTCACGGACCACCTGGATGCCGCGACGGCCGGGTTCGAGGTCGGCTACGAGAGTCCTTCGCAGTTCAGCCGGGAGTACAGTCGACTTTTCGGCGCGCCGCCGTTGCGGGATGTCAGCCGGCTGCGCCAGTCGGCTGCCGGTACGGCCGCGTGATGGCGGAAGCCAGTGAGGGGGCATCCATGCGAAGGGGGTCTTTTTCGGCACGCTGCCGACGGGCCTGCGCGGTGGGCTCGCGATGACGAAACGGCGACCTCGCGGGTCATTGCATGAACCCAAGGATGACTTTCGCAACGCCCCAGAGGCCGCTGCCGCAATCCCCGCTTCAGTGACGGCCAACATGTGTCTGCCGTTCGCTTCGAACGCAGACGAGTCCTGCAAGGTCTGCGATCCAATGGAGAATTCGAGGAGCCCCGGTGCGTAGGCACTCGGGTCGGTTGGCCCGTTCCCCGGCCGGGGCGGGTCAGGCGGTGAGGACCCCGTCGCGGTTGCCCTCTTTGACCCGGTACATGGCTTGGTCGGCCTGGCGGATCAGGGTGAGCTTGCTCTGGGCGTCGTCGGGGTAGCAGGCGACCCCGAAACTGGCGGTGAGGCGAATGCGGTAGCCCTCGCTGGCGAGGAAGTAGTGCTCCCGCATCAGATCGCGGAGGTTCTGCGCCATGGTGGTGGCGCCCTCCTTGCCGGTGTTGGGCAGCACGATGACGAACTCGTCGCCGCCGTAGCGGGCGGCGATGTCGGCCTTGCGGATATGCTTCTTGATGATCTGCCCCACCTCCACCAGCAGGCGGCTGCCCACCAGGTGGCCGTGGGTGTCGTTGACCTGCTTGAAGCGGTCCAGATCGAGGAACACCATCGACAAACAGGTGCCGTAGCGCTTGGCCCGGTCGAGCTCGTAGTCCAGGAACTCCAGCAGGTGGCGGGCGTTGAACAGTCCCGTGAGGTCGTCGCTGATCACCAACTCGTGGGCGGTTTCGAAGTAGCGCGCGTTCTCGATGGCGATCGCGGCGTAGTCGGCGATGGTGCTGAGGATCTTGAGATCGGCCTCGGAGAACAACTTCTCGCCCATGCTGTTGACCAGTTCCACCACGCCGAGGACGCGGTTCTTGCTCTTCAACGGCACGCACACGATGGAGCTCGTGGTGAACGCCACGGCTTCGTCGACCTGGGGGGAGAAACGCGGGTCTGCAGCCACGTCGGGGATCAGCAGGGGTTCGCCGTGCAGGGCCACCCACCCGGCGATGCCTTCGCCCTTGCGCAGGCGGATACCCTTGAGTTGGTCGGCAGCGGGACTGACGGCGATCTCGAAGGTGAGCTCGTCGGTGTCCTCGTCGAGCATCAACAGGGACCAGGTCTTGGGCTTGAGGAGCAGGCCCACCTTTTCCATGATGGTGCTGAGCACCTCGCGCAGGTCGAGGGTCGAGGTGAGTGCTTTACCGATCTCCACCAGGGTCTCCAGTTCCTCGTTGCGGCGCTCGAGGAGACCCAGTAGGTCACGGTTGCGGTCGGTTTTCGTCGCCATCAGAGGTCCCATAAAACCAGTCTGGATGCGGGGCACAGCGGTGCCCGGTGTGCTTGCGCTCCCCTACCTCTTCGGCTAGTATGGCCGAAAATTTGAGCGTTCCGGCGTTTTTTTACCCACCGCGCGGGGGAACCGATGCGCGTCGCGTGCAATCGCTGCCAGGTCAAGTTCGACGTCCCCGAGGAGCGCCTCGCGGCCGGAGCGGTAAAGGTGCGCTGCTCCGAGTGTGGCAACACCTTCGTGGTGCGGCGGCGTGCGCGACCGACCGAGGAGTCCGCCGCGGAGCCGAGCCCGGTGGCCGCGGCCATGGGCGAGGCCGATGCCCCGGCCCCGGAGGCGAGTTTCGACGACTTCGACTTCGCGGGGTTCAAAGGCAGCGACGATCTGGGCGAACCTCTCCCCGTCGCGGCGGCCGAAGCCCCCGAGGTTGACGCAGTGCCGGGCTCCGGGGAAGAGCTGCCCTCGATCGGGGAGCTGGACCTGGGGGATTTCGGGGGGCTGGATGACGACCTCAGCAGCCTCGAGGATCTGGACCTGGGCAGCCTCGAAGATGAGTTGCCCGGCGACGCGCTGGAGCTGGAGGAGCCCCTGGAGCGGGTTCGCCGGGAGGATCTGGTCTCGACCCCGCCGCCCAGGGGAGTGCCTGTGCAGGGGGTGGCCGACGACATGCCCCGGCTGGACATCCAGCGCGGACCGCGCCGTCCCGAGGGGGGTGCCAAGTCCCCGGTGATCGCCAGCGACCGACGACATTCGCCGCTGCTCTGGGTGGTGATCGTGGTGGCGGTGGCCGCCCTGGGGTTTTC
>JARGFW010000009.1:4829-56300 GCA_029211085.1 Deferrisomatales bacterium | reverse complement strand
TCTGCCGCTGGCGAATGCCGCTCTGGCGGAAACGGTATAAATCAACGGGCTGCTAACAGGCAGAGCCGGGCACCGGTACCGGGGAGTGGCCAGAGGGGACAAGGAGGGAGAAGGCAGCGTGTCGCAGCTGATCGCATGCCAGTGGCAGGGCGGCCTGGTGATGGCTGCGGACCGGCGGGTGGAGACCCGCCGCGACGGGGAGCGCGACGTGCACACGTTGCGCAAGCTGTTTCCCCTGGGGCCCCAGGCGGCGGTGGCCACCAGCGGCGCCGCGGTGGGCATCTGGGTCAGCCGGGTGCTGTCGCGGCTGTTCCGCCGCCGCGGTGCCCTGCCCCTGCACGAACTGGAGAGCTACGCCCTGGCGGTGTTTCAGAAGGAGTACGGCCAGTTCGTGCAACAGGGCCAGCGCTGGTTCGCCGCCCACCCCGAGGCCCTGCGGCGCTCCTACGTGCTGCTGGGCGGCCGGCACGGCGACGGCGGCTACCGGTTCCGCTTCCACGCCTCGGAAGAACACGGTGACCCGTACCGCCCCCTGGGGGCGACCCGGGTGCTCACCGCGCCCCGGCGCCTGGGGTTGGAGGGCCGCCTCGCCCAGGCGGTGAATAACGGGCAGCCGGACGGCGACGCCCTGCGGGATGTGGTGCTGGCCGGCCTGCGCCAGATCGCCGCCCACGACGAGGCGGTGGCCGCCCCCTTCGATGTGGTGGCGTTAACACCCCAGGGGGTACGCTGGCAGGTCTTCGATGAACCCCCGGAGGCACCCCGCGTACACATTCTCGACAGTGGAGAGACGTCCGGGTCCGGGTAGGGAACCACCGCAAAGCCACTCAAAGCGACGCGTTGCGCTCGTTTACCTGTTCGTTGAGGGTCCAGAAGTCCCACAGATAGCCCAGCAAGAACAAACCGCCGGTGAAGAAATACAGTAGCGCGCTGACCCACTTGCCCAGGTACAGCCGGTGCACCCCGAACAGGCCCAGGAAGGTGAGCAGGATCCACGCCAGGGTGTAGTCGATGGGGCCGGCCCGGTACCGCAGGTCGGCCTGCCGGTCCAGGGACGGGATCAAGAACAGGTCCACCAGCCAGCCGACTCCCAGCAGGCCCAGGGTGAAGAAGTACACCGTGCCCGACACCGGCCGCCCGTAGTAGAAACGGTGGGCACCGGTGAAGCCGAACAGCCACAGGATGTAACCGATGGACTTGCGATGGGTGTCCGGTCTGGCTTCCATAGGGTTTCTCCCCACGCGCTTCAAGGACTGAGGGTGACGTGATAGCGGGCCCTGCCCCGCTGCACCACCAGTACCACGGTCTCCCGCTGGCTGGCTCGCAGCAACGCCTCCCGGTAGCTGGCCGCGTCCCCTACCCCGGTGTCGTTCACCTGCAACACCACATCTCCCGGCTCCAGGCCGATGCGCGCGGCGGCCCCGCCAGGCACGACCTCGGTGACCACCAGGCCGGCAGCCGTGGACAGCCCGTGGCGGCCCGCCAGTTGCCGGGAGTTTTCCTCGACCGCGATGCCGAGCCAGGTGCGACTCAGGCGCTCCACATACTCCGTGGGGATCTCCCGGGCCCGCACCGTGAGGGCGACCGCCTTCCCGTCGCGCAGTGCCCGAAACGCCAGACGGCTGCCCGCCGTGTAGCCGGCGAGGCGTTCGAAGAAACTCTCCCGATCCGCCAGGGGGCGCTCGTCCAACCCCACCAGGATGTCCCCCCGGCGCAGCCCGCCCTCCTCCCCCGGCCCGCCCGCGAAGACCCGGGACACCAGCACGCCGGCGGGGGCCACGCCGAAGTGCCGCGCCAGCTCCGGGGTGAGGTCCTGCACGTGCACCCCCAGCCAAGCCCGGTGCACCTCGCCGTAGGTGATCAGATTCTCCGCGATGCGCCGGGCCTTGTCCACAGGGATCGCGAACCCCACCCCCTCGGCGCGCTGGTAGATCGCCGCGTTCACGCCCACCATCTCGCCCCGGATGTTGAGCAGGGGACCGCCCGAGTTGCCCGGGTTGATGGCCGCGTCGGTCTGGATGAAGTCGGTGTACACCTGGTCGTCACCACCCCGGATGGTGCGGTTCACGGCGCTGACCACCCCGGTGGTCACGGTGTGGGAGAGGCCGAAGGGGTTGCCGATGGCGATCACCGTTTCGCCGATCAACAGATCTGCGCTGGTGCCCAGGGCCACCGTGGGCAGGGGCTGGTCTGCCTCCACCCGCAGCACCGCCAGGTCGGTGCGGGCATCTGCCCCCACCAGGCGAGCCTCGTACTCGACGCCACCGGCCAAGGTCACGCTGATGCGGGTGGCGTTGGCGACCACGTGTTCGTTGGTGAGGATGGTGCCGTCGGCGGCGATGATGACGCCAGAGCCGAGACTGCGCTCGCGGTGCTTCCGGGGTGGCACATCGCCGAAGAAATCGCGAAAGAACTCGTCGAAGAACGGGTTCCGAGCGCCGAACGGATTCGCCTCGCGGGTGACGATCTCGGTGGAGACGTTGACCACCGCCGGCGCCGCCCGGCGCACCGCCAGCACCACCGGCGTTTCCCGCGGATCGGGGGCGGCCACCGCAGCGGACGCCGCGCCCAGCACGAGGGCGATGCAGAGCACACACGGAAAACGGGCGAGACGAGCCACGGCGACGGACCTCGGACAGGGCAGCGGCGACGATTGATTTAGCTTACACGGCCGCGCCCCGCCCCTTCAACGGCGATTGCACCCCAACACGGCGATTGCACCCCACCTGTGGGGACGCTGTAAAGGTTATAAAGGTTTTGCCTCTCCTGGGAGAATCGGCTAGATTCCCCTGCATGCCACGAACCGCTCGCTTGGACGTCCTTGGCGTCGTACAGCACGTGATGGCCCGGGGTATCGAGGGTCGCCCCGTCTTTCGAGACGACCGGGATCGGCACCAGTTCATGGACCGACTCGCTGGCATCACCGTCGCCGGCGACGCCCAACTGCTGGCCTGGAGCCTGCTAGATAACCACTTCCACCTGGTTTTGCGCCCCCGGGGCCTGCACCTGAAGGACCTGATGCGGCGCCTCATGACGGGGTATGCCGGTTGGCACAACCGCCGGCACAGTCGCAAGGGGCATTTGTTCCAGAACCGGTACCGGAGCATCGTTGTCGAGGAGGAACCGTATCTATTGGAGTTGGTCCGATATGTCCATTTGAACCCCCTGCGAGCTGGGCTGGTCGTCGGGCTGGATGCACTGGATGAGTTCCCGTGGACGGGACACGCGGTGCTGCTGGGCACCCACGAGCTGCCGTGCCAGGATATAGACGAGGTTCTGGGGCGGTTCGGGATGGAAAAGCCCGAGGCGCGCCGGCAGTACCGGGCATTCGTGGCGATGGGCATCGACGAAGGCCAACGGGAGGAGTTCCGCGGCGGAGGCGTCGTGCGCAGCACGGGGGGGTGGGACGCTCTGCGCAGACGCCAACCGGAGGAGCGAGAGTTGGGGGACCCGCGGGTGCTCGGCTCGGGAACATTCGTCGAGCAGTTGCTCGATGAAGACGACACCGAGCGGTTGCGCCCCGCCCTCACCGCGGACGAGGTGTTGCGTGAAACGAGCCGCACCTGGCAGGTGGGCGCAGACGAGATCCTCGGGCCATCCCGGCAGCGACGGGTTACCAGGGCGCGGGGAGCGTTCTTCCTGTGCGCTCACCGAGACGCAGGACTAACCATCACGAATCTCGCCCGCTGGACCGGCCGAACGGCCCCCGCGGTGTGGCAAGCCGTGCAACGGGCGCGGTCGGCAGAGCAGGACACCGAGAAACCTTCATAACCTTTCCAACGTCCCCCCATGGGGGAGGGAGGAGAACGGCCTGATGGACGCCATCGACGTTGGCATCCTGCGCTTGCCCGGCAGTGCAGGACTGCCTTTGCCAGCCTACCAGACGCCCCACAGCGCCGGCATGGATCTGGTGGCCGCGGAGGATGCCGAGGTGCGACCGGGAGAACGGGTGGGGGTGGGCACCGGAATGGCGATCGCCCTGCCGGACGGGTACGAGGCGCAGATCCGGCCGCGCAGCGGGCTGGCGGCCCGCCACGGTGTCACCCTGGTGAACACACCGGGGACGATCGACGCCGACTACCGGGGTGAGATCCGGGTGCTTCTGATCAACCACGGCGAGGAGGCGTTCCGCGTGCGCCGGGGCGACCGCATCGCCCAGCTGGTGGTGGCGCCGGTGACCCGGGCCACATGGCGGGAGGTGGAGGCCCTGACGGAGACGGCGCGGGGGGCGGGGGGCTTCGGCTCTACCGGCGGTTTCGCCGGTTCCTGACCGTGCGCAGACGCTGCAGCAGTACCCGGGTTCGGGCCGGTTTGCCGATGCAGGAGTCGGCACCGGCACCGCGCCAGGCGGCGGTCTCGGCCGCCCCGGTGCCGATGGAGTAGGTGAGGATGGCGGCGTTCCTGGCCCCCGGCCCGGCGCGCAACGCTTGCACCAGGGCCACCCCGCCGCCGGGCACCCGGGGTTCGAGGATGCACGCCGCCCACTCGCCCTCGGCCCAGGCCTCCCGGGCCTCCAGCGCGCTGGCCACGCCCACCACCTGGTAGCTCTCGCCCAGGGCCGCGGCGAGGATCTGACGTGGCTCCTTGTCCGGCTCCAGCAGCAGGACTCGCCCCGGGGTCGCCCCCTCCTGCACTTCCCCCACGCCGGGTTCGGCCCGGGGTAGCCACACCCGGAAGACCGTCCCTGGCAGCGCCCCCTCGTCGCGCCCCTGCCCCTCGGCCCACAGCTCGCCCCCGTGGGCACGGGCCACCCCCCGGGCCATCGCCAGACCCAGCCCCAGGCCCGCCGCCCCGTACTCGAACTCGCCGCTGTGGTGGGCGAGCACCGGCGCCAAGGTAGTGAAGCGTTCGAAGAGCGGTTCGCCCCCGACCCCAGCGGGGAACCCCACCCCGGTGTCGCGCACGCTCACCTGCACCCCGGGGCGCAAGTTGCGATGGGCCGCGGCCACCTCGACGGCGATGCGTCCCCCGTCGGGGGTGGCCCGGGCGGCGTTCTGCAGCAGTTCCAGCAGCAGATCCTGGGCGGCCTCCGGGTCCACACGCACCCAAGGCAGTTCCGGCTCGGCGTGCCACTGCCACTGCAGCCCCCGGGCAGCGGCCAGGGACGTCGTCTCCTCGACGCAGCGCCGCACCCACTCCGCCGGGTCCACCGGCCGCGCCTCGTAGGAATCCGCGTCGCCGGTGCGGGCCTCGGCAGTCGCCTTGCGGAACAGGGCCGCCAGACGGTTGGCACCGCCGGCGATGCGCGCCACCCACTCGCGCACCCGGGGTTCCAGGGAGCCGTCGTCCTGGTCCAGGATCAGCTCCGCGTAGCCCTTGACGCTTACCAAGGGGGTCTTGAACTCGTGGGAGAGGCGCGTCAGGGCGGCCGCCGCGGCCTGGGAACCGTTCCCCGCGGCGCCGACCCGATCCCCTATTAGGCGCAGCAGTTGGCCGCCCAGCAGGGCATCGGCGACGACCGGCTCCGGGGGCGCCCCCGAGCCGAACCACAGGGCGCAACACGACCAGGACTCGCCGACCCCCACCAGGCACCAACGCGCTTCGGGAAAATACTGTGCCAGGGGGACAGGGGAAAGGTCGCCCACCTGGAGGTGGAACGCGCCGTTGAGGGGAAACAGCAGGGGGTGGGAGGCGGGGTCCACGGTCGCTCCGGCGACCGCGCCCTCGACGTCGCCCGGCGTGGCGCTGCACAGTGCGACGCGATGGTCGCCCGCGCCGGTGGGGGTGAGCAGCACCAGGCCATCGGCGTGGCACAGGGTGCGTGCCCCCTCCGCAAACGCGAGGTCGGGCTGCGCCTCCAGGGACAGGAGGCGGCGCAACAGGGTGTCGTCGTGGTGTGCTGGGGTCATCCGCGCCTCGCCTCCCGGCCCCACCCTGGGGCCGGTGGGGGTACCCGTCTTCCCCCTATCATCGGCCGGCCGGCGCGGTTTCTACAGTCGAGGGGTCGGCTACGGCGGCTGTCGCCAGGCGCGCACCACCTCCGCCGCCCAGGCGGCGCCGCGATCGGCGTGGCAGGCCGCGGTGGTGCAACTGGACGGCATGCCGGTGGCCTGCGCCTGTTTCGGCTCCAGGAAGCGCAGGCTATGGGTTCGCACCGGAACCCAGTCGCTGCCCGGGTTCACCACCGCCATGTGACAGTCCACGCAACCTGCGCTTCCGGCCGGGTGCCGGAGGTGCACCGGGCCGCGCGCCCCCCCTCCAGTGTGGCACTCGGTGCACAGTTCCTCGGTGCGGCGCACCAGGGCCTTGCCGTATTGGGAGCCGTGGGGCAGGTGACAGGAGGTGCAGCGCAGCCCGCCGCGGAAGTGGGCGCTCTGCAGGAACCCCTGGTACTCCATGTACGGCAGCCGTTCCACCCCACCGGGCCAGAACCACGCGTCGCCCTCGGGGGTGGCTGCCATCACCCGGAAGGTGTCGCCCAGCACCGCGCCGGGGCGGAAACGGGCCGCGTAGGGCGCCCCGGTGACGGGGTCGATGCCGCGGGAGTGGCAGGCGCCGCACACCTCGGCGCTGCGCTTCGGCTCCAGCAGAGCCGGGCGCAGCATCGGGGTGCGGCCCTCACTGGCCAGGTGCTCGGCCCCGTCGCCGTGACACGCCGTGCAGCCCACGTTAAGCTCGTCGCTGGTGCGCTCCACCGGCCGGTACCCGGTGGTGTGGCAGCCCGCGCAGCGCTCCCCCCAGGTCGCCCCTTCCTTTTCCACCCGGGCCAGTTCCGCGGGCAGGGGCAGCCAGCGGCGCTCCGTCAGATGCCAACAGGCGGGCAGCAGCCGGTGCCCATCGGGGTCGGCGCGGAAGTACACCTGGTAGAAGCCCACACCGAACGCGCGAACCACTTGCTCGCGCTGGAAGCGCCCCTCCACGTACTCCCGCCAGCCGGGCACCCGTCGTCCCCACCGAGCGGTGATCCGCCGGGGGTCGGTTTGGGGATCGATCAGGGCATGGCTGTGGGGATGCTGCGACCAGAGGGCAAACTCGGAGCTGTGACAGCGGCCGCAGGGGCGCGACCCGCTCTGGGCCACACCTGCCCCCCGGGTCAGCCGCGCCACCCCGCTCTCCATGAGCCCCGCAGCGGGGGTGACGCCGCACAGCGCGGCGATGGCGAGCGGCAGAATCAGCCGGGCCACTCCCCCGCCGAGGGGACGTCGGTGCCCCCTGACGCCCCGCACGTTCAGCCCTTGATCGCGGCCTGGGCGGCAGCCAGGCGGGCGATCGGCACCCGGAACGGGCTGCACGACACGTAGTCCAGACCGGCACCGTGGAAGAAGTGGATCGAGTCGGGGTCGCCTCCGTGCTCGCCGCACACCCCCACCTTGAGACCGGGGCGCGCCGAGCGGCCCTTCTGGGTGCCCATGGTCACCAGCTGGCCGACTCCGGCCTGGTCGATGCTCTGGAACGGATCTGCAGCGTAGAAACCTTTCTTCACGTACAGGGGCAGGAAGGTGCCGGCGTCGTCGCGGCTGAAGCCGCAGGTCATCTGGGTGAGGTCGTTGGTGCCGAAGCTGAAGAACTCGGCCTCCGCGGCCACCTGATCGGCGGTGAGCGCCGCCCGGGGCACCTCGATCATGGTGCCGATCAGGAACGGCAGCTCGGCGATGCCCTTTTCGGCCATCACCGCCGCAGCCACCTCCAGGATCACCGCCTTCTGGTCGGCCAGTTCCCCAACGGTACCCACCAGGGGCACCATGATCTCCGGCCGGGCGTCCACTCCCTCGGCCCGCAGTTCCGCCGCGGCCTCGAGGATGGCCCGGGCCTGCATCGCGGTGACCTCGGGATAGCTGATGCCCAGGCGACAGCCCCGGTGGCCGAGCATGGGGTTGGCTTCTTTGAGCTGCTCCACCCGGGCGCGCACCTGATCAACGTCCACCCCCATGGTCTGGGCCAGGTCCACGAGCAGCGCGTCTTCATGGGGTACGAACTCGTGCAGGGGCGGGTCCAGCAGCCGCACGGTGACCGGCAGGCCCGCCATGGCCTGGAACAGCCCCCTGAAATCGGCCCTCTGGAACGGCAGCAGTTTGTCCACCGCCACCACCCGCTCCTCGACGCTCTCCGCCAGGATCATCTCGCGCACCGCGCGGATGCGCTCCTCACCGAAGAACATGTGCTCGGTGCGGCACAGACCGATGCCCTCGGCGCCGAAGCGCCGCGCCTGCTCGGCGTCTTCGGGCCGGTCGGCGTTGGTGCGCACACCCAGGGTACGGAGTTCGTCACACCAGCCGAGAAAACGGGACATGACCTGGTTCTTCGCCGGGTCGATGACGATCAGCGGCAGCTCACCCACGTACACGGCGCCGCGGGTGCCGTTGACGGTCACCACGTCGCCCTCACGCAGCACCGTGTCCCCCACGGTGACGGTGCCGGCGGCCACGTCGATGTCCAGGCTGCCGCACCCCACCACACAGGTCTTGCCCCAGCCGCGGGCCACCAGGGCGGCGTGGGAGGTCATACCACCCTTGGCGGTGACGATGGCCTGGGCGGCGTGCATGCCGTGCACATCTTCGGGGCTGGTCTCGGTGCGCAGCAGGATCACGCTGGCGCCGGCGCCCCCCAACTCCTGGGCCTTGTCGGAGGTCAGCACGATGGTGCCCCGGGCGCCACCCGGTCCCGCGGGCAGTCCCTTGGTGAGCAGCCGGGCGCGGCCTTCGGAGGCCGGGTCCACCATGGGGTGCAGCAGCTCGTCGAGCTGGTCGGGTCTGACCCGCAGCACCGCCTCGGCCTTGGCGATCAGGCCCTCGTCGGCCATCTCCACCGCCATGCGCACCGCGGCGGGGCCGTTGCGCTTGCCGTCCCGGGTCTGCAGCATCCACAAGCGGCCGTCCTGGACGGTGAACTCGACGTCCTGCATGTCCCGGTAGTGGGTCTCAAGCCGCCCGCGAATCTCCAGCAACTGCCGGTAGGCAGCGGGCATCGCCTCTTCCAGGGTGGGCAGGTGGGCGTTCGTCTCGGTCTTGGACGCGGCGTTTATGGCGTCGGGGGTGCGGATGCCCGCCACCACGTCTTCCCCCTGGGCATTGGGCAGCCACTCGCCGTAGAACACGTTCTCACCGGTGGCCGGGTTGCGGGTGAACGCCACCCCGGTGGCCGATGTCTCGCCCAGGTTGCCGAACACCATGGCCTGGACGTTGACGGCGGTGCCCCACTCGTCGGGGATGCCCTCGATGCGCCGGTAGCTGATCGCCCGCTTGCCGTTCCAGGAACCGAACACCGCCCCCACCGCCCCGTCGAGCTGCTGCCGCGGGGCGTCCGGGAATGGCTTGCCCAGCACCTGGTGTATCCGGGCCTTGAACGCCTCGCACAGGGCCTTGAGGTCGGCGCCCGTGAGGTCGGTGTCCCCCTGGCAGCCCCGCTGTTTCTTGACCCCTTCCATCAGCTCTTCGAGTTGATGGCGGATCCCCTCCCCCTCGGCGACCTCGACGCCGGCGGCCTTCTCCATCACCACGTCGGCGTACATCATGATGAGGCGGCGGTAGGCATCGTACACGAAGCGCTCGTTGCCACCGGTGCGGGCGATCATGCCCGGGATGGTGGCCGAGCACAGCCCCACGTTGAGCACCGTCTCCATCATGCCGGGCATGGACTTGCGGGCGCCGCTGCGCACGCTGAGCAGCAGCGGGTCGGCGGCGTCCCCGAACGTCGCCCCCATCACCCCGGCCATCTGCTCCAGGGCCCGGTCGATCTCCCCGGCCAGGCTCTCGGGGTAGGTGCGGTCGTGGTCGTAGTAGTAGGTGCACACCTCGGTGGTGATGGTGAACCCGGCGGGCACCGGGATGCCCAGCTGGCACATCTCGGCCAGGTTGGCGCCTTTGCCACCGAGCAGGTTCTTCATGTCGGCACGTCCCTCGGCCGCGTTGCCTCCGAAGGTGTACAGATACTTCGCCATGCTCTCCCTCCTACGTCCCGTAAGCGTCCATTGTCAACGGCAAGACATCCGCCACAGGGCGAACGCGGGCCACTATCCCGCCCCCGCGATGCGGGTGAACTCGGCGACGCCGCGAAACAACCGGGCGACCGTAGCCAGCAGGGCGAGGCGGTTATCCCGCACCGCCGAATCCTCGGTCATCACCATCACCGCCTCGAAGAACCCGTCCACCGCAGCCTTGAGCCTGCCGGCCTCGGCCAGGAACTCACCGTAGGCTCCGCGGCTTGCGGCGGCCCCCATGGCACCGTGTACCCCCTGGTAGGTTTGCCAAAGGTTCTGTTCGGCGGCTTCGCCCAGCAACTCCGGGCGCACGGCGCCGGGCTCCTGACCCTTGAGGATGTTGGCCACCCGTTTGAACGTCTCGGCCAGGGGGGCGAGCTCCCCGGCGGCGCGGGTCGCGGCCAAGGCCTGGACCCGGGCCCGGGCGTCCACCACGTCGTCGCAGCCCGCGTCGAGCACCCCTTGCACCAGATCCGCGGCCAGCCCGCCCTGGGCGAGCAACCCCTCGAGGCGGCCCCGGAAGAACGCCAACACGTCGGCCTTCACCGCGTCCGCCGGCCGGGTGAGTTTGGCCCCGAGCTGCTCCAGGGCACCGTCCACCAGCCAGCCCAGGCCAAGCCGGTAGCCCTTTTCGTCGAGGATGCGCAATACCCCCAGGGTCTGACGGCGCAGGGCGTAGGGGTCGGCGGTGCCGGTGGGGATCAGCCCCACCCCGAAACAGCCGACGATGGTGTCGAGCTTGTCGGCCAGACTCACACAGTCGCTCTCCGCGTCCCGGGGCAACTCGCCGCCGGCCTGGGTGGGCCAGTAGTGTTGTTCGATGCCCCGGGCCACCAGGGGCTCCTCCCCCGCCCGGGCGGCGTACTCCCGCCCGACGATGCCCTGGATCTCCGGAAACTCATAGACCATCAGGGTCTCCAGATCGGCCTTGGCGAGCCGGGCGATGCGGTCCACGCTGGCCGCGCTGACAGGGCACAGCGCGGCGGCCAGCTGCGCCGCCAGGCTCCGGAAGCGCTCCACCTTCTCCCAGCTGGTCCCGAGTTTGGACTGGAACACCACCTTCTTCAGCCCCTCGGCGTGGGCCTCCAGGGAGGTCTTCTGATCCTCGTCGAAGAAGAAGCGGGCGTCGGACAGGCGGGCGCGCAGCACCCGCTCGTTGCCCCGGGCCACCACCGCCAGGTCCCGGGCTGCGGTGTTGGAAACGGTGACGAAGTGGTTCAGCAACCGACCCTGGTCATCCTCCACCGCGAAGTACTTCTGGTGGCTCTTCATGGTGAGGATCAGCAGCTCCCGGGGAAGCTCCAGGTACTTTTCCTCGAAGTTGCCGGCCACCGGCACCGGGAGCTCCACCAGGTTGGTCACCGTGTCCAGCAGGTCCTCGTCCAGCAACGCGGTACCCCCCACCGCCCGGGCGGCCTCGGCCACCCCGGCGGCGATGCGCTTGCGGCGCACCGCCGGGTCCACCACCACCCGGGCCTGCTCGATCTTGCGCAGGTAGTCGGCGGCGTCCTGCACCTGGAACGGCTCCGGAGCGTGGAAGCGGTGGCCGCGGCTGGTACGGCCGCTGGCGATGCCGGCGAAGGCAAACGGCACCACCTCGCCCCCGTACAGGGCCAGGATCCAGTGCACGGGACGGGCGAACGCGACGTCGCCGCTGCCCCAGCGCATGGTCTTGCGGAAGTGCAGCCGGGCGATCCACGCCGGCAGCAGCTCGGCCAGCACCCCGGACGCCGGGCGCCCGAGGATCTGCTTCTTCACCGCCACGTAGGTGCCCTTCTCGGTCTCCACCCGCAGCAGGTCGGCCACCTCCACACCGTTGCTGCGGGCGAACCCCTGGGCGGCCCGGGTGGGGTTGCCGTCACTGTCGAACGCGGCCTGCAGGGACGGGCCCACCTTCTCTTCCACGGCGTCGGGCTGGGAGTCAGCCACCGCCTCGGCCACCAGCACCAGACGCCGCGGGGTGCCCAGGGCGCGCAGGGCCCCGCAGCCCAGGCGGTTCTCCGCCAGGCCGGCCCGGGCCAACTGTTCCAGTTGCTGCAGGGCCGGCGCCAGGAACCCGGCCGGGATTTCCTCGGTGCCCACTTCCAGGATCAGATCTGCGGCCATGGTCAACCCCTCCCCTGCCCGGCGTCCCGGCCAAAGCTCCCGGTCAGCGGGTGTCCCATGGCCTCGCGCTGGGCCACGTAGGCGAACGCCACCGCCCGCGCCAGGTCCCGCACCCGGCCGATGAAGCGGGTGCGCTCGGTCACCGAGATCGCCCCGCGGGCGTCGAGCATGTTGAAGGTGTGGGAGCACTTCAGGGTGCAGTCGTAGGCCGGCCGCACGAGATGCTTTTCGACCAAACGCAGGGCTTCGCCCTCGTTGCGGTCGAAGAGTTCGAACAGCATCGCCACGTCGGCTTCCTCGAAGTTGTAGGTGCTGCACTCCACCTCGTCCCGGTGGTGCACGTGGCCGTAGGTGACCCCCTGGGTCCACACCAGGTCGTAGACGCTGTCCACCCCCTGCAGGTACATGGCGATGCGCTCGATGCCGTAGGTGATCTCGCCGCTCACCGGGTGGCAGTCGATGCCCCCGGCCTGCTGGAAGTAGGTGAACTGGGTGATCTCCATGCCGTCGAGCCACACCTCCCAACCCAGACCCCAGGCACCCAGGGTGGGGCTCTCCCAGTCGTCCTCCACGAAGCGGATGTCGTGGTCCAGGGGATCGATGCCCAGGGCCCGCAGGCTGTCCAGGTAGAGCTCCTGGATCTCCAGGGGCGATGGTTTGAGGATCACCTGGAACTGGTAGTAGTGCTGGAGGCGATTGGGGTTCTCGCCGTAGCGGCCGTCGGTGGGGCGGCGGCTGGGCTCGACGTAGGCCACGTTCCACGGCTCTGGCCCGAGGCAGCGCAGGAAGGTATGGGGGTTCATGGTGCCCGCCCCCACCTCGATGTCGTAGGGCTGGCCGATCAGGCAGCCCCGCTCGGCCCAGAACGACTGGAGCGTCAGGACCACTTGCTGGAAAGTCATGGGAGAATCTCCGAAAAAAGGTGAACAGTGATCGGTGAACGGTGATCAGGAAACGGCGGAAACCGGGAGTCTGATGGCCTTTCCCGTACACCGCTCACGGCTCACCGTGCACGCCTCAACCCACCACATCCTCGCCACCGTCCACCCGCAGGATGCTGCCGTTGAGCCAGTAGCACTCGGGCTGGCTGAAGCAGGCGATGGCGCCGGCGACGTCGCCGGGCTGGGTGAGCCGACCCATGGGGTTGCGGCCGCGGGCCACCTCCAGCATGTGGTCATGGCCGGGGATCTGGCGCAGGGCCGGGGTGTCGGTGACACCGGCCAGGATGCCGTTGGCGGTGATCTGCTTCGGCGCCAGTTCCAGGGCGAGCTGGCGGATGTGGCTCTCCAGGGCCGCCTTGGCCGCGGACACGGCACCGTAGTACGGCCACACCACGTGGCCCCCGGAGCTGGTCATGGCGAACACCCGGGAGTTGGCCTCGAAGAACCTGCGCTGGACCAGGTCCTGTACCCAGTACACCAGGCTGTGGGCCATCACATCCAGAGTCATCTGCATCTGGGCCTGGGTGAGCACCTGCCCGGTCTCGCCGATGTAGGGTTTCAGCGTGCCGAACGCCAGGCTGTGCAGGAATACCCGCAGTTTGGGCCCGTCGCCCATCTCCTCACCCATGTCGTCCAGGACCAGCCGGCGGTTCTCCGCGTCTGCTGCGTTGCTGTTGAAGTAGCAGACGCGGACACCCGTCGCCCGGAGTTCTTCCACCAAGTCGTTGACCATGGGCATGTTGGGTTTGCGGTCCAGATGGACCCCGAAGATGTTCATCCCACGGGCCGCCAGGGCCCGTGCGGTGGCGGCGCCGAAGCCGCTGGAGGCACCGAGGATCAGTGCCCAACTGCCTGCCAAGGTTTGGGGCATGTTCCTGTCTCCCTTCTGCCGGCCGTGCCGGCGTCGGGCCCGCCGCGTGAAGCAGCGAACCATCCGTTATCATTGGTGGAAAAGGGGTGTTACGGTACCAGACCCCGAGGCGGAGGGTCAATCCTGCCAAACCCGGGCAGGGACGCCACGGAGTTTGGTCTCCGGCCCAGGGCGAGCTCCAGTGCTGCGTCCAGGAACGGCACCACCTCCGCCGCCAGGGCGGGGGGCAAGCGCAGCGCCCCCAGCCGCTCCTGGGGCAGTTCGGCAGCGGCCTGCAGGGTGCGCACCGCCCCCGCGGACAAGACCGCTGCGGTGGGCTCGGCGCAGCCGCGACAGAGCACCACCCCCCGCCCTGCCGCCGCCACCCCCAGGGCGACCCCGCAACCCGGGCAATGGCGGGCCACCGGGGCGTAGCCCAGCCGGGCCAGGGCCTGCACCTGGAACACCCGGGCCAGGCTGGCGGGATGGGCGCCGCGCTGCAGCGCGTCGAGCCCGCCGAGCAGCAACCGGAACAACTCGGGCGCCGCATCCCCCTCCCGGGTGCCGAGGCGCGCCAGGTCCAGCAGGTGGCTGCCTGTACAGTAGGCGTCCACGTCGGTGCGCAGGACCTCCCAGCTACCCAGCAACTCCACGCTGCCGAGGCTCCCCAACGCGCCGCGGCCCCGGCCCAGCTCCACATGGAGCAGGTTGAAGTAGTCCAGCACACCACCGAAGCGGCGCCGGGACTTGCGCGCCCCCCGGGCGAGGGCGGCGAGACGGCCGTGCGCCGCGGTGAGCAGGTCCACCACCAGATCGCTGTCGCGGTACGGCGTAGCCCGCAGCAGCAGGGCCCGGGTCGCGATCATTGTACGTGGGGCAGGAAGCGCAGCAGCATGCTGGCGGTACCCAGATAGATGAGGATGCCGGTGATGTCGTTGGCGGTGCTGACGAACGGCCCCGACGCTACCGCCGGGTCGATGTCGAGTCTGCGAAAGAACGCCGGCGCCAGGGTGCCCATGGTGGCCGCCACGGTCATCGCCGCGGTCATCGACACCCCCACCACCACCCCCAGGGCCGGGTTGCGGTGCCAGACAAACGCCGCAGCCCCCACCAACACGCCGCACACCACCCCCAGCAGCAACCCCACCCGCATCTCCTTCCACAGGTGCGACGGTAGATCCGCGAACTCCACCCGGCCGGTGGCAAAGGCCCGCACCAGGATGGACGAGGACTGGGTGCCAACGTTGCCACCCATGCCGGTGATGACCGGCAGGAACGAAAGCAGGGCGATGATCTCCTCCACCGTCGCGCGGAAGTACCACAGGATGGTGCCGGTGAGGACGCCGCCGAACAGGTTGACCACCAACCAAGGCAGGCGGAGGCGAGCGATCGGCAGCACCTGGTTGCCGTACAACAGCTCCTCCTGGCTGGTGCCGACCATCTTGTAGACGTCTTCGGTGGCCTCCTCGCGGAGCACGTCGATGACGTCGTCCACGGTGATGATGCCCACCAGGCGCCCCTCGGTCTCCACCACCGGGATCGCCAACAGGTCGTACTTGGCCACCAGCCGGGCCACCTGCTCCTGGTCCTCGGCGGCCGCCACCGAGATCACGTCCGAGTTCATCACCTGGCGCAGGCTGGTGGACGGCGCCGAGGTGATCAACTGGCGCAGGCTCACCACCCCCACCAGGCGTTCCTCGTCGTCCACCACATACACGTAGAAGACCGTCTCCGCGGCCTCGGCCCCCTGGATCGCGTCGATCGCGTCGTGCACCGACACGGCCTGGCCCAGGGCAAAGAACGACGGGGTCATGATGCCGCCGGCGGAGTCTTCGGGGTACCGGAGCAGGCTGCCGATGTCTTGGGAGTCCTCGTGGGTCATCGCCGCCAGCACCCCACCCTGGCGCTCCTCCGGCAACAGCGAGAGCAAGTCGGCGGCGTCGTCGGACTCCATCGCCGAAAGGATGCCGGCCATCTCGTCGTCGCTCAGGGACGCCATCAACTGCTGCAGGGTGTTCGCCTCGAGGTGACTCATCACCTCCCCGGCCAACCCGCAGCTGCTGAGAATCTGGAACAGTCGTCCCTGCTCCAGGTCGTTGAGTTCCCCGAAGATCGCGGCCAGGTCGGCGGGGTGGGTCTTCTCGACGATGCGGCGCAGGTTCGCCACGGCGCCCTTGCGCATCAGGCGCCGGATCGCTTCCAGGCGCAGCGCGACACGACGATCGAGCATGCCCTACACCTTCCCTGCCGAGGGGCACAGTGCCCCCAGTGGGCAGTGGAGACAGTCGGGTTTGCGGGCGGCACAGGTGCGCCGCCCGTGGTGGATGAACAGCAGGTGGGCCTCCGCCCAGTGCGACGGTGCCAGCAGCGCGGTGATGCTCCGCTCTACCATCCGGGGCTCGGCGCGCGGCGCGAAACCCAGCCGGGCGCACACCCTCCCCACGTGGGTATCCACCGCGAACGCCGGCACTCCGAACCCCTGGCCCAGGACCACCGAAGCGGTCTTTCGCCCCACCCCGGCCAGGGCCTCCAGAGCGGCGCGGTCGGCAGGCACCACACCGCCGTGGTGCCCGGCCACAGCGGCGGCCATGGCCACCAGGTTGCGCGCCTTGTTGCGGAACAGGCCGATGCTGCGGATCTCGTGTTCCACGTCGGCTACGGCTGCCGCGGCCAGTTCCCGGGGCCCGGGGTAGCGGGCGAACAGCCCCGGGGTCACCTGGTTGACCCGCGCGTCGGTGCACTGGGCCGACAGGGCCGTGGCCACCAGCAGCTGCCAGGGATCGTCGTAGGCCAGCCCCGGGCGGGGGGCCGGATCGACCTGCCGGAGCCGGTCGAGAATCTGCAGTAGTCGCGTCGCTTCGGGATTGCTTCCAGCCATAACCGGTGAATTCTATCAGAATAACCCTGGAGCAGGAAGAACGGCCTGGGGGAGCCGTTTCTTGACACACCGGGGGCTTCCGTCTAGAGTTCCGGGCGCCCGTTCTAGAGCCGGATCGAGTTGCCGCTTGATGGTTGGAAAGGAGAACAGATGGGTATCCAGAACGAGAGTTTCATAAAGAAGACCCAGAAGGGGCTGTCGATTCTGGCCTTCGAAACCACCAAGCAGAGCCGCATCCTCAAGAAGCGGATGCGCACCGCCGCCCTGCAAAAAGAGGTGAAGGCCGACCTGCGGGACCTGGGCAACCTCGTCTACAACGCGCTGATCAACGATCAGGCGGGCATCCTCGAAGAAGAGGAGGTCAAGATCCTGGTGGAGAACATCCGCGACAACAAGGCGGAGGTGGAACACCTGCGCGACGCCATGGCGCGGCTCAACCGCTCCCGCAAGCACTTCGAAGAGGAGTTCCCGTTCGAGGCACCGCCGGCCGCCGCAGAAGGCAAGAAGGCGGAAGAGAAGGCCGCGGAAGCACCCGCCTCCGATGCCGAACCCCTGCTGGAACCGAAGGACGAGAAGAAATCGACCAAGCCCAAGAGCACCTCGTCCAAGACCGCCACGAACAGCGCCGCCAAGCCCGCGCCCAGCACCCAGGGCGCGAAGGCCGGGGACGAACCGGGGGACGCCGGGAAACCGGCTGAGGAACCCGCCGAGCGCGAAACCAAGTAACCCCAGCCACGCCTCCACTCCTTCTGCGCGGGCGGCCTCTCCGGGTCGCCCGCGTTTTGTTCTCCCCGACCCGCACGGTGCCCCGCCCCCGGTGCGTGCCCCTCGCCCCCCGAATCGCGTTCCTCCTCAAGATTATTCTCCGCGGGCCGATGCCTAGACTCGGAGTACGGAGCAGCAAACTCGGCCCGGCGCGACCGCCGGCCGAACGGGGGCCCCATGCGGATCTGCACACGGCACCACCTCAGCGTCCTTCTTCTCCTGGCGGCGGGCACTGCACTGGCCACGGACCGCGGCCTGCTCGCCGTGCACACCACCCGGCCGCCCACCATCGACGGTGTGGCCGACGACCCCGTGTGGAACGACACCCCGGCCATCACCAGCCGCGACCCGGTCGCCCGCATTGACATCGAACTGCGCGCGGCCCACGACGGGGAGCACCTCTACCTGTTGGCCCGTTTCCCCGACCCAACGGAAGACCGCCAGCACAAGACCCTGGTGTGGGACCCGGCGGAAGCGCGCTACCGCACCGGCCCGGAGCGCGAGGACACCCTGGTGCTGAAGTGGAACATGGAGCCGTTCCCGGCGGACCTCACCCTGACCAGCGACGACGAGTACCTGGCCGACCTCTGGTTCTGGAAGGCCCAGCGCACCGACCCGGTGGGGTACGCCGACGACAAGCTCCAGCGCTACACCCGGAGCGCTGGGGAGCACGGCACCCCGCGCGTATCCAAGAGCGGCCAGGTGTTCTACCTGTTCCGCGACGGAGATGCCGGTGACAGCGCCTACGAGGTCCTCACCTACAGCGGCCGCGGCCGCGACAGGCAGGCCAAGTACAAGAATCGCCAGCCCACGGGCAGCCGGGCAGACATCCGGGCCAAAGGCACCTGGAAGGAGGGCGTCTGGACCGTGGAGTTCCGGCGCAAGCTGGTCACCGGCCACGGCGATGACCTCCAACTGGTCCGCGGGGGCAGCTACGAGTTCGGGGTCTCCCGCCACGAGATCGCCGGCCGTGACAGCGACCCCGAGAACGCCGCTTCTACGTACGGCGCCGGAGAGATCGGCCCGTTGCTCCAACTCCGCATTCAGTAGCCGGCTGCCACCATGACCTTCACCCGCCTGAAGACCCTTGGCCTGCTCGCCCTGGTGCTGATCCTCACCCTGATCTGTTCCGCGGCGTTTTTCCAGACCCGCCGGGTGACTGGCATCCTCGCCGATGTGGAGGAACGTTTCATTCCGGCCATGGGGGTGATCTACCCGGTCGAGCTGCTGTTGGGCGAAGCGGGCGATCTCTTCCACGGCTACCACGTGAAGCGCCGCGTCACGGAGGCCGACGTGGAGCGGCCGCTGGCCGGCCTGGGCGCGACGGTGGCCACGCTGGAGCCCTGGCTGGCGACCTCAGCCGAGGATCTGCACGCCTACCAGCGTGCGGTCCGGGCGGCGGCTGGCGAGTTCGGCACCCTCACCGGGCTGCTGGCGTCCGGTACACCCCGAGGCGAGGCGACCTCCCGGCAGACCACAGGGGTGGAGGCCAGCATCGCCGGCCTGCGGACGCGCCTGCACCCGCTGGCAGGGGCCGTGGCGCCGGAACACCGTGCCGCCGCGCAGCCCCTGCTCGCGAAGGCCTCCAGCCTGCTGCGCGTCGCGCAGCAGAACCTGGCGATCTACGTGGCCCAGGGCCCCTCGCCGATTCCCTCGGTGCTGAACCTCCTGAACACTGCGGATTCCCGGCTCGGGGATCTCTTCGAGCTGAACCTCTCGCCCCGATTGCAGGAGGAGATCCAGCGGTTGCGGGGCACCCTGACCCAGATCCAGGCGTCGGTGCTGGGTTACCTGGACGACGAGGCGGCCGCCCGGGGGGATGCCTCGGCGGATACCCTCGACCACGCCCACGAGAATACCCACGAGCTGTGGCAAGGGGCGCGCATCTCGGGCACCTGGATCACCCGCAACATCCACCGGGAGGTCTGGCTGTCCACCCAGGCCGCCGCCGCGACCTCCCGCCGGGGACAGGTCGCCCTTCTGCTTCTGGGGCTGGGCGGCATCGCCATCGCCGCCGGGACCGCGCTGGTGCTGAACCGTTCCCTGGGGCGACATGTGGCCCAGATCGCCACCGAAACCCGGAAGTTCGCGGCCGGGGACTACGCCAATCGCCTGCCGGCAAAGGGCGGCGACGAGATGGCCCGGCTGGCGATGTCCCTCAATGAAATGGCGGACCAACTCCAGGCCAGGGAAAAGGATCTAGCGCGCCTCGCCGCAGCCGTGGAACACACCGCCGACGGCGTGCTCATCGCTGCTCCCGACGGCACCGTCGAGTACGTGAACCCGTCGTTCGAGCAGCTCACCGGCGTTGCCGCCCGGCAACTCGTTGGACGTCACCTGGAAACCCCGGGGGGCGAGGCCACCCCCGGTGGGCGCAGCCAACTCCTGGAACAGGTTCTCGCCACCGGCCGGCCGTGGACCGGGCGCCGCACCGCCCGGCGCGGCGACGGCACGACGTACCCGGAACTGTGTTCGATCTCCCCGGTGATGGGTCCCGGAGGAGCGGTGGAACGGTTGGCCGTGGTGGTGCGCGACATCACCCGGGACGTGCAGATCGAGGAGCGGGTCAAGGAATCCCAGAAGCTGCAGGCGCTGGGCACCCTGGCGGGGGGGATCGCCCACGACTTCAACAACCTGCTGGTGCCGATTCTCGGTTACGCCGAGATGCTGCTGGCCCACACCCCCACGGAGGACCCGGCCCATCGCAAGCTGCAGCGGGTGGCCGGCGCCGCCGAGCGGGCCAAGGAACTGGTGGAACAGGTGCTCACCTTCAGCCGCGCCAGCGAAAAGGAGAAAGCACCGCTGCAGCTCGCCCCCCTGGTGAAGGAAGTGGTGAAGCTGATGGGGATCCAGCTGCCGAACAACATCACCGTGCGGCACCAGGTGGCCCCGGACCTGCCCCCCGTCCTCGGCGACCCGGTGCAGCTCCACCAAGCGTTGATGAACCTGCTCACCAACGCCGCACACGCCATGGACCCCGACGGAGGGGAGCTGAAGATCGGCCTGGAGCACCACACCGGGGGCGACCCCGACGGTGCGGGCCAGATGGTGTCCCTGACGGTGAGCGATACCGGCTGCGGAATGGCGCCCGAGGTGCAGGGTCGGATCTTCGAACCGTTCTTCACCACCAAAGGAGTAGGCAAAGGCACGGGGTTGGGTCTGTCGGTGGTGCACGGCATCGTGGAAGACCACGGCGGGACCATCGAAGTGCAGAGCCAACCGGGGGTCGGCACCTTGTTTCGCCTCCTCTTCCCCATCACCGCGGCGGCCGTGGAGCCGCCACTGGAGTCGCCGGGGGCCCCGCAGCAGGGCTCGGAACGGATTCTCCTGGTGGACGACGAACCCGGGGTCACCGAGGTACTCGTGGAAGTGTTGGAGGAGCAGGGCTACCGGGTCACGGCCACAGACCGGGCCACCAAGGCCCTGGAGCTGCTCGCCGCCCCGGGGGTCCCGTTCGATCTGGTGCTGACCGACCAGCGCATGCCGGGCATGAGCGGAACCCGGTTGATCGAGGCGTTGCGGGAACGCTGCCCGGACCTGCCCGTGATCCTGTGCACGGGGCACTACGGGGATGCCGGCGACCTCACCCCCCAGACCTCGGGGGCCCGGGCCGTGCTCTTCAAGCCCGTGCGCCCGGACGAGTTGGGACGCGTGGTGCGCACGGTTCTCGACCGAGACACGGAGATCGGCTGGCCGCCGCAGCGCGTCGCCGGCCAGGGGGAGGAGCCGGAACATGGCCAAGATTCTCATCGCGGATGACGAGGCACCCGTACGCGAGGTGCTGCGAGACCTGCTCACCGACGCCGGGTACGAGGTGGAAGAGGCCGCGGACGGGGAGGAAGCCCTGCGCCGGTTCCGGGCCACCACCCCCGATCTGGTCATCACCGACATCCTGATGCCGAAGGCAGGCGGCCTCAACCTGCTTCGAGAACTGCGCGAACTGGCCCCCTCCCTGCCGGTGATCGCGATCTCCGGAGGGGGCAAGGACGGCAAGCTGAACTTCCTCTCCACCGCCGCGATGTTTCCCGGCGTGCGCACCCTCAAGAAGCCGTTTCACATGACCGAACTGCTGCGCCTCGTGGACGCCGGTCTCGCCTCCGTCATCTAGCCACCGGAGAAACAACCACGCCTTCTGCCCCTCCGCAGCGGCCCATCCCCACGCCCTGCCGTCAGGTCCCGCCGTTCGCTCTGCCCCGCCGCCATCCGGTCTTTCCCGTGGCCCCTCCCGGACTGTATTTTTCTTAGAATGATTCGAAAAAGGCATTCCATACCACAACCTGTTGGGGTATCATTCGCGCCTCGTACTAGATACAGTCTTCATTTCCCTAAGGAGGGATTCATGTCTGAGTCTGCCGCCCGCGTCATTCCCATGGAACGGACCCCCGAGTTTTCGGCCAACGCGATCACCGTTCTGGAGAAGCGCTACCTGCGCAAGGATGACGCCGGCGTGCCGGTGGAGAGTCCCAAGGAGATGCTGGCCCGGGTGGCCCGCGCGGTGGCCGAGGCCGACCGGCTTCACGACCCCGACGCAGACGTCGACCAGACCGCCGCCGATTTCTACGACCTGATGGCCCGGCTCGATTTCCTGCCGAACTCCCCCACCCTGATGAACGCCGGCCGCGAACTGGGGCAACTCTCGGCGTGCTTCGTGCTGCCGGTGGAAGACAGCATGGAATCAATTTTCGAGGCCGTGAAGAACACCGCCATGATCCACAAGAGCGGCGGCGGCACCGGCTTCAGTTTTTCGCGCATCCGGCCCAAGAACGACACCGTGCGCAGCACCAGCGGGGTGTCTTCCGGCCCCCTCAGTTTCATGCGCGTGTTCGACACCGCCACCGAGATGATCAAGCAGGGCGGCACCCGCCGGGGTGCCAACATGGGCATTCTGCGGGTGGATCACCCGGACATCCAGGAGTTCATCGGGATCAAGCACGACACCCGCATCCTCACCAACTTCAACCTCTCCGTGGGGCTCACCGAGCGTTTCATGGAAGCGGTGGCGGCGGGAGAGGAGTACGACCTGATCAACCCCAAGGACGGCAGCGTGGCCGGCCGTCTGCCCGCGCACCAGGTGTTCGAAGCCATTGTGGAGGAGGCATGGGCCACCGGTGAACCCGGCATCGTGTTTCTCGACCGCATGAACCGCGACAACCCCACCCCGGCCATCGGCACCATCGAGAGCACCAACCCCTGCGGCGAACAACCCCTGCTGCCCTACGAGTCCTGCAACCTGGGCAGTGTGAACCTGGCCCGCATGACCCGCCGGGGGGAACTGGACTGGGACCGGCTGGGCCGCACCGTGCGCCGCGCCGTGCACTTCCTGGACAACGTGGTGGATGTCAACCGCTACCCCCTGCCCCAGATCGAACAGATGACCCGGAGCAACCGCAAGATCGGCCTGGGGGTGATGGGCTGGGCCGATCTGCTCTACCACCTGGCGGTGCCGTACGGCTCACCGGAGTCCGAGGCCCTGGCCGAGCAGGTGATGGAGTTCGTGAACCGCACCGCCCGGGAGGCCTCCGAGGAACTGGCCGCGGAGCGCGGCGCGTTCCCCAACTTCAAGGGCTCGGTGTACGATCGTCCCGGAGCGCGGCCGATCCGCAACGCCACCCGCACCACCATCGCCCCCACGGGCACCATCTCCATTCTCGCCGCCTGCTCTTCCGGCGTGGAGCCCCTGTTCTCCCTGGCGTTCGTGCGCCGGGTGATGGACGGCACCGAGATGTTGGAGGTCAACCAGGTGTTTGCCGAGCAAGCCCGGGCCGCGGGATTCTACTCCCAGGAACTGGCCCGCAAGATCGCCGATGGCGCCACCCTCCACGACCTGCCCGAGGTGCCAGAGGCGGCACGCAAGGTGTTCGTGACCGCCCACGACATCACCCCGGACCGCCATATCCGCATGCAGGCGGCGTTCCAGAAACACACCGACAACGCCGTATCGAAGACCGTGAACTTCCCCCGCTCCGCCACCCGCACCGACGTCGCCCTGGTGTTCAAACAGGCCCACGACCTGGGCTGCAAGGGGGTCACGATCTACCGGGACGGCAGCCGCGAGGGGCAGGTGCTGTCCTCCCCGGCCCAGCAACAACCCGTGCCGTCCGGCAACGCACCGGCCGCCGCCCACCCCACCGCCGTGGCCAAGCGCGACCGGCCCCGGGCCCTGCACGGCACCACCTACCAGATGCAGACCGGCTGCGGACCACTCTACGTCACCATCAACGAGGATGACCGCGGTCTGTTCGAGGTGTTCACCACCATGGGCAAGGCTGGCGGCTGCGCCGCGAGCCAGTGCGAGGCGATCGGTCGGCTGGTGTCCATGGCGTGGCGCTCGGGCATGGACCCCCGCACGGTGGTCAAGCAACTGCGCGGCATCTCCTGCCACAAACCCGCCGGGTTCGGCGCCAACAAGGTGGTGAGCTGTGCCGACGCCCTGGCCCGCGCCATCCAGTCCCGCCTGGACCCCGACGGCGAGGTGGAGAAGCACGTGGCACTGAGCGGCGCCTGCCCCGAGTGCGGCGACGCGGTGGAGCACGAAGAGGGCTGTGTGCTGTGTCGCGGCTGCGGCTACTCGGAGTGCGGCTAGCCCCCCCGCGCCCCACGCCCCGGTTCCGTTCCTGACCCGCGCCCGTCGGCTCCCCGCCGACGGGCGCGGGGCGTCTGGCTGTCGGGGCCCCAGCCGGGGCCGTGACAGCCAGGCGGCGGTTCGGTAAGATCTCCTCGACCCAACCACCAACCGAAAGAGACCCACGCCCATGAGTTCCGACGACCACACCCCACCGTCGATCCAGGACACCGAGCATCTGGCCGAGGAAGGCAACTGGTTCCGCCCGTCGGGCAAGGGCTTCTGGCACCTGCAGGCCCACAAGGAGTACGGCGTGGCGTGGTCTCTGTGCGGGGTGCGCATGGTGCTGGCCCAGGCCGAGACCCTGGACCGGATGAGCCCGGGTGCCGGGGCACCCTGCCCGAACTGCCAGTTGAAGGCGCGCCAGGACGCCTGCAAGCGCGGTGGCTGAGCGCTCCGTTCCGATCGAGGACCTGCTGGAGTTCCCCACCCCCTTCGAGTTCAAGGCGGTGGGACCCAACCAGGAGGCGTTCGTCGCGGCGGTCGAGGCCACCGCCCGCGACGCCCTCGGCGCGTCTCGCACCCTGGAACGGCGCACCCGCACCAGTCGCAACGGCACCTATCTCTCCGTCACCCTCAGCACCCGTGTGGAGAACGCGGACGAGCTGCGGGCGGTCTACGCCGGCCTGCGCACCGTGCCCGGAGTGATCACCGTGCTGTAGGGCACGCAACCCCTCTCGTCAGGACGCACTGCCATGACCCGACACGCGCTGCCTCCCCTGTTCTGCCTCGCCCTGCTCGCCTGCGCCCAGCGCCCGCCGATGGCCCCCGCGGCGGGGAACCACGCCGCGCCCCAGTTGGTGAACATCCAGCAACTCACCTCCGACGGGGACAACGGCGAGGCCTACTTCAGCTGGGACGATACCCGCCTGATCTGGCAGTCCAATCGCCAAGATCAAAACTGCGACAAGATCTGGATCATGAACGTGGACGGCTCGGAAAAGCGCCGGGTGAGCCCCGACCACGGCGCCCATACCTGCGCCTATTTCCTCCCAGGGGACCGCCAGGTGGTGTTCGCCTCCACCAGTCACCTGCCCGGCGACTGCCCCCCGAAGCCGGCACCCCGGGGGGGGGCCCGCTACATCTGGGCCCTCCACCCCTATGATATCTTCCGCGCCGATGCCGACGGTTCGAACCCGACCCGGCTCACCGACAACCCCAAGTACGACGCCGAACCCGTCGTCTCCAGCGACGGTCAGCACATCGTGTTCGGCTCGCAGCGCGAAGGGGACTTCGACATCTACGTGATGAACGTGGACGGCTCCCAGGTGCGCCGCCTCACCGACCGGGTCGGGTACGACGGTGGACCCTGGTGGTCACCGGACGGCAGCCGGATCGTGTGGCGGGCTTGGTACCCGGAAACGGCGAAAGAGCACGCGCTGTGGAGGGACTGCATGGAGCACGACTATATCGTGCCGGTACCCCTGGACCTCTGGGTGATGGACGCCGACGGCGCCAACAAACGGCGCCTCACCGACAACGGCGCCACCAACTGGGCACCCTCCTGGCACCCGGACGGGCGCCGCATCGTGTTCGCCAGCAACGTGGACGACTGGCACCCGGATCTGGGCCGCTTCGGCCACAACTTCGAGCTGTACCTGATCGACGCCGGCGGCGGTGGACTGACCCGACTCACCGACAACGCCGTGTTCGACAGCTTCCCCATGTTCTCCCACGACGGCCGCAAACTGGTGTGGGGCTCCAACCGCAACCCCACCAAGCCCCGCGCCACCGACATCTACCTGGCCGACTGGGTGGAGTAGGCCCGGCCCCGCCCTGAGCGGAGTGGCGGGACTGCGGGGGAGTGCGGACCGGCGGGGGTGCTGCGGACGCCGCAGGCGGGCACCCGGGAACCCTGCCCTATACCCGGTACCAGAGTTCCAATGCCGGTGCGGCAGCCTGCAGAGAACCCAGGATGACCCGGTCGAACGGGGTCGGACCCGCAATGATCTTCCGCGCCACGGCCTCTCCGGCAGCCCGGGCGCCGGGGAGGTCGGCTTGGTTGAGAAACACCACGGTCTTGGCCACACCGGGTCTGCCGCGCAGCAAGCCGTCCTCGGAGAGCAGCAGGCGGGCCACGGTCTCGGCCGTGATGGGGGTGCCCAGCGGCTGCCCGGCAACCGCCGCGACCCTGTCTGCCCGAAACACCTCGCTGTCGTCCAGGGTTCGCCCCATGCAGGATAGCCCCACCAGTACGACGAAGACGGTGGTCCCGTCCGGGACCACGGGTTCCCTGCTCCCCGGGGCCTTCAGCGGTTTGCGCCGCGCCCCGTCGGCCTCGACCAGCAAGGCCTCGACCGCGCCGTCGCCCAGCAGCCGGTCACACCACTGGGGGGCGATGCCTTCCAGTTTCCCGTTGGGCATCACCCCCAGGCCGAGCACCGGAACCGGGCCAGGGGGTGGTTCCAAGGCCCGGCACAGCGCTTCGTAGGAGCCTCCGCAGATCAGCCGCACGCCGACCTGGTCGGTGGGTGCCATGATCTTGGTGGTGGTGGTCGCGGCCACGGCGACTCCCGCAGCCGCCAACTCCCCCGCCAGACGGAACAGGCAGGTGGTCTTCCCCCCGCCCCCCACCAGGGATACCAGGTCCCCCTTGCCCACACCGAGGAGTTCCCGCAAGCCCTCCCCCCCGGGGTCTGTGCTGTGCCGGTATTCGCTCACCCGTTTTCTCCCTTTCGGTCCGTCGCCTTGGGACCGACGCGCCGGTCCGCGTGCCGCTCCGTCGGGACTCCGGAAGCCTGCAGAGCGGCCAGATCCGCGGGGGTGTCCACGTCGATGCGGACGCCGGGGTCGGTGACCGGGACACTCAAGACGTCCGCCGCGTGCGCAGCCAGCATCGACCGGGCCCCGGCGTCGCCCCGGAGCCGCAACAACCCCGCCCGGTGCGCACCCAGTCCGAACACCACCGGGTGACCCCGCACGCCGTGGTAGACCGGAACCGCGATGTTGCACCGGCTGTCCCGAAACGCGCGCAGCAGGTGCAGCACCGTTGCCGGTCGCACCCCCGGCATGTCCCCCAGCCCCAGCACCAGGGTATCGACTTCGGGCCCCAGGCTGCCCACCCCGGCCACGATGGACGAGGCCATCCCGCGTCCGTGATCCGGGTTGCGGACGCACCGGACCTCCAACCCGGACAGGGCCTCCCGCACCCCCTCCTCGGCCGCGCCCAGCACCACCACCAGGGGGGCGAGCCCCGCGGCCAGGAGGTTCTCGGCCCCGTGCCGCACCACGGGCGCGCCGCCCACCAGTGCCAGCAACTTCGATCCGGTCCCCATGCGCCGGGAGGCGCCCGCTGCCAGAAGCACGCCCGCTGTCACGCCACCCTCCTCCCCGACCACCCGTCACCCCCGACCGGCATCCGGATCCATCAGCAGGAACTTCCGCACCTTTCCCATCGCCGTGCGGGGCAGATCTCGTCGAAAGATGACGCTCTTGGGTACCTTGTACCTCGCCAGCCGGCTTTCGCAGTACGCCAACACATCTTCCCGGGTGAGCCCTTCCCTCTCCCCACAGACGACGAACGCCCGGCCGACCTCCCCCCACTCGGCGTCAGGCACGCCCACCACCGCTGCATCCGCCACGCCGGGCATGGATTTCAGGACGAGCTCGAGTTCCGCCGGGTAGACGTTCTCCCCCCCGCTGATGTACATGTCCCGGGCCCGATCGACCAGGAAGAAGTAGCCGTCCTCGTCCATGCGGGCCAGATCCCCGGTATGCAGCCACCCCCCTCGCAGGGCCGCCTCGGTCTCCACCGGATCGCGCCAGTACTCCTTCATCAGCGTGGGCCCGCTGACCACGATCTCCCCCACCTCCCCGAGCCGCACCTCACGCCCGTCTTCCCCGAGCAACCGCACTTCCGCGTGGAACACGGGTCGCCCAACGGTTCCCCTGCGCCGCAGGGCCTCCTCCTCCGAGGCCCAAAGGAGGATGGAGGTTTCGGTCTGTCCCATGATCTGGCGCACGGTGAAGCCGTTCCGGTGGCACTCTTCGATCATCTCCGGAGTCACCTTCTCGCCCCCGATGGCGCACACCTCCAGGCAGGAGGTGTCTCCCCTTTCTTCGGGAGCGACCCGGAACAGGGCGCGGTACACGGTGGGCACGGCCAGGAACTTCGTCACCCGGTACCGCGCGATATCCGCGTAGGCGCCGACGGGATCGAAACGGCACTGCAGCACGAGGGTGGCACCCTTGTAGAGGGCGGGCGTGGCCAGGATGAACAGGCCCCCGGAGTGGAACAGGGGCAGCACCACCAGCAACACGTCGTCGTGGGAGAGGTTCAGGAAGATATCGGCGTTCAGGCAGTTGAAGAAGGTCTTGTGATGGCTGAGCACGGCGCCCTTCGGATGGCCGGTGGTGCCGGAGGTGTACATGATGACGTGGGCTTCCTCCGGGTGGCTCGCCCCGAGGGAAGGGGTCCGAAACGGCGATCTTCCGGCAAACCCAGCCACTCCGGCGGCATAATCCAGGGCACCCGGCGGCTGCGGAGCGTCGCCGCCCCCGACCCACGCCGTCAGCGGTGCAGACTCACCCCGGGTCGCTGCCGGGGCGGGAACCACAGCGGCGAACTCCCGGCCGGCGACCAGCACCCGGGGGCTGGCATGGCCCAGGATGTAGTCGAGCTCCGCCGCCGCCAGACGGAAGTTCAACGGCACGAACACGGCACCCACCCGGGCGCAGGCCAGATACACCTCCACAAACTCCAGACCGTTCTCCAGCACGACTGCGACCCGGTCCCCCTTCCCGATCCCCACGCTCTGGAGCCAGCAGGAGGCGGCGTTTGCGCGGGCGTGGAGCTCCCCATAGGTCACGGTCCGGCCTTCGAAGCGCAGTGCGGCCTTCTCCGGCTGGAGAGCTGCCCACTTCTGGACCCACCACGCGACGTTCATGGATTTGATCATGCCGTGCACCTCTGTTCCAGGTCCGTTGGGCAGCACCGCCGCGAGACCTGCGCCGGCAGAACGGGTCCTACTGGGGCGGCAGCAGGCAGAAGCTCCCCGGCCGCAAGTGAAACCACATCCGGCCCCCGGGCTCCATGGGGAACTCCCGCGCCGCGCGGATGTTGAGCCAGCTGTCCAGGACCAGCGGTCCCACCCGGAGACGCACCAGGCGGTAGTGTCCGAGGTCGCTCCACTCTTCCACGGTGCCGCAGAAGAGGTTCTTCACCCGTTCCGGCTCCACCGGGCGGTCGGGACGGATCAGCATGACTTCTTCGGGCCGGATGCCCACCACCACCGGGGCGCCCTCCCCGTAGCGGGGGTCGGGTTCCAGCACGAAGCGCCCGCCTGCCACCGCCACTTCCGCCAGGCCGTCGGCACGCAGCCCCAGCACCCGGCCCGGGTAGAGGTTCTGGAGCATCAGGAACCGCGCCACCTTCAGGTTGGCGGGGCGATTGTACAGGGCCGCCGGCGTGCCGCACTGTTCCACGCGGCCGTCCATGAGGATGGCCATCCGGTCGGCCATGAGAAACGCCTCCTCCGCCTCGTGGGTCACCTGAACCAGGGTCAGGCCGAGCCGCCGTTGGAGCGAGCGGACCTCGGTCTGGAGCCGCCGACGCAGGCTGCCGTCCAGGGCGGAAAACGGCTCGTCCATGAACAGCACCCGGGGCTCGGTGACCAGCGCCCGGGCCAGGGCGACCCGCTGCCGTTCGCCGCCGGACAGGGTGGCGACGGCGGGGCGGTCCAAGACCGCCCCCAGGTCGAGGAGCTCGGCCCAGCGGGCCAGGCGCGCCGCCGCCTCCCGGGGCTCCACACCGCGCCTGCGGAGGCCGAACAGGAGGTTCCCCCGCACGTCCAGGTGCGGGAACAGGGCGAGATCCTGGGGAACGTAGGCGACCTTGCGGGCTTCGGGGGGCAGGCGGGTGGCGTCCACGCCATCGAGGAGCACCCGGCCCGCCTCCAGGGGCCGGATGCCGAGGATCGCCTCCAGCAGCAGGGTCTTCCCGGAGCCGGATGGCCCCAGGAGGAGGAAGCTCTGTCCCGGATCCACCGCCAGCTCGACCTCCCGGAGGCGGAACTTCCCGAACCCGGCGCACAGGCCCTCCACCCGGATCACCCGAGGCCCCTCCCCAGCCGCCGCACCAGCGCCAGGGCCCCGAGGCCGATGCCGGAGAGGAGCAGGATGAGGGCGGTGGCGCCCACGGTGTCCGCCTGGGACAGGCGCAGGTAGATGGCGACGGGGATCGTCTCCGTCCGCCCCGCCACGGCACCGGCGAGGGTGACGGTGGCGCCGAACTCCCCCACGGCGCGCGCCCAGCCGAGGATGAACGCGGCCACCAGGGACCGGCCCACCAGGGGCAGGGCCACATGCCGGAACGCCCCCCACGGGGTGCAGCCGAGAAAGCGCGCCACCTGCTCGTAGCGCACGTCCAGCTGTTGGAACGCCGCGCGCAGCACGCGGATGGACAGGGCGGTCGCCACCACGAACTGGGCCAGCCAGATACCCGGTATCTCGAACACGAAGCGCACCAGGTGCTCCTCCACCCAGCGCCCCGGCACCGAGCGGAACAGCAGCAGGAGCGACACGCCCAGGGCCACCGGGGAGAGTACCACCGGCAGGTCGCACAGCAGGTCGATCACCCCGCGGCCGGGGAACGGGTGTCGGGCCAGGCCGTAGGCGGCGGGCACCGCCACCACCAGCGCCGCGGCGGCCGCCGCCGTGGCAGTGGCCAGGGACAGGCCGATGGCCCGCAGGATGAGGGGGTCTCCCAGCACCCGCAGGGGCGCCACCGCGCCGGCGTAGCCCGCCTGGGCCACCACCATCGCCACCACCGGCCCCACCGCGAACAGCAGGCAGGCCCCGATCAGCAGGCCGAGGCCGCGCCCCCTCATCGGAACTCCGCCCCCGGGATCCAGGCGGGCGGCAGCTCCCAGGTGCCCCCCACGGGGGTGTCCGCACCGGCCCGCCGGCGCGCCTCGGCGAGGCTCGTCAGGTAGCCGTGGGACCGGTAGATCGCCTGCGCCTCGGGGCTTTCCAGGAACGCCAGGAACGCGGCGGCCAGCTCGGGGTCAGGGCTGGTGGTGACCCGGGCTGCGGGGATGTAGCCGATGCGCGGGACCTCCCCCGGCGCCAGCTCCACCCGTTCCACCGCGTCCGGGTTCCACGCCGTGAACACCTCCCAGCCGAGCACCGCGTCCACGGCACCCAGGGCGATCATCTGCGCCGTCTTGGCGCAGGACTCGGCGTAGCCGGAGATGCGGGGGCGCACCGCCGCCCCCAGCCCGCGCCCCTCCAGGGCCTCGACGCCGTACAGGCCGACGCACACGGTGTCGGGCCGGGCCAGCCCCACCCGCAGGTCGGGCCGCGCCAGGTCGGCGAGGCCGCGCACCTGCTTGGGGTTGCCCTTCGCCACCAGCAGCGCCGGCAGGAGGTAGGCGAGCCGCACCTCGGTGTCGGGCTCCACCGTGCCCTGCTCCCGGGCCCGCACCATGAAGTCGGAGGAGCCCGGCAGGTAGATATCGCCGAGGCCCGTGAGGGCGATCTGGGAGAGCATGGCCCCGGAGCCCCCGAAGTGGAGCAGCACCTCGGCCCCGGTCTGCTCCTGGAAGAGGTGCGCCGCTTCCACCAGGGCCGGCTGGATGGCCGAGCCGGCGAAGACCCGCACCTGCCGCCCGGCCCACTTCCCTGCCTGGGGTTCGGGCCCGGGGGTGCACGCCGCGACCAGGAGCGCCGCGACGAAAAGGGCGACGCCCGCGAGGCGCCCGCTGTATTGCGCTGCCACGGGCTCCGCCGCCCTCAGGAGTTGCAGCGCATGAGGATGGCCTCCAGGGCGCTGCCCCCCAGTGCCCGGGCCTTCTCGGAGATGGTGAAACAGGTCCGGCGCTCCCCCCGGGGGTCCACATCACCGGCCTTCAGGCCCGGTTTCACGGGAACCCCGCTGCGCAGAAGCCCCCGGAGTACTCCCGGGATCTGGACGGTGACCGGGTCGCCCCCCACCCGCGCGACCACCTGGCCCGGTTCCACCGGGTCCCCGATCTCGGCCGCGGCCTCGAATACACCCGCGGCCGGCGCCCGCAGCACCCGCTCCAGGGTGTACCCCGCGGTCGTTCCCGGAACACCGGTGTTGGGCTCGGCAGCCCCTGTGAAGATGAGCCGCCCGAGGTCGTGCCCGCGATTGGTCTCCACCACCAGGTCCACGTCGGCACCGGCCGTAAACCCCGGGCCGAAGCCGATGACCAGCTCCGCCATGTCCCGATGGGTCCCCAGGTTGCGTTTGGCGACGGTGGCGTCTATCAACACATGGGGGCGCCAGGAATCCAGGCACCCCAGCTCGGGGTCGACGAGAACCGGAATCTCCCCCCGGTCGATGACCGGGTCGAACTCCGCGGCGGTCTGAACCCGGCGGCCGGTCAGTCCCTCCACCGTGCACACGCCGTCCCATACCGCTTCACAAAAGCTCACGGCCCGCCGCACCGCCAGGGGCGCGGCTACCTCGGTGATCGCCACCCGCAGGTGACTGCGGAACAACCGGTGGGCGATCCCCGATGCCATCTCTCCGCCGCCCCGGATGAGGACTTTCAGATCCGTAAGGCTCGAGTGCATCCGCACGCTGTTCAGGCTCCCTTTCCCCCACTGCCGGCCGCAACCGGCTGACCCCGTCTGGAGCCACTTCAACACGCAGCGGACAGCGAGTCAACAGTCAGCGCGGTCGGGTGTCGGGTGTCGGGTGTCGGGTGTCAGGTGTCGGGTAAGCGGTGAGCGGTGAGCGATTCAACACCAGAGCGGGGGGCGGCCTGGGCCGGAGCGTGGGCCGGGTCCATGTGGTGACGAGTACAGGCGCCCGGGGTTTCCCCACTGTCGGGCGTCCCCTTGTCCCCGGGTCACCCACCGGATACCAACCGGCAGACATTCCGGCCCGTGCTCCGGGCCAGCCCGCCCGCTGCAGAGCCCCGCGTATCACGTGCGAACGGTCAGCGAGTCAACACCCTCAGCGGAGCCCGGCGCCTCACCCGCGATCGGGTTTTTCCCTCCGGGCCCACGAGGTCTGGGCACCCGTCAGTTCAACCCCTCCACCTTCTTTCCCTGCTTGGCGAACAGGGCCGCCAGCACCACCTCGGGTTTCATGGGCAGTTCGTGGATGCGGATGCCCACCGCGTCGTAGATCGCGTTGGCGATGGCGGGGGCGGTGGGCACCAGCCCCGGCTCGCCGATCCCCTTGGCGCCGAACGGTCCCGCGGGGTCGTTGGTTTCCACCAGGACCACGTCCACCGGTATCGCGTCCATGGTGGTCAGGATCTTGTAGTCCCGGAAGTTCGGGTTGAGCAACCGCCCCTCCCGGTAGATCATCTCCTCGGTCAGCGCGTAGCCGACCCCCATGAGCACCGCGCCGTAGATCTGACCTTTCAGGAGCATGGGGTTGATCGCCCGCCCCACGTCGTGGGCCGCCACGTAGTTGACGATCTCCACCTGCCCCGTCCCGGTGTCGACCTCCACTTCCACCCCATGGCACCCCCAGGCATAGGAGGCGGAGAAATCGCCCTTGAAGTCCCCGGACAGCAACTGGGTGGCAGGCTCGAAGAAGTGGGTGGCCATGAACATGGTGTTGCCGGACGCCGCGAAGTGGGCCTTGCGCAGCAACTTGTCGAGCGGGATGTTCTTGGCGGCGTCCTCCCGGCACACCACCGTCTGGTCCTCGATGGCGAGGATCTCCCGGGGCGCCTCCAGCAGTTCCTCCGCAAAAGCCAGGATCTGGTCGCGAATCGACCTGGCGGCTCCCAGGGCGGAGTTTCCCGCCACGAAGGTGGAGCGCGAGGCGTGCACCCCCACGTCCCAGGGGCACACATCCGTATCGCCCACCACGATGTTCACCATGTGGGTACCGATGCCCAGGGTCTCGGCGACGATCTGGCGCAGCACCGTGTCGAGCCCCTGACCGATCTCCATGGAGCCGCTGTAGACATCGACCCGCCCCTGGTCGTCCATCTTGATGATGGTGCCGCAGCCGTCGGACTTGTAGATCTTCGCGCCCCCGCCCACGTGGAGCAGACTCGCCATACCCACCCCGCGCACCTTGGCCCCGGTCGCCGGGGAGCGGTTGCGTTTGGCGTCCCACTGCAGCCGTTCCGCCACCGTGTCCAGGCACTGGCGATGGCCGCAGGTCCGGAAATGGAAGCCCTGGGGAGAGGTCTCCCCCGGCTCGTTGGCGTTGCGCCGACGCACCTCCAGGGCGTCGAGCCCTGCCTTCTCCGCCAGTTCGTCCAGATTGGCTTCGATGGCAAAGGTCACCTGGGGAGTACCGTAGCCGCGCATGGCCTGGGCGTAGGTGTTGTTGGTGTAGACGCAGACCGCCTTGTAGCGGATGTTGGGGACCCGATACAGGCTGGACGCGGGCATCATGGCCACCGTGGGGGTGGTGGCACCCCAAGAGGTGTACGCACCGTTGTCCAGCATCAGGGACATGTCCCGGAAGGTCAGCCGCCCCTGGGCATCACACCCCTGACGCACGCGAACCTTCATGGGCTGCCGGGGGCTGGTGGCCTCGAACTCCTGCTCCCGGTCGAACAGTATCTTCACCGGCCGGCCGGTGCGCTGGGCGAGCAGGATGGCGATGTACTCATGGGCATAGGTGTCGAGCTTGGAGCCGAACCCGCCGCCGATCGCCGCGTTCACCACCCGCACCCGCCCGGTCAGTCCCATGGCCTTGAGGGCTTCCTGGTAATCGGTCTTCGCCAGGCTGGGGATCTGGGAATTGCTGTACACGGTCAGGTCACCGTGGGTATCGAAGGACGCGATGCAGCCGGAGGTGCCCATGCAGCAGTGGGTCACCCAGCCCATCTGGTACTCGCCCTCGGCGATGAAGGCCGACTCCCGCTCGGCCTGGTCCACGTCTCCGGCCTCCAGTTTCCACGGCAGGCGCAACCGGTTGTCCTTGGTGGGCTTGCCCCGGGGATCCATCTCGTGCACCCGGGGGGAGTCCTCACCCAAGGCCGCCTCCGGGCCGAACACAGCCGGCAGATCCTCGTAGGTCAAGCGGATCTTCGCCAGCGCCGCCGCGGCGATCTCCGGGGAGGTGGCGGCGACCGCGGCGACCTCGTCGCGATACTGGCGCACCCGGTCCTTCTTGAGTACGGCGTTGTCCTTGAGAAAACCGAAGCGGATCTCGGGGGTGTTGTAGGCGGTGATCACACTCCGCACCCCGGGCAACGCCTCTGCTTCCGTCGTGTCGATGGCGAGGATGCGGGCGCTGACCCGGGAGGAGTACAGGATGCGGCCGTGGAGCATGCCCGGGATCTTGAGATCGTGGACGTAGACGGTGCGGCCGGTGACCTTCTCGGTGGCGTCGACCTTGGGGATCTCCTTCCCCACGACCTTCCAATCACCCATGGGAGCACTCCTGGGCAGCGACCTTCACGGCCTCGATGATCTGGGTGTACCCGGTGCAGCGGCACAGATTGCCCGCCAGCGCCGTGCGGATCTGGGCATCGGTGGGCAGGGGCGTGACATCCAGCAGCGCCTTGGCCGACAGCACCATCCCCGGGGTGCAGAAGCCGCACTGCACCGCCCCGTTCTCGGCGAACGCCTTCTGGATCGGGTGCAGCACGTTGCCCTCTGCCAGGCCCTCGATGGTTACGATCTCTCGCCCCTCCGCCTCGAACGCCGGGTACAGGCAGGAGTTCACCGCCTTGCCATCCACCAGCACCGTGCAGGCCCCACACTCCCCGGCGCCGCACCCCTCCTTGGCCCCGGTCAGCTCCAACCCCTCCCGCAGTAGCCGCAGGAGGTTCCACGTCGCTTCCACGAGAACAGAGACCGCCTCGCCGTTGACCGTGCAGTGAATCCGTTTTTCCATGGGAAATCCTTTCTGTCGGCTGGGAAGCTCAGCCCCCCTTGCCTTCCAGCCCCCAAGCATGCGCCTGGCGGCGGCCAAGCGTTCGGTTTTTCCAGTACCACGACCACACATGCCCTCGCGTCGGGTGTAGTTCCCTTCCGGAGCGCGGTCAGGTTCCCTGGCGACGCTGCCGAGGCAACGGCACGGCAGCTCTGGAGTCGCGCGCGCCATGGGCCCCCACAGGAGCGCAGGTTTCCTGCCCGCCGGAGGGCAGGTGCCACACCCGACCCAACCGACGGTCCCAGTGTGTCGCCTTGTTGTGCCCCTCCCGGCTCCTTAGCTCACGAACACCCCGGCCCGTCCGATCACCCGGGGGATCAGCACACGGATCATCTCGCGGCGGTACCAAGCCTTTCCCCGCCACGAGTCCCGCACCTGGGACTCCTCAGCCGCCGCCGCCGCGGCCCGGCTCACCCGCTCCGCGGTCGGCTCCTCACCCTCCAGCAATGCTTCGGCCCCGCGGGCCCGCATGGGCACGGGTCCGGCCACGCCCAGGGCGATCCGCGCCTGGGCCACGGTGTGGCCGTCCGCGGCCGGCGTGAGCCGCACCCCGACCCCCAGGATGGGCAGCTCCACACCCTTGCGGCGGGTGAGCTTCCAGTAGTCCGCGCGGGTTCCCAGCGGCGGTCGCGGAAAGCGGACCTCCACCAGGATCTCTCCCGGTGCCAGGGCGTTTCTTCCGGGCCCGAGGAAGAACTCCGCCGCGGGGATCTCGCGCCGCCCGCTGCGGCCTTCGGCGACGCACACGGCGTCGTAGAGCAGGGCCGGCACCGCCGAGTCCGCCGACGGCGCCGCGTTGCACAGGTTCCCCCCCAGGCTGGCCACGTTGCGAACCTGCCGCGACCCCACCGCGGAACACGCCCGGTGCAGCGCCGGGTAGACCGCGGCCACCTCGGCGGAGTCCTCGATCCGGGCGTGGGTCACGGCCGCCCCCACCACCAGCGCCCCCGCATCGAGGCGCAGCTCGTGCAGGGGCGCGATGCCGGTCAGGGACACCAGCCCCCGCGGCGCCAGCTTGCCCGAGCGGATGTTGGCCCAGACGTCCGTGGCCCCCGTCACGGGCAGGTACTCCCCGCCCGCCTCGGTCAACAGGGTCACCGCCTCGGCCACGTCACGGGGCTGCAAGTACTCCAGACTGTTCATGCCCCCTCCGCCTTCGCCCTGAGCTTGCGGGTCTCTTCCTCGTCCACGGACCAGGTGGTCGGGTCGATGAACACGCCGTAGTCTTCGCAGGCCTTGTCCAGGCTGACCACGCCGTTGCGCACGTCCTCGAGCACCCTCCCCTCCGCCCGTCTTCTGGGATCGCCCCACCCGCCGCCCCCGCCGGCCTGCTGGAAGTAGAGGGTGCCCTCCGGCACGCCCTCGACCAGGTCCTTGGTGGTGCAGGTGTACCAGGTGCCGTCCGGGTAGCGCAGCTTGATGACGTTGAGGGTTCCCTCCATGCCGCCCAGGGCTCCCCGGGAGGCCTCCACGTCGCCGTCGCCGAAGGTGACCAGTTTGACGCTATCGCCGCGGATGAGGAACTCCGTCTCCACGCCGAGACCGCCCCGCCACTGCCCGGCGCCGGCGGAGTTGCGCCAGTACTCGTGTTTGAGGAGGAGGTGAGGCGTCTGCTGCTCGAAGATCTCGTAGTCCTGGTCGAGCACGCCGCCCGAGGCATCGATCATACCGATGTGGTCGTAACCGTTGCAGCCTTGGATCGCCCCCGAGCCGCCCTTGAGCCCCATGAACCCGATGTCGACGAAGGCTTCTCCGCCCTTGCGCGGGTCGAAGCCCGTGGTGAGGCTGCACAGGAGCTCGCCCCACTCCGCCGTCACCCGGTCGGGGATCACGGGCCCCAGGGCCCGCATGATCGCATCGGCGTTGTTGGGGCACAGATGGTTGCCGTAGGTGGTCGCCGCCGGGTAGGCGGCGTTGAGCAAGGTGCCCTCGGGGATGGTGATCTCGATGGGCCGCACCATCCCCTCGTTGTGGGGGATGTTGGGGTTGACCATCTGCAGGAAGGTGAGAATGGTCGCCGAGGCGCTGGAGGTGAAGGTGCCGTTGACGAACCCGGGTGTCTGGGCGTCGGTGCCGGTGTAGTCGAAGTGGATGCCCCCGTCGTCCACGGTGATCTTCACCCGGATGGTATACACCGACCCGGGGTTCTTGCCGTCGTAGTAGGCCTTGGCCTCCCCGGTGTACACGCCGTCGGGGATGGAGCGGATCTCCTGGCGCATCATCCGCTCGGTGGCGTCGAACAGGTGTTCCTTGTGGGCCTCGAACACGTCGCGCCCATAGCGCTCGAGGATCTTGAGCACCCCCCGCTCCCCCACCACGCACGAGCCGATCTCGGCGCGCATGTCCTCCTCGACGATGTCGAGCCGGATGTTGGCGAAGATCAGCTCCCACACGTCCTTGCGCAGCTTGCCCTTCTCGTAGACCTTCACCGGCGGGATGCGCAACGCTTCCTGCCACACCTCGGTGGCCTGGGGGTTGTAGCCCCCGCGCACCGCACCGCCGATATCCGCCTGGTGGCCCTTGCACGCCGACCACGCCACCAGGGTGCCGCCGTGGAAGATCGGTTTGTACACGGCCACGTCGTTGTTCTGATTGCCCATGCTGAAGACGTCGTTGTGGAAGATGACGTCGCCCGGATGGATGTCGTCGCCGTAGTAGCCGATGATGTACCGGCACACCGGCGCCAGGCTGAAAGCCAGAATCGGCAGGTTCTCGGTCTGTTCGAGGATGTTGCCCTGGGCATCGTAGAGGCCGGTCACGAAGTCCTTGGCCTCGCACAGGATCGGGGACCGGGTGGTCCGCGTCATGGCGATGCTCATCTCCTCGGTGATGCTCTTCAGCCGCCGCTGGAGGATCGATACCAGGACCTTGTCGATTGCGATCGTTTCGCTCATGAGAGGATTCTCCCGAGGATCTCCCGCTCCATCTCCTTGAGGTAGAGCGTGTAGGTGCCCAGACGATCCACGACCACGTCGAACTCCGGGGACACGAACGTCGTGGTGTTGACCTGTTCGATGATGGCCGGCCCCTGCAGCCGGTTGCCGTAGCTCAGCTGCATGCCGTCGTAGACGACCACGTCGGCGAAGGTGCGCTCGTTGGGGAGGTAGACGCTGCGCGCCCCCTTGCGGGCCGCAGCGGGATCGGCGCCGGCGAACTCCTGGGGCGAGAGGCTGGGCTTGTCCGTCTCCCCGGTGGCGGTGAGCCGCAGGTTCAACAGCTCCACCGGGGTGCCTTTGTCTTCCAGGGAGTACCCGTAGAGGGCGTCGTGCTGGGGATGGAACCGGGCGGCGAACCTGGCAGCGTCGCACGCCATCGCCTCCTCCCAGGTGAACGAGACACCCACCTCATGGTACTGGCGCACGTAGCGCAGGTCGAGGGTCAGGGACAGGCTGACCCGGTCCTCCCCGATGCCCTCCGCGCGCAGCAGCGCCTCCCCCTGGTGGCGCATGTCCTCACACAGCTGGCGAAACGTCCCGGCGTCCATCTGGTCCAGCCGGGTCGGGTAGGTGCAGACCAGGTCGTGCTTGAGGTCGGAGCGCAGCATCCCGGCGGCGCAGAAGATCGACGACTCCCGGGGCACCAGGATCACCGGGATCCCCAGCTCCAAGGCGATCATGCAGGCGTGGTTGGGGCCGGCACCACCCGCCGTAACCAGGGGAAAGTCCCGCGGGTCGTAGCCGTTGTTGACCGCGATCTCCCGCACCGCGGCCGCCATGGAGACGTTGATCACGTCGTACATGCCCGCCGCGGCCTCGTAGGTCTCCAGACCGAGGGGCACCCCGATGTTCTCCTTGATGGCCTGCCGGGCCGCCTCCACGTCCAGTTTCATCCGGCCCCCGGCGAAGAACTCCGGATCCAGATAGCCCAGCACCAGATCCGCGTCGGTACAGGCGGGACGGGTGCCCCCCTTGCCGTAACAAGCGGGGCCCGGGTCGGCCCCTGCGCTCTGGGGCCCCATGCGCAAGAGCCCCCCCTCGTCGATCCAACCGATGGAGCCTCCGCCCGCGCCGATGGTGACGACGTCGAGCATGGGCAGGCTGATGCGCAGCCGGTTGATACAGCCTTCGGTGGTGGTGAGGGGTTGCCCGTCCTTGACCAGGGCTACATCGAAGCTGGTTCCGCCCATGTCACAGGTGATGCAGTCCTGGTAGCCCTGCCCCTGGGAGAACGCCAGCCCCGCCACAGGACCGCCGGCGGGGCCCGAGAGCAGGGTCACCGCGGGCCGCTCCATGGCCGACTCCGGGGCGATCACGCCGCCGTTGGACGCCATGATGAGCAGGATGCCCTGGAAGGCGAAGCCGTCGAGCTTGCGCATCAGGCTGCGCAGGTAGCGTTCCAGCACCGGCCCCACGTAGGCGTTGAGCGCCGTGGTGGAGACCCGGTCGTAGAAGCGGATGGCCGGGTTGATCTCGCTCGACACCGACAAGAACACCTCGGGCATCGCCTCCCGCACCAGGCGCGCCGCCCGCTTTTCGTGGTCGGCGTTGGCAAACGAGTTCATGAAGCAGATGGCGATCGCCTCCACCCCCTCGGCCTTGAAGGTTTCCAGGGCCGCGCTCACCGAGCCCTCGTCCAACGGTGTGACCACCGCGCCCCGGTAGTCGAGCCGTTCCCGCACGGGCAGGCGCAGGTAGCGGGGAACCACCGGCTGGGCGTTTTGAAAGCGGTTGTTGTACTGCTCCTCGCGAATGCCCCTGCGCATCTCCAGGGCATCGCGGACCCCCTCGGTGGTCAGCAGTCCGGTGCGGGCGCCGTTGTAGGTGAGCGTCGCGTTGGTGGTCACTGTGGTGCCGTGGACGATAGTGGAGACCTCCTTGAGGAACGCCTCCGTGCTCAGCCCCTGCTCCCGGGCCATCTCCTCGATCCCGCTGATGGTCGCGATCGCGGGATCCTTGGGGGTGGAGAGCACCTTGTAGATCTGGCTGCTCCCGTCCCCGCGGGTGAGCAGGAAGTCGGTGAAGGTTCCTCCGACGTCGATGCCGATTTTGTAGGACATGGGTCACCTTTCGTGGCTGATAGCGATCAGCTGTCAGCTGTCAGCAAGATCAAGCTCTTGGTGGCTCGTCATGAACTGGTGTTCCGTTCTCCGCGGCGCTTCTGCACCCGCAGGACGCACTAGCTGAGAGCTGACGGCTAGCCGCTGACCGCTAAAAGATTCCCGGCTCGTCGAACGCCCCGAAGACCTGCAGGAACACGTCCGACATCTCCCCGACGGTGGCGTAGGCCTTACAGCACTCCACCAAGGGGAACATGGTGTTGCCGCCCTCCCGTGCGACCCGTTCCAGGGTGCCGAGGCTCTCGGCCACGGGCCGGGCGTTGCGGGTCATGCGCAGTTCTTTGAGCCCGGCGATCTGTTCCTCCGCCCAGGCTTCGTTGTACTCGTGGAGCTCCACTTCCTGCTCTTCTTCGGTGACGTACTTGTTGACCCCCACCTTCACCAGCTCGCCCTTCTGCACGGCCGCCTCGAACTCGAAGGCCTGGCGCGCCAGCTTCTTCTGGATGAAGCCGGTGCGGATGCCCTCGACGATGCCGCCCTGCCGTTCCACCTCCTCCATCTCTTCGCGAATCTTCTCCTCCATCTGCTTGGTCAGGGTCTCGACGAAGTAGGAGCCGGCCAGGGGGTCCACGGTGTCGCGCATGCCCACCTCTTCCATCAGCAGCTGACAGGTACGCAGGCTCAGCAGCGCGGAGCGCGGGGTGGGGATGGTGAACGCCTCGTCGAAGCTGCACAGGGCGGTGGTCTGGGCGCCGGACAGGGCCGCGGCCAGACCGTAGTAGGCGCCGCGCACGATGTTGTTCTCGGGCTCCGCCTTGGTCAGGCCGGAACCTCCCCCGGCGAACAGCCCCCGCAGCCACAGGTTGCGCGGATCCTTCACCTGGTACTTCTCCACCAGGTTGTGGGCCCACACCTTGCGGCCCGCACGGAACTTGGCCACCTGCTCCCAGAGGTTGCCGAAGATGTTCAGGTTGAAACTGAAGCGCCCGACGAACTGGTCCGGTGCGTAGCCGCGTCGCACCACTTCGTCGATGTAGGCGTTGGCGATCAGGAACGCGTAGGCCATCTCCTGGGCGGGCGTGGCGCCCGATTCCCGGATATGGTAGCCGCACACACTGACGGGATTGGTGCGCGGCATCGCCTCGATGGAGTACTCGATGGTATCGCCGATCAGCTTGATCGCCGGCTCCAGGGCGTAGATCCAGGCGCCGCGGCCGATGACCTCCTTGAGGATGTCGTTTTGCGGAGTAGCGGAGATCTTCGCCCGGTCGAACCCGAGCTTCTCGGCCGTGGCCTCGTACATGGCCAGCATGATCGAAGCCACGGCGTTGATGGTCAGCCCCGCCCCCACCTTGTGCAGATCGATCCCCGCGAACGCGACCTCGAAGTCCCGCAGGCTGTCCACCGCCATGCCGACGCGGCCCACCTCCCCATGGGCCATCTCGTGGTCCGAGTCGTAGCCCATCTGGGTCGGCAGGTCGAAGGCCACGTTCAGCCCGGTCTGCCCGTGGTCGATCATCAGTTTGAAGCGCTCGTTGGTCTCCCGGGGTGTGCCGAAGCCGGTGTACTGGCGGGTGGTCCAGGCGCGGGAGCGGTATCCCTCGGGGAAGATGTTGCGGGTGAAGGGGTACTGCCCCGGGTCGCCGAGGTCCGTGGCGTAGTCGAACCCCGCGGCCTCCAGGTCCTCGGGGCCGTAGCGGGCCTTCACGTGGATGCCGGAGGACAGGATCACGTCCTGCACCGCGTCCTTGTCGTCTTTGATGTACCGGGCAACGTCCATGGGTCGCGCTCCTATACGTTGTTCTGGATGAACTCGACCGCCCGCTCGAAGGGCGTCCCCCCGGGGAAGATCCCCCGGATGCCCATGCCCTCCAGCGCCGGGAAGTCCCGTTTCGGGATCACCCCGCCGACGAACACGATCTTGTCTCCGGCGCCCTTGTCCCGAAGCTTCTCCAGCAGCCTGCGGCAGATCGGCAGGTGGCCGCCGGTGAGGATGGACAGCCCGATGGCGTCCACGTCCTCCTGCACGGCAGCCGCGACAATGGCGTCCAGGCTCTGGTGCAGGCCGGTGTAGATGACCTCCATGCCGGCCTCCTTGAGCGCCAGCGCCACCACCTTGGCCCCGCGGTCGTGGCCGTCCAGTCCCGGCTTGGCGATGAGTATCTTGATCTTCTTGCCCACGCGGAAACTCCTTTGACCCTCGGCTAGGAAGCTAGGAGGCCGGGAAGCTGAAAAGACCCGCACCCGGTGCTCCCCACCCAAAACCCACAACCCAAAACCCATAACGCACAACTCACCCGTAACGGTACCTGACCCCGTAGCCACCCCGGGGCATGCGCCAGGTCAACGCGCCTTCCCGGCACGCCACCAGGCACGTGCCGCACTCCAGGCAGCCGGCAAACTCCACCACCATCTGGTCCGTCTCCACGTTCCACGCGTACAGAGACGCGGGGCAGACCTGGAGACAGGGGCGCTCCGTGCACCGCTCCCGGCACCGCGCGGCGTCGATCTCGATGTGGCTCGCGGTGTCGTGTTTGAAGGCGTTCCGGGTGAGTTTCTCGTCTACTTGCATCGCCACTGAACCCCGCATCTTCAGATACTGCGCAGTTTCCACAGGAACCGGGCGTCCCGCGGGTTGAGGGCGATGCGCCGCAACAGGCGCCAGACCCTGCCGGAGATCCCGGCGGGCCGATCCCTATCGAGGTGAACCAGATCCCGCATGAAACCGCACAGCTCGGCCGGGTAGCGGGTGAACAGATCCTGGTTCTCCAGAATTTCCGGCATGCGGCGGAACGCCTCCAGGTACGACCCGATGAAACTGGAACGGACCCTGCGTTCGTACCCCGCCAACCCCCGGGCAGACAGGTCGCCGTTGCCGCGGGCCTCGATCACCGCCTCCGCGGCCATCTGTCCGCTGGCCAACGCGAACTCCATCCCCCGCACGGTGAAGCCCATGTTCAGCGCCAACCCGGCTGCATCCCCCGCGAGCAGGAGCCCCTCACCGACCAACGGCGGCACGTCGGCAACGCCCCCCTCGGGGATCAGGTGGGCAGAGTACTCCAGCAGTTCCCCGCCCCGGATCAGGTTCCTCAGACGCGGATGGGCCTTGAACGCCTCGAACAGCTCCGGAACCTTGTCCTGGCCCCCCTTCTCCAGCAGGTCGCCCACGCCGATCACCATGCCCAGGGACAGGGAATCCCGGTTGGTGTAGCAGAACCCACCCCCCAGCATGCCGCGGGTGAGGCTGCCGAGGAACAACTCGGCGGCACCCGCGCCGGCGTCCACACCGAACCGGTCCTCGATGACCGAGGCATCCAGGCCGATGACTTCCTTGACGCCCACCGCCACGCTCTTCGGCGCCGGTGCACCCCGCAGACCCGCGGCCTGTCCCACGAACGAGAGCAGACCGTCGCAGGCGATCACCACCTCGGCGGGAATCTCCTCCCCGTCCACCCGCACCCCGGCGACGCGGCCATCCTCGTACAACAGCTCGGTGACCGGCTTCTCCGGAATGACGAACGCCCCCTTGGCCCCCACCCGCTCGCCGAGCCAGGCGTCGAACGTGCTGCGCAGCACGGTGTAGCTCCGGGGCAACGCCCCGGCCGGCGGTTCGTCCTGGAACTCGACCCGCAGGCTGCTCTGCCCGTCGAGCATGGTCCACGCCTCGTGGGTGACGGCCCGCTCCAGGGGCGCCTCCTCCCACCAGTCCGGGAAGCGGTCCCGAATGCTGTCCACGTAGAGGCGGCCGCCGCTGACGTTCTTCGTACCCGGCCCGTCGCCCCGTTCCAGCACCACGACCTGCAGCCCCTCGTCGGCGAGTCGTTCGGCGGCGGCCAAACCGGCCAGGCCGGCTCCGACGATGACGGCGTCCATCTTCATGAACCACTTCTCCTTGCCGACGGGTGGGTGGGTTCGCGGCTGGCCCGCCGCCCCCCGACGGGAGGAACCGCTAGGCAGGAAGGGAGCCTACCCAATGAAGGAGGCCGGGAACATTGGACTTTGGTCCAGTCCGGCCCTGCCAAACCGCGCACCCTTGAACCTGAAAAGCTGGTGGTGGAACGGACCCTTGGGTACGGGGGAGCCGTACCTGGTTTCGACCACCTCGTATGTTTCTCCCGCGGCACCCCTGGGCTACTGCTCGATGTCGTAGTCTTTGAGGTTCACCGCCTGAACCTTCACCCGCTCGAACTGCGGGGGCCGGGGGTGGGGCGCGGTGGCGTCCAGCCCCAGCTTGCAGCCGATGCCGCCGTCGGTGACGGGGTTGAGTTCGTGGCCCCGGGCCTCGGGGATCAGGATGATGTCCCGGTCGGGGCGCAGGCGCGTGGCGATCGCCCACTCCACGTCCTGGGGGTCGTAGAGGTTCACGTCCTCTTCCACCACCGTCACCTGCTTCAGCGGCGGGAAAGCCGCGAAGGTGGCGAGGATCGCGTTGCGCTGCAGCCCCTCCATCACCTTTCGCATCTGCACCACGGCGTGGTAGAAGCCGCAGCCGCCGTAGGTGAGGAAGACGCCCTTGATGCCGGGCACCTGGCTCGACACCGCGGCGAAGATGCTGGCCTCGGCCATCAGCCCCACGGCGTTGTATACCTCCCGACCGGTGATGATGGTGTGCCAGATCGGACGGGTGCGTCGCGTCACCCCCTTGACGCGCACCACCCACCGGTCATCGCGCTGGGCGTAGTAGCCGGTGACCTCGGCCGCCGGACCCTCGGGCTCGCGCACGTCCGGCAGCACCTCTGCCTCCAGCACGATCTGGGCGTGGGCCACCGCCTCCACCGCGACGGTCCTGGCGGCCACCAGTTCGAGGGGCGCGCCCAGCAACTGGCTGGCGATGCCCAGTTCGTCGGTGTCGATGGGGGCTGCGACGGCGGGGACCACGGAAGCGATGTGTACGGCCGGGTCCACGCCGATGTTGATGGTGATCTCCAGGGGCCTGCCGCGGGCCTGGGCGCGCTCGTAGTAGTCGCGCAGGTGGCGTCCCATGTCCATCAGGCAGGTCATGCGGTCGCGCCCGGTCACCATCACCCGCATGATCGAGGCGTTGCGCACCCCGGTGTCGGGGTCCTTGGCGATGGTCACCGCAGCCGTGAGGTAGGGCCCGCCCTCCTCGGTGCCCACCTGGGGTGCGGGCAGGTCCCGAAGGTCGAACTCCTTCTCGACGATCTCTTGGCACGGGGCGGTCTTGACGACCACCGGGGGGATGGGGGCGGCGCGCCACTTCGCCACCGCCGCGGCGAAGTGGAACGGCAGGCGCGTCTCGGCCACGTTGAACACCTTGGCCAGCAGTGCCCGGTTCCAGTAGAGCCCGGCCAGGACGGGCCAACGGCTGCCCTTTACCTTCTCGAACAGCACCGCCTTGCCCCCGTGGAACCGGTAGGCCACCCCGCCCAGTTCCAGGTGGGGATCCACCTCGGTCTTGACCCGCACCAACTCACCTGCCCTGCCCAGCAACTTGATGACACCCTGCAGATCGCCGAGGCCGCGCCCGGCCAGGTCGCCCTCTCCCTCCGCCCTGGGGGTGTTCGCTTTCTTGCCCGGCCGTTTCGCCGCTGCCCGGTTCTTTGCCATCGGTACGACTCCTCCCGGTTCACATCATCGTTTGGGGAAGAAACAACGCGATGCGGGGGAACAGGAAGAGCAGCACCAGACACACGACGTAGGAGATCAGGAATACGGACACCCCCCGGAAGATCGTGTGGAGCGGCACCTCCGGGCTCAGCCCGCTGACGATGTAGACGTTGATCCCGACGGGCGGCGTGACCGCCCCCATGGTAGTCACCAGGGTGATCATCACGGTGAACCACACCGGGTCGTAGCCCAGGGCCTGGCCCAGGGGAAAGAAGATGGGGATCGTCACCACCAGGAAACCCAGGCCGTCCATGAGACAGCCCCCCACCAGATAGATGGTGAAGATCAGCAGCAGGATGAGAACGCTCGGGACGTTCAGGGTCACGGCCCACTCGGCCAGCTCGTAGGGCAGCCGGGTGATGGTGAGAAAGCGCCCGAACACCACGGCGCCCACGATCATCAGCACGACCATGGACGAGATCCGGGTCGTCTCCGCCAGCGCCAGGGTGAACTTCTTTCTCGAGAGCTTGCGCCGGCCGAGCCCGATGGCCAGCGCGCCGAAGGAGCCCGCCGCCCCCGCCTCCGTGGGGGTGAACCACCCTGCGTACATCCCCCCGATGACCAGCAGGAAGAGCCCCAACGCTTCGATCACCCCCGCCAGCGCCAACAGCTTCTCCTTCGCGGTGGTCACCGGCCCGGGAGGACCCAGCTTGGGGTTGCGGATGCACAGCAGCACCGCCGTCAGGATCAGCAGCCCGGTCAGCAGGATGCCGGGCACGATGTTGGCGAGAAACAGATCGGTGATCGACTGCTCGGTCTGCACCGCGATGATGATCAGGACCACGCTGGGCGGGATGACTACCCCCAGGGTACCGCCGATCGCCACGCTGCCGGTACTGAACGCCGGGTCGTAGTTGTAGCGCTTCATCTCCGGCAGGGCGATCGTCCCCATGGTCGCCGAGGTGGCGGTGTTGGAGCCACAGATCGCCGCGAACCCCGCACTCGAGAGGATGGTGGTTGCCGCCAGCCCCCCCGGCAGGCGCCCCACCCACTTGTAGGCGGCCCCGTAGAGGCGTTCGGTGATCCCCGAGTGGAAGGAGAGCTGCCCCATCAGGATGAACAGGGGGATGACACTGAGGCTGTAGGAGGCCAGCTGTCCCCACACGTTGGTCGCAAGCATGTGGATCGCGGCCCCGGTGGAAATCATGTAGCCGGTCCCCAGCACACCGGCCAGCAGCATGGCGAACGAGACCGGCATGCGCAGGGCCATGAGCCCGAACATCACGACCAGCCCGATGATCGCCGTCAAAATCGGGTCCATGGGTTGTTTTCCTTTTCACTGGGCAGCGGTGGGTCAGCTCTGCCTTTTGGTGCGGATCCAGAGTGCCTGGCAGGAGTCCAGGAGGTCGACGAACAGGGCGAGGGCGAGTCCCGCGCACCCCACCGCCACCACATAGACCCACGGGTAGTCGATCACCTTCATCGTCTCGGAGACGGAACCCGCGGCCCTCAGCGACCCGGCGTACGCGAACACGTGCCAGGCGGTGAAGGCGAACAGCGCGCTGGAGGTGAGGTTCACGACGAGCTCGACCGCCGCCTGTAGAAACGGGCTGAAGGTGTCGGTCAACAGGCTGATCGCCACGTGGCCCTTGTAGAGCTGGGTGTACCCCAGGGCGAACGCGGTGGTCGCCGCAGCCAGCCACCCGATCACTTCGACGATCCCGGCCATGGGGGTGCCCAGGACCCTCAGCACCATCTCGCCCACGGTGAGAAACACCATCACCAGCAGACAACACGCGGCCAGCACCGCGAAACCCCGATTCAGGGTGGAGTTGATTTGCTTCACGAAGGTGCTCACCCGAGTCTCCCCTCACCGCAGGAAATGGCCGGGCAGACGGCTTGCGGTGCCGCCGTCTGCCCAGCGTGGCCAGTTGCTCAGTTTGCTTTCATGTTCTTGTCACGGAGTGCATAGAGCCGGTCCAGGAAACCCTTGGCGTCGTATCCCTTGGCGGTCATCTCCTCGGTCCAGGCACCCACCATCGGATGGATCAGGGCGTCCCACTTCTCCTTCTCGCCAGGGTTCAGTTCGGTGACCTGGAGGCCGTGCTCCTTCTTGGCCCACTTCAGCGCCTCTCCCACGTTGGCGTTGTCGTGGTAGTCACCGGTCCACACGGCCATTTCGCGTGACAGCTCGTCCATCGCCTTCTTCACCTTGGCGGGCAGGGCGTCCCACTTCTTCTGGTCCATCACCGCCGCGAAGGTGACCACCACCGTGGGGTAGTCCAGCACGTTGCCGAGCATCTCGGCCAACTTGAAATCCCTCAACACCTCGCGGGAGGTCATGGTGCCTTCGATGACGCCGGTCTGGATCGACTCGGGCACCTGGGGCATGGGCATGCCCACCGGCGCCGCGCCCAGGGCCTGGAGGACCGGCACACCGGTCCCGGCAGCGCGCAACTTCATGCCCTTGAGGTCTGCCAACGAGCGCACCGGTTTCTTGGACTGGATGTAACCCGGCTCGGTGGTGAACATCGTGATCACCTTGAACTTCGAGAACTCGGCGGGCTTCAGCTCGTTCATCAGGTCCCAGTAGGTCAGGCTGGCGACCTTGGAGCTGGGGAAACCGACCGGCAGCGAGACGCCGGAGGAGAGGGGGAAGCGGCCGGGATCGTAGGACGGGCAGGACAGGCCGATGTCGGCGACGCCGTTCAGCACACCGTCATACATGTCGCGTGGGCCGAGCAGCGTGCCGCCGGGGAAGAGCTTCACCTCCACCTCCCCTCCCGTGCGTTTCTCGAGCTCCTTGGCCCAGTGTTCCATCTGCACCCCGGGAAAGGACTTCGCCGGGGCGAAAAACGCATAGGTCAGGGTGATCTTGGCCTCGGCTCGTGGTGCCCATAGCCCCCCCCAAGCCACGCACAGGGCAACTAGGACGATCAGCGGGCGCAGGTACTGGTGCTGGGTTCGCATGGTGTCTCCTCTCGGTGGGGGCGGCGGGACGATCCCGCCGCTCATTGCTTGTCGATTCCTCCGGTGAAGCTCAGCACTGAGGACTTCCTGTAGAGATCCAAGAGCTCGACGAAACCCTGGTAACGCTTCCGGAACATCGCCGTGGTGTCCACGCCGCGATAGTCGAAGAACCCCTTGCCGGTCCTTGGCCCCACCTCGTTGTCACGCATCTTCTGCGACACCAGGGCTGGGGGCTTGTAGTGGTCGGCACCCAGCGCCGAATGCAGGTAATTGCCGGCGTGGGAGAGGATGTCCACGCCGCCCAGGTCGATGAACTCGATCAGACCCAGAACCCCGAGCCGGAACCCGAAGCCCGCCTTGATCGCCGTGTCGATCTCCGCGGCGGTGGCCACACCCTCCTCCAGCATGCGCACCGCCTCGTTCATCGCGGCCACCTGGATGCGCGGGACGATGAAGCCGGGGCTGCTCCTCAGCGTCACGGGAATCTTGCCGATGCCCGTGAGAAACCCCTGCAGTTTCTCCACCGCCCAGGGGTGGGTCGCCCCACCGTGGGCTATCTCGACCAGGGGGATGAGGAACGCGGGGTTCAGCCAGTGGGCCGTTACGATATGGCCCGGTTTGGAGCAGGCCCCGGAAAAGACGTCCAGCTGGAAGGTGGAAGTGGCGGAGGCGACAATGCTCTCGTCGCCCATCAGCGGGCCGACCGCGGCGTAGAACTCCCTCTTGAGATCGATCTTTTCCGGGAGCGCCTCGAAGATGTAGGCACACGGGGCGACGTCGGCGGTATCCACGGACAACTGGACCTGGTGACAGACCGTTTGCGGATCACCTTCGAACAGACCCAGTTTGCCCAGCAGGGTCAGGTTGTCTTCGATCTGGGCCAGGGCGGTTTCCAGCGCGCCCGTCTCCGTGCCGGCCTCCCGCTTCTTGGTGTCGATCAACGTCACGCGGTGGCCCTGGTCGCCCAACAGGATGGCGGTGACGATTCCCACTCCCATCCTCCCGGGTCCGACGACGGCGATCTCTGTGCTCATGGTTCCACCTTCCAGGAATATCCAGGCGTCCCCGTGGCCATGCCTAGCACGCTCACAGGCAGGCGCCACCTGTAAACGACGCACCACGCGGTGCACACCGCATCACCTCTTTGCCCCCGTAAACCCCTCTTGCAGCAGCCTCTGCAACTCTTCCCGCGTCAGCTCCGCGAGCCCCAGGGAGCCCAGCGTCCTCCCCGTCTGAAGGTAGTCGGTCCCCACCACGGCCCCCGCGATGGTCAACAGGGCGCTGGCGGTGGGCAGTTCGATCTTGGCAAATCTGGCCACCGACACCAGGAACGCCAGTCCCAGCTGGATGTCCTCGGTGACGTAGCGGTGGGCGTAGTCCACCTTCTCGTTCCACAACCGGCTCGCCATCAGCAACTTCTTGGACGCCCGGGGATACATCCACTCCCTCTCCGCCCCCTCGTCGTAGTAATCCTCCAGGGGGTAGTGGTTCGGTGCGTACCCGAGGGCCTCGCGCAAAGCGATCCGCTCGGCGTCGAGCCGGCGCTGCACCAGGCGGATACCGGGGCTGGTGCCCTCGTTGTGGATGTCGTAGGTGGGTTGATTTTCGATGGGTCCCGTGTTCATCACCACCAGCGGGGGATGGATGATCGGCCCGGCGTTCATGAGGGCCCCTGAGAGGACGTCCTCCACGGCGTGGACGGAGGGCACCACCGGTCGGAGCTTGCCGATCGCCATGTCGGTGAGGCGGCCAGGGAAGACGCCCGTGGGGAGATGGCAGGCCCGGACGACGATGCTCGCTTGGTCGGGCCGGGTCTTGCGGGTGAGATAGGGGAGGGTTCCCGTCTCGCAGACGGCGAACTCCGCTCGACACCCCAGGTCCCACATCCTCTTGGCCATCAGGTAGCTGCCGAAGGTCCCCGGGGCGAGGAAGATCACCTGGCCGTCCCGCACATGGGGGGCCAGCGCCTCGGCAGCCTCCCGCTGTGAAAACGCCGGGACGGGCATGCAGACGACGTCTGCACCGTCGAGGGCCG
>JARGFW010000009.1:0-4729 GCA_029211085.1 Deferrisomatales bacterium | reverse complement strand
CGCTGTGAAAACGCCGGGACGGGCATGCAGACGACGTCTGCACCGTCGAGGGCCGCGGCGATCTCGCCGGTGACCAGCGACAACCGGGCCTGGCCCTGGACGGTGGGACCGACGACCTCGATGGTCTTGGATGCCCGTATCGCTTCGAGGCGCTCGATCCTGCTGCTCCAGATGGCAACCTCGAAGCCCTGTAGGGCGAGGTCCCCTGCCGTAGCGAACGCGCCGTTGCCTGCCCCCAGTACCGCCACCTTGGTGCTCACGGGCCCATGCCCTCCTCGTCGCGCGGTAACCGCCCCCGGTCTCCGATGCACCGCTCAACCCCTGCCGCCGGAACAACACCCGGTCGCGGGCAGGGGGTAAACGCCTCGCCACGCTCTGCCGGAAGAGGCGCCGAAACAGTGTTTAAAAATAACAGGGGTGACGGAGCAAAAGAAATGGGACTTTGGTCCAACCCTGGAATCTTCCGCACCCCCTGCCTCCAGCCAAGTTCCTCCCGAAAAGCGTTCCCACGGGAAAGCCCGGGCGACGTGGGCGCCGGGCAGGAGGTGAGACGGTGGTTGACGCGGAAGTATACAGCCGGGCGCCGCCACCGGCAAAGCTGCGGAGGCGCAAGGATGGACAGGGGCCGGGGTCGACGGGTGTCCGCCACAGCGGTCGAGCGGGCAAGGACAGGTTTGGGTGGGAGGATATCGAGGGATTTCCGTTGGAAGACCGCCTACGTTCCGCCGCCTGCCACAGAGAAAAGGGGGGTACTGCGGATTGCAGGGCGGAACCTCGCTAGAACTGCCTCCCAGGTCGTGCCTCGCAGATTCGGATTTTGTGATGGAGGCACGGCGATTGAACCTGTCCGGTGAGACCAATCGGGGGGATTTCTCCGCAGAGGTTGTCCACGCCCGGCGAAGCTCGAAGCTACCCCTTTGCGCTATCCGGGTCGGTCAGGGTTCCCGGTTCACACGATCCCATGTGACGACGAGCCGAGGGCCGGCGGAAGGGTCGCTTTTGGGCACGTCGGCGCCTTGGACGGCCGCTCACACCGCGCAGTAACACCTACCTAAATCGTCTGCCCAAATTCGTGGATGAAACGATTGGTTTTCGGGATCGACCAGTCGGGACGCTGCGCCCGTGGCCAGAGAATCGCAGGTACGAACGTCTTTCTGCCGGCTATCAGCTGCTCATAGCGTATTGGCTTTTCGATACAGGTGCTATTGTGCGCTTAGTAACTGCGCCTGGAAGCCTCACCCAGTCTTTGTTGACTGGGTCAAAGTCAACCCGGCAGGAAACTCCCATCCGTCAGTCTGGCGACGAGGGTCGCGCAGTGATGACCACCTGCGTCAGCAGCTCTGTGTGCGCCAGTTTAAACTGAGCCCAGTCGATGGACATCGTGATATCGTCTTCCTCATCTTTGAAGGAAGCTGCGCGCAAACTCTGGTCCAACTGGTAACCGAGTTTCTCGAGCATCCGCCGCGAGGCGATGTTCACCGGAATAATCGTGGAGTAGACACTCTCGTATCCGAGCACGCGCAGTGCTGCAATGTGCATCATCGCCGCATAGCGTGTACCGAGGCCACGACTCTGCTGTGCGCGTGAACCGATCAGTATCGCGAATTCCGCCTCCGACCCGGCTACGTTCCGGAAGTCCGCGTCACCCATCAATACCCCATCTTGTTCCAACAAGAATGGCCGCCCCCCGCCGGCGCGCAAGGATTGGAATGATTCCACCACTTCGGCGGCATTCAACTGGTGCGTGTTCGTCAACATCGCGGAATTATGACTGTCATTATAGAAGGTCGCGAGCAAAGGGGCCGCAGCTAGTACCTCCGCCTGGGTCGGCTCAAAGACCCGCAGCTTCCCCCGTGCGAAGGGGGCTTCGATAGACAATAGCGTTTCAGTAGGCATGTTGCGTAGTAGATCCTCGCAACGCTGCCGTGTCAATTGACCACCCAGGTCGCCCAGACGGACGTCACAAATCAAGGCGCCTACTCAGGCAGCCCAAAGAACCGTGCGGCCGTGTCGGAGGTCTGTTGCGCCACTTCCTGGACAAAACCCTTCGGCAATGTGAATTCCTTTGGCCTCCCTTTGTGCCCGTCTTGTTTGCCCAATTGGAGATCATGGTCATCGAACCGATGCGAGATACCGCTGGATCCATGCCCCAACGATTGAAAAGCCTCTGTTCCGCTCCACCATAGCGGATCGTGACAGCGTTCACGACGTACTCGATCCACCACCAAATACGAAGAACCGAAAAGGGGCTGCGCCCAGTGGCCCAGCCCCTTTTCGGTTCCCGTTTCCCGGCCAACCCGCTCAGCCCGGAACCTGCTCCTTCACATAGGCCAGGGATTCGTCGATGGCCCGGGCCGTAGCCTCCAGGTCCTGGTCGGTGTGCCGGTGGCAGATGTAGGCGTGGTGGTGGGGGGTGAAGAAGAACCCCTTGCGGATCATCTGGGTGTAGAACTCGGTGCGCCGCGCCTTGTGGTTGCCGGCCGCGTCCTTGGCAAAGGTGAGATAGAACATCGGCGCGACCCCGGTCAGCTCGGCGCCGACGTCGTGCGCGGCCACGCTGCCGCGAATCCTCTCCAGGAGCCGCTCGCCCTTCTCCCAGATGGATTGGATGACGTTGTCCCGCTCCAGGATCTCGATGGTCTTCAACGCGGCCACGTAACCGTCGCTGTTCGGAAAGAAGGTGGAGGAGATGAACAGCTTCTGGGCGGCGGCCATCATCACCTCGGCCTTGCCCGTCACCACGCTGATGGCGTAGCCGTTGGCCATGCCCTTGCCGAGAACCGCCAGGTCGGGGGTGACGCCGTACTTCTGCTGCGCGCCGCCCAACGCCAGGCGGAACCCGGTGCGGATCTCGTCGTAGATCAGCATTACGCCGTAGCGGTCGGCGATTTCGCGCACGCCTTCGAGGAAGCCGGGCGCGGGCTCCGCCATCGGCTGGTGGTTCGGGTGCCCGAACGGGGTCATGATGATGGCGGCGGTCTGCTCCCCGTAGCGCTCCATCAAGTCTTGCAACTCGTCGAGGTTGTTGTACCCGAACTCGTGCACGTCTTCGTAGAGCTTCGCCGGAACGCCCCCCTTCATCTCCACGCACCAGTCGTGCCAGCCGTGGTAGCCGCAGCGCAGCACCTTGAGCCGGTTGGTGTAGGCCCGCGCGATGCGGATGCTCGCCGTGGTGGCGTCGGAGCCGGTCTTCAAGAAGATGCTCATCTCGGAGCAGGGGACGATTTCCCTGATCTTCTTCGCCAGCTGATTCTGGTAGGGCTGGGTCAGCGAGAAGCAGAACCCCTTGTCCCGAATCTGCCGGATCACGGCGTCGTCCACCTCGGTTTCGCGGTAGCCCAGGATCATGGGGCCGTAGCCGCAGAGGTAGTCGATGAACTCGTTGCCGTCCACGTCGGTGAGCCGGCTGCCCTTGCCGCTCGCCAGGAAGATCGGGTACTCCCCCTCGATGAAATCGCTGGGCTTCCGGGCTCCCAACACGCCCCCCGGGACCAGGGTCGTCGCCTCTTCGAACAGCGCCACACTTCTCGAAATATCCAGTTTGTCTGCACTCTTCATCGGACTCTTCCTTTCCAAACCGTTCCCGTCTACAGCGCGAGAAGCGACTGGATGGTTTCCGTCTGGTGGATCTTCGCCCCCCGCTGCAGCATCTGTGCGAGGTACTTTTTCGGATCGATACAGGCCTCCGGCGCCACGACGCCCTTTTCCGTGATGTCCCCGGCGAACAGCATCAGGGCGGCGATGGACACCGGCAAACCGGTTCCGGCCGCGGTCCGGCCCACCATGTCGGCGGTATAGGTCACCTGTTTGCCCCCCCGTTCGCCCTTGACGATCATCTTCATTCCCGAGGCCAGGGGTCCCTTGTCCCGGTGGGTCGGAATCTCGTTCCAGAGCTTCAACGTCAGATCGAAGGGCGTCACGGTCCCCCCCTTGATCTCCACGGGCTCGGTGCTGAGGAAGCCGGAGGCGTTCTGCTCCTTGATGAGTTGGTCCACCCACCTGGGGATGAGCGCGCCCTTGATGACCACCTTCTTCACCCCTGGTATGTAGCGCGGAATCGTCAGGGGCTGGGGGTGACCCACGTAGCTGATCAGGCACTCCCCGAGGGGTTCGAGGAACCGGACGGTCTCCTCCCCGGTGCCGCCCGGCACCTGCTGGAGCTTGCCGTCCAGGAACTGGGGAACCTCGCCCATGACCATGTGCAGGCTGTGATCCCAAGCGGCGCCCTGGCCCAGGTCGGCGATGCTCACCACCCAGTAGAGGTCGATCTCGTCCACCCGGTCCAGCTGATCGGCAAAGTACTTGGCCACGATGTTGTTGGTGCCCGGGTCCGAGCCCATGCCCGTGAGCACCGTGATTCCGGCCTCCCGCGCCGCCCGGTCGATGTCGGAGGCGTAGAGGATTCCCACGGCCTCGTAGTCGTCGCAGATGTCGAGGTAGCTGACCCGGGCCTCGATGGCGGCCTTCGCCACCGCCACCGCCGTCTTGTAGAACGGTCCCGCGCAGTTGATCACGGCGTCGGTCCCCCGCATCGCCGCCACCAGGCCCGCATGGTCGTAGGCGTCCACCTGGATCAGCGACACCTTCTCGCTCGCCCGGATCTTCTCGTGCAGCCGGGCCGGGTCCGCGTTGCGGGTGCCGATCACGACTTTCGTTACCGGCGCCTGTTTGATCAGGTCCCGAACGGCGGCCTGCCCCATATCCCCCGCTCCACCAATCACCAATACCT
>JARGFW010000201.1 GCA_029211085.1 Deferrisomatales bacterium | reverse complement strand
AGAAGATCAAGCGCATCCACATCCGCACCGGGCATCTGGTGAACTCGGTGATGGCCGGGGACTATCAGTCGGCGTTCCGCGGCTCGGGGATTGAGTTCGAAGAGGTGCGCGAGTACACCCCCGGCGATGAGGTGAAGTCCATCGACTGGAACGTCACCGCCCGCACCGGCCGAGCCTTCGTGAAGACCTACCGGGAAGAGCGCGAGCTGATCCTTTGGTTGCTGGTGGACATGAGCGCCTCTGGCCTGTTCGGCACTGCCGCGGGCAAGCGCGAGGTGATGGCCGAGACCGCCGCGATCCTGGCGTTCAACGCGATCCGCAACAACGATAAGGTGGGGGCCCTGCTGTTCACCGACCGGGTGGAACGCCACATCCCCCCGGGCAAGGGGCCGTCCCACGTGTGGCGGGTGATCCACGAGATTCTCGGTTGGCAGCCTGCGGGCACCGGCACCGACCTGGGGGAGGCCCTGCGCTTCCACGGCAAGGTGGCCCGCAAGCGCTCGGTGAGCTTCCTGATCAGTGATTTCCTGGCCGACGGGTTCGACCGGCCCCTGGCGGTGGCGGCCGGCAAGCACGACCTGATCGGGGTGCGGGTAAGCGACCCCGGAGAGTTCGAGCTGCCCAAAGCGGGGCTGGTGCCGGTGGTGGATCTGGAGTCCGGCGCCGAGTGGGTGCTGGACGCCTCCGACCCGGGCACCCGCAAGGCATTTTCCGCCGCCCGGCAGCGGCGCCACCGGGCCACCGGAGAAACGTTGCGGCGCTGCGGGGTGGATACCATCGAGGTGCGCACCGACGCCTCCCTGGCCGAACCCCTGCTGCGCTACTTCCGCACCCGCGAGCGGAGGCGGCCGCGGTGAGGCGGGGGACGGGTCGAGGGATGCAGCCGCAGTTTCCCGGGGCGCTTGGATCGGGTCGTCACCGGAGTCGGGTGCCGCAGTCGCCCCATCGCTCTCCGGGAAGGCCCCGCACCCTGACCCGGTGGGGTCTCGTCGGGTTCCTCTGTGGGATGGTGCTGCTGGGAGCCCTGTGCCTGGTTCCACGGGGTTTCGCGGCCGACCCGCCGCCGGCGGTCGACCAGGCATTTACCAAGGGGCCGCCGATCGCCCCCGGGCCCGGAGGGGCGGCTCCGGAGGCGGGACACGGGGTGCCCTTGAGTGAGGCCCAACAGAGAACCCTGGAGCAGATGAAGGACATTCGAGATATCCGGCCGCCGGTGGCGTACGGCTGGGATCCGCGCTGGGGGGTGGGGGCTGCGATCGTGGGATTGCTGGCCTGCGCCGTGGGGCTGCTGTGGTGGCTGCTGCGGCGCCGGCGGGGCCCGACGCCGGTGGCGGTCGCGGCACCCACGGTGTCTCCCGAGGAGGTCGCCCGGGAGGAGCTCATGGCCCTGGCCCGGGAAGCGGGTCTGGGGGACAAGGAGTTCTACTTCCGCCTGTGCACCGCGGTGCGCCGCTATCTGGATGGCCGCTACGGCGCCGACACGCTGGAGTGCACCACCGAGGAACTGTTGCCGGTGCTGCGGGGGCTGCCCCTGGAGGAGCCCGCCCGGGGGGCGCTGGTGAACCTGTTCCGCCACGCCGACCCGATCCGCTACGCCGACGGCAGCGCGCCGGGGGAGCGGCGCCGGGCCGATCTGGCGGTGGCCCGAGAGCTGCTGTGGGCCCCGACGGCCGCGGCGGCGGGGGAGGGGAGCTGAGATGTTCCGCTTCGCCGAGCCCTTGTGGTTCCTGGCCTTGCTGGCGGTGCCCGCCGCCCTGTGGTGGCGTCGCCGGCGCACTGCCCCCGCGTTGCTCCTGGCCACCACCGCCGGCCTGGAAGGGCTGCGCCCGTCGTTCTGGGTGCGCACCCGGTGGCTGGTGACCGGGGGGAAGGCAGCCGCGCTGGTGCTGCTGGTGGTCGGCCTGGCCCGGCCCCAGTGGGGCAACCGGGAGGTGGTGCGGCTGCAAGAGGGGATCAACATCGTGCTGGCCCTGGATCTCTCCGAGAGCATGGCGGCGATCGATTTCGAGCTCGACGGCGAGCGGGTGACCCGGTTGGATGCGGTCAAGGCCGTGGTGAAGGACTTCATCGCAGGGCGCAGCGGCGACCGCATCGGGCTGGTGGTGTTCGGTACCGAGGCCTACACCCAACTGCCGTTGACCACCGACTACGATACCCTGGCGGCGACCTTGGAGCGGTTGGAGATCGGCGCCGCCGGGCCGAATACCGCGGTGGGGGACGGCCTGGGGGTGGCCACCCGGCGCCTGGAGGACGTGGCCAGCCGCTCTAACGTGGTGGTGCTGCTCACCGATGGCCAGTCCAACGCCGGCGAACTGGCCCCGGCAGCCGCAGCGGAGGCGGCCAAGCAGCTCGGGGTGAAGGTCTACACCATCGGCATCGGTTCCGACGGCGAGGCGCCGTTCGTGGTGGATAGCCCCCTGTGGGGCAAACGGGTGGTGTACCAGCGGGTGTCCCTGGACGAAGACACCCTGCGCAGCGTGGCCGATGCCACCGGAGGGATGTACTTCCGTGCCGACGGACTCGACGGGCTGCGCCAGGTGTACGACGCCATCGACCGGCTCGAGAAGACCGAGGTGAAGACCCAGACCTTTGAGCAGTACGACGAACTCTACGCCTATGCCCTGCTGCCCGCCCTCGGCCTGCTGCTGGCCGCGGCGCTGGCGGCGAGCACCCGCTACCTGGAGGTGCCGTGAGTTTCGCCCATCCCGGTTGGTTGGGGGGGCTGTGGCTGGCCCTGGTGGTGTTGGGCCTGGCCGCCCACGCCCAGCGTCGCCGCCGCCAGGTGTTGGAGCGCTTTGCGGCTCCCGGACCCCGCCCGCGGTTGCTGCGCGGTGCCTCGCCCCGGCGTCGGTGGCTGGCCGCCGGCCTGCTGACGCTGAGTGTGGCCTGGCTGGTGGTGGCCCTGGCGGGGCCCCGCTACGGCTACCGCTGGCGCACCAGCGAGCGTCGTGGGGTGGATCTGCTGGTGGCAGTGGACTGCTCGCGCAGCATGCTGGCCGAAGACGTCGAGCCCAACCGCCTGGGCCGCGCCAAACGCGAGGTGCTGGATCTGTTGCGACGCCTGGAGGGGGACCGGATCGGGCTGGTGGCGTTTGCCGGCACCGCGTTTCTGCAGTGCCCGCTCACCCTGGACTACACCAGCCTCAACCTGTTCCTCAAGGCCCTGGAGCCCGACTACCTGCCCCTGGGGGGCACCGCCCTGGCCGAGGCGATCCGTACCGGGCTGGCGAGCTTCGACCCACAGAGCGCCGCGGACAAGGCGCTGATCCTGTTCACCGACGGCGAAGCCACCAGCGGGGAGGCGGAGAAGGCCGCCGAAGAAGCCAAAGAACAGGGCGTGCAGCTCTCCATCGTCGGGGTGGGTACCCCGGAGGGAGCGCCGATCCCGGCGAAGGGCGGGGGCTTCGTCAAGGACGCCAGTGGGGGTATCGTGTTGGCCCGCCTCGGGGAGGAATCGCTGCGGCGCCTGGCCACCGGCACCGGGGGCACCTACGTGCGTTCGGTGGCGGGTGACGAGGATCTGGACGCCGTGTACGGCCGCATGCGCAGCGAGTTGGAGGTGAAGACCCTGGAGTCGCGCAAGGTGAAGGTGTGGGAGGAGCGCTACCAGTGGCCCCTGGCCCTGGCCGCCCTGGCCCTGGCGGTCGAGCTCGGGTTGCCCTTGGGTGCCGGCGTGGCGCGGGCCCTGCTGCTGGCGGCACTGGCGGGTGGGCTGGCCCTGGGCGGCACGACGTCGGCCCAGGCGGCCGGAGTGGGCGGAGAGGTGCGCGCCGGTCTGGAGCACTACGCCGCCGGGGACTACAAAGCGGCTGCCGAGGCGTTCACCCGGGCCCAGGTGGCCGATCCCACGGCGCCGGAACTGGCGTTCAACGTGGGCAGCGCCCAGTACCGGAACGGTGCCTATGAAGACGCCTACGGCAGTTTCAGCGTGGCCCTACGCAACGCACCCCCGGAGCTCAAGGGAGAGGCGTTGTACAATCGCGGCAACGCTGCGTTCCGCCTGGGACGCCTGGAAGAGGCGGCGTCCGACTTCCAAGCCGCCCTGGAGGCCGCTCCGACCCTGGAGGACGCCCGTCTCAACCTGGCCTACGCCCGCCAGGTACTGGCCCAGCAGCAGGCCCAAAAGCAGCAGCAGGAAGGTGAGAAAGGGAAACACGGGCAGGACGACCAGAAAGGGGAGGAAGGGCAAGAGGGGGCCGATGGTCAGCAGCAACCACCGGAGGACTCCGCCCAGCAACCGGGAAGCCCCCCTGAACAGGCGCCAGACGCGGGAAGCGCCGGCAAGGATCGACAACAGGCGAGGGACGCCTCGGGTGCTGAGGACGCGGGGGACAAGCAAAGCGGCGGGGAGGATGCCGGGGAGCCCAAGGAGTCCTACGCCTCCTCGGCACGCCAGCCCGACGCCGGAGAGCCGCCCCAGGACGGGCAACCAGCGGGCGGCGTCGCTGCCCAGCAGTCGGACACGGCCGACCCCGGGGGAGAGGGACAGGGCGCGCCCGCAGAGGCCGCAGCGGCCCAGAGGGCGCGCGCCATGCTCAACCGCCTGGAGGACCTCCCGGGCCGGGCGCTGATGCCGCGCTACCAGAAGCGGCGGGTGGAGAAGGACTGGTGAGGAACCGGGTCGGCAGACGTGGGGGCCCATCGGCGGTGTTGCTTGGAGCCCCGCTGCTGACGCTCCTGGTGTGGCTGGGCGCCGCGCCGGCCCACGCCCTGGAGGCCCGGGCCCTGGTAGACCGCAACACCATTACCATGGAGGACGTGCTGGGGCTCACCGTGGCGGTCAGAGACGGGGACGGCGCGGTGGACACCTCGGCGATTCGCGACTTCGCGGTGACGGACCGGGGGCGCACCAGTTCGGTGCAGATCGTCAACACCCACATGACCCGGGAGGTGAGGTACCGCTACGGCCTGACGCCCCTGCGTCACGGCACCCTCACGGTGCCCGCCCTCACGGTGGGAGAGGGTCGCGACGCCGCGGTCACCGACCCGATCACGGTGCAGGTGCTGCCGCGCCGCGCGGGGGCGGCTCCGGTGGCCGACGTGGCGGTGGAGGCCGAGGTGTCGGACGCCACGCCGTTCGTGGGACAGGAGATCGTCTACACCTTCCGGCTGTTGGCCGCCACCCAGATCGCCGACGCCCGTTACCAGGCGCCGTCCTTCGAAGGCTTTACCGCCACTCCCTTGGAGGAGCAGAGGCGCGGCACCACGGTGCGCAATGGTCGGGAACTGGCGGTGACCGAACTCACCTACCTGCTGGTGCCCCAGCGGGTAGGAACCCTGCCCATCGAGCCGGCGCGATTGAGCTGCCAGGTACCCAGCGGCGGGTCCGATCCCCGGCGGCGGGACCCGTTCGGGATGTTCGACGACCCGTTCTTCCGCCGCGGCAGCATGCGCGAGAAGTCGCTGGCGTGCCAGTCGGTGGTGGTGACCGCCGCGGCGTTGCCGCCGGTGCCCACCGGGCAGGTGTTCAGCGGCCTGGTGGGAAGCTTCCAACTCAGCGCCGCGGTGTCGCCGGCCACCGTACGGGCCGGGGAGTCCGCCACGGTGACCCTGGTGGTGGAGGGGACGGGCAACGTGGCGGAGGCGGGCGTCCCGGAACTGGGTCTGCCGGCGAGTTTCAAGGTCTACCCGGATGACCCCGAGACCGACCTGACCCGGGACGCCGCCGGCAGCCGCGGCACCAAGCGGTTCCGCTTCGCCCTGGTGTCCACCGAGCCCGGGGAGTTCTCCCTGGGGCCGTTTCAGGTGCTCACCTTCGATCCGGAGGCCGCAGCCTACCGGCCGCTCCAGGCCGGCCCGCTGAAGCTCGCGGTCCTCCCCGGGGACGGCGTCGCGACGGCGAGCCCGACGGCCCCCCCACCGTCCGACGCTGCCCTGGTGTTTGAACCGCGGCGGGAGGTGACTCGGCGCGGCCACGACATCCTGGATCTTTACGCGGGTCTCGACGCCGTACGCCCCCAGCGTTCCCTCGGGGCCGTCCCCGTGCTCGCCGCGTTGGTGGCGCCGGTGCTGCTGTATCTGGCGGTGTGGGGTGTCACCGCCCGCCGCGGACGCAAGCCCACGGTTGCCGAGGAGATGGCCGCCCGGGCGCGGCGGGATCTGGGCGCGGCCGGGAGCGCGGGGGACCCTGGGACGAGGCTCGTCGCCCTGCGCCGCGCCGTGGTGGCGGCGGTGTGCGGCGCGGCCGGGCGGCGGGGGGAGTCTCTCACCGCCGACGAGGTGCGGGAGTTGCTGGGGGAGACCGGAGCGGGGGAGGATCGAGCGGCGGCGATCGTGGCCCTGCTGGGTCGCATCGACGCGGCTCGATACGGGGGCGCTACCATGGACGAGGCGTTGCTGGGCGACGTGCGGCAGGCGGTGCGCGCCCTGGCGCGGGGGGCGAAGTCGTGAGGTGGCGTCGGGTGGTGCCTCGGGTGGCCGTGTGGGTGGCGCTGCTGCTGTGGAGCGGGCCGGGTTTGGCCCAAGACGGCGCGGGCTCCGCAGAGGCCCGCTCCGGCCGGCTGTTCCTCGAAGCGGTCGGTGCCTATCAAAGCGGGGAGTACGCCGCCGCCGCAGCACAGTTCGAGTCCCTGGCCGCCGCAGGGGTGGTGAACGGCAAACTCTACTACAACCTGGGCAACGCCTGGCTCAAGGCCGGGGACCTGGGTCGGGCGGTGCTGTGGTACGAGCGGGCCGCGCTGTTGCTGGGGCCAGCGGACCCGGAGCTGCGCTTCAACCGGGAGTACGCCCGGGGCCTGACCGTGGACGAGCCACCGGAGACCGGGGTGGAGTGGGACCGGGTGCTGCTGTTCTGGCGCGGGCGGGTGCCGCGCCCGGTTCTGGTGTGTGGGGTCGTGGGACTGAATGCCGCACTCTGGTTGCTGCTCGCCGCACGGCGGGTGTGGCGACGGCGCTCCCTGCGGCGCTGGGCGGCTCTGTGTGGGGCCGGGATGGCCCTGCTGCTGCTGACCCTGGGTGCCGATGCCTGGAGCGCGCGCCGGGCACCGGGCGGGGTGATCCTGCCGGCAGAGGTGCCGGTGCGCTCCGCGACCAGTCCCGAGGCCACAGAGTTGTTCCGCCTCCACGCCGGCAGTCTGGTGCGGGTGGACCGGCACCAGGACGACTATGTCCGCATCCGCTACGGCAGTCAGGCCATCGGCTGGGTGCCGGCGGGGGCGGTGGGGTTGACCCGTGAACCGCTGGATTCTGCCGGTACCTCCCGCAGCGCCCGGTGACGGGGCCAGGTGCCCGGTTTCGCGGCAGTGGTCAGGGGGGCCAGCGGCCGCCAGGCAGGACCGCGTGGCCGGAACGCGGACCGACGTACCGGTACCCCCAGGCCCGCACCGGGCCGTGCGGGGTGGTCACCACGACGCTCAGCCGTTGGTAGAGATTGTCCGGGTGTCCAGGTCCTAGGTAGTCCTCCAGTTGATCGAAAATCCCAAGGGCCCGCTCGATGGGTTGCAGTCGCAATACCTGGCCACGGACCGTCCCCACACCCTCCACCCAGCCGGGGTACTCCCCCAGATTCAGCAGCACCCCGGGGGCCGACCCCTTCGTCCACCCGCGCACGAACGGTGCCGCCAGGTGATGGTAGCGGCCTCCCACCTGCAGGGTTCCGTAAACGAACACGCGGTCGAGTGTGGAGGCGTCCCCTGGAGTTCGATCGATGTCCATCATGCGCCACCGCCGGCTGTGAGGAATTGAGTGTGGGGGCAACTTGCCCTTACACTGGCCGCGTTGGCAACCCCCGAGGGAGGGACACCGTGGCAGATCAGGACCGGTTGGCAGAGTGTGTGGAGCGCATCGCCGCCGCGAGCCGGGAGGAACCCTACGCCAAGACCCTGGGGTTGCTCTGCCGGGAGGTGCGCGCCGGCTACGCACGAGTGGAGATGGAGGTCACCCCTGGCCTCATCAACCTTTTTGGCTGCGCCCATGGTGGCGCGGTGTTCAGTCTGTTGGACGAGGCGTTCCAACTGGCCTGCAACTCCCACGGGGTGACCGCCTACGCCCTCAACGTGTCGGTCACCTATGTCAAGGGCGCCGCTCCCGGTGACCGCTTGACTGCCGAGGCCGTGGAACTCGCCCGCACTCGCAAGACCGCCACCTACTCCCTGGAAGTCCGCACCGCCCGGGGCGAACTGATCGCCCATGCGCAGTCCGTGGCGTATCGCACCGGCGCCACACCCCCGTTCCTCACTTCCTGAGCGCCCTCCGGATGTCGGGGGGGCTCCTCCGCCGCGTCCGTATCGACCACAGAATGTAGTGGTAGGTATCCCATACCGCGCACCACCGGTGGTGTGTGACGCCCTTTGCTTCGTATTCGGAACCGGCTGCCGGTGCGTTTGCGGAACCTACTCTGGATTAGTCTGTCGGCGCCATAGAAACTTGTTCACCTGTGCTGCCAAGAGACCATAGGAAAGCTTCATGAAGCAGGTTTACAGAGTGCTTGTTGGGTGTTTACTCCCTCCGAACACCTGGGAAAGACAGTCAGTGAATGCAAAAAAAGGCTTGCATGCCTTGCGCATCTGACACTTATTGGCTATAAGACAAGACTTGAAAATGAAACCGTAACCCATGGAGGATAGAAAAATGGACAAGAGAATGCTGCTGCAGATGACGGCCGACATCGTCGCTTCCCATGCTTCGATGAATGAACTCGGGAGGGAGGACCTGCTCGGAGAGATAGATCAGGTGTACAAGAAGCTGGCGGGCTTGGCTGGTGACATGGAAGTGGGAGAGTTCGAGGCTGAGGAAACTCAGGCAGAACCCGAAGCACTGGCTGCGGCTGTTCCGCTAGAAGCAGCGTTCGGTGCAGAAAAAGTCTTTTGCATGGTGTGCGGCAAGGGCATGAAGACCCTCAAACGGCACCTTTCCACTGCCCATGACATGAAGCCCGGCCAGTATCGCAAGGCGTTCGACATCCCCGCTGGCACGCCCTTGGTGGCCAAGAACTACTCCGAGGCCCGCAAGAAGATGGCCCAGGATCTGAACCTGGCCGAGAGGCTCGTCAAGGCCCGCGCGGCCCGGGGTAAGAAGAAGACCTAGGCGGCAGTGCCAGCGCAGTGAGATCGGCAGCCCGAGCCCGGACCGCGAGAGCGGTTCGGGCTTCTTGTTGTCTGGCTTCAGGGACGGGGAATGAGGGCGCGGACGGTTCCGGAGCGCAACACCGCGCCGTCCTGGGTGATCGCCTCGAGCACGAGGCCGCCGGTGCCCACCTCGTCGCCGACCCGTTGGGTGCGCATGTGGATCAGCACGAAGCGTTGCGCAGGGTCGTCGGCGTAGACGTGGGCGTCGAGCTGGAAGCCGTCGAAGAGTTGGCGTTGGGCCGGGGGCAGCGCCTCCAACAACGGCACTTCGGCGGGCAGGGCAGGGGCTGTCTCGACTGCCACCGGCGCTGGTGGGGACGCAGGCCCAGGTTTCCC
>JARGFW010000200.1 GCA_029211085.1 Deferrisomatales bacterium | reverse complement strand
GTGCTCCACGGTGGCCGACACCTCCTGGGCGGCCGAGGCGTTGGACTCGGCCACGATGCCGATCTGGTCCACGAACAGGGCTACCTCGCGGCTGCTCTCGGCCTGCCGGCCGGTGAGTTGCAGCATCTCCTCGATGCGCTGGGTGTTGTCGGCGACCAGGCCGATGATCTCGTCCAGGGAGGCGCTGGCCCGGCTCAACCCCTCGCGCCCACCGGACACCTGCTGCACCGAGGTCTCCACCGTCTTGCCCACCCGGCGGCTCTCGTCGTCGAGCTCGGCGAGCACGGTGGTGATCTGGTCGGCGCTCCTCTCGGCGTTGTCCGCCAGTTTGCGGATCTCGCTGGCCACCACGGCGAACCCCTTGCCCTCCTCCCCTGCCTTGGACGCTTCGATCGCGGCGTTGAGCGCCAGCAGGTTGGTCTGGCGGCTCAGGTTGGTGATCACCTCGGCGAAGCGGTGGATGCGCTGGATGCGCGCAGAGAACTCCCCGAACACCCGGGCCGAGTCCTCCAGCCCCTCCAGCACCATCTCCAGATGCTCGAAGATCTCCCGGTTGGTGCGGCTGCCGGTCATCGCCCGTTCCTCGGTTTCCCGGGCAGCGGTGGCAGCGGCGCGGCAGGTCTCGGAAACCCGGGTGAAGCCCTGGTCCAGTTGGTGGAACTGGGCGGCCGCCTTCTCCACACCGTCTTTCTGGCTGGCCACCCCGCGGGCCACCTCCTCCATGGTCACCGAGATCTCCTCGGCACTGGCGTTGATCTCTTCGGCTGTGGCCGACAGGTTCTGGGCCGACTCGGCCACATCGGAGGAGGTGTGCAGGATGTGCCCCACCACCTGGCGCAGGTTGCCGAGCATGCCGTTCACCGCCGCCGCCAGGTCGTCCACCTCGTCGGTCACCGGGCGCGGGCCCAGATCCACGGCCCGGCGCAGGTCGCCCTCGGCCAGGGCCCGGGTGGCGTCCACCAGGGCGCCCATGCTGCGGGTCAGCCGCTTGGAGAACAGGCTGCCGATGGTCAGCCCCACGGTGATCGCCAGCAGCGGTGGGATGATGCCCTGGGCCCACGCGGGCAGCTCCAGCAGGTTGACCCCGTAGGGCACCAGCACGGTGAGGGCGACCACCACGATGAACCCCAGAATGAACTTGTGCCCCATCTCGATGCGCATGCGAATACTCCCGAATCCTGTACGCGGCGGTTGGCCGCGGGTGCTGGAAGCCTAGCACCGCCATACCCCCCCAACAAGTAGGAACCCCTTGATAGTTCTGGGGTTTTCGTTTTGACTACGGCCCCTTTGCGGGCGTATAGTGGCGGCCCCTTACAGCCCGGCCCACGGGCGGAGAGTGCGTTTGAGCCACACCCCTACACCCCGAGCCCTGGCCCTCGACGTGCTGACCAGCCTGGAACGGCGCGACGCCTACGCCGACGTGCTGCTCAACGCCGCCCTCGACCGGGCCCCCGCCATGGCGGCCCGCGACCGCGCCCTGGCCAGTAATCTCGTGTACGGGGTGCTGCGCTGGCGCAACCGCCTCGACTACCATCTGGCGCGCTTCTGCCGCCAGCCCCTGAAGAAGCTCCACCCCAAAGTGCTGCACCTGCTGCGCCTGGGCGCGTACCAGATCCTGTTCCTCGACCGCGTCCCCGACCGCGCCGCGGTGTCCGAGGCGGTGGCCCTGGCCCACTACTGCGGCCAGCCGGCGGCCAGCGGCCTGGTCAACGCGGTGCTGCGCCGGGTGGCCGAAGCCGGCCCGGGGCTGAGCGAAACACTGTCACCGGTGGAGAGGCTTTCCCTGCTTTTCGGCTGCCCGGGCTGGTTGGTTGAACGCTGGCTCGCCGAACACGGCCCCGAGGGTGCCGAGAGCCTGTGCCGGGGTGCCTCCCGGGTGCCCCAACTGTGGCTGCGCATCGACCCGCGCCGACTGCCCCGGGAGGCGGCCCTGGCCCGACTGCACGAAGCCGGCATCGAGGCGTTCCCCGGGGCGTTCGCCCCCGAGGCGGTGGGCCTGTCCGGCGGTGACCCCCGGGCCAATCCCTTGGTCCGGGAGGGGCTGGCCGTCGTGCAGGACCAGGCCAGCCAGTTGATCGCCCGCTGGCTGAGCCCCGAACCCGGCTGGAGGGTGCTCGACGGCTGCGCGGCGCCAGGGCTGAAAGCCACCCACCTGGCCGTCATGGTGGGCGACACCGGCGCGGTCGAGGCCCTGGATCTCCACCCCCACCGGGTGGCACAGGTGAAGGAACTGGCCGCCCGTGTGGGCTGCGGAAACTGCTCCGCCAAACTCGGCGACGCCCGCACCCACCGCTGGGCCAAGCCCTTCGACGCGGTGCTGGTGGACGCCCCCTGCTCCGGCCTGGGGGTACTGCGCCGCACCCCCGAGGCGAAGTGGCGCCGGAGTGCGGGGGAAATGGACGAATTGCCGGCGCTGCAGGGAGAACTCCTGGGCAACCTGGCCGACGCGGTGCGCCCCGGCGGGGTGCTGGTGTACGCCACCTGCACCACGGCGCGGGCCGAGAACGAGGCGGTGGTGGAGGCGTTCCTGGCCCAACGGCCGGATTTCCGCGTCTCACCCCCCCCCGCCGGGCCCGTGGACTGGCGGCCCCTGGTGGGCGCCGACGGCTTCCTGCGAACCTACCCCGGAGGGGTCGACGGCACCGGACCCGCGGCCCTGGATGGCTTCTTCGCCGCGCGCCTGCGCCGGGAGACCGCCCGGTGAAGCGCCGCTGGCTCCTGCCCCTGTACACCGCCCTGGCCCTGGGAATCGCCGGACTGGGAGCGTACCTGGCCGTGGCCCTGTTCGTGGAACAGGGGGGCGAGGTGGCGGTACCGGCGATCACCGGTCTGAGCCTGTCCGCCGCCCTGGACGAGGTGACCCCCCAGGCCCTGGGGCTGGAGGTAGCGGCGTTCGAGTACTCCGACGCAGTGCCCGAGAACCACATCGTGCGCCAGCGTCCTGCGGCCGAGCGGGTGGTGCGGGGCGGCCGGGCGGTGGCGGTGGTGGTGTCCCGGGGTCCGGAGCGGCACCCGGTGCCGGACGTACGCGGCCTGCCCCTGGAGGACGCCCGCATCCTCCTCGGCGAAGCCGGCCTCAAGGAGTCGGCGGCCGTCCGCATCCACGGGGGCCCCGCGGGGCAGGTACTGGCCCTGGGCGCCGACCCGGGCAGCCGCCTGCCCCGGGGCACGGCCCTGCCCCTGGTGCTGTCCAGCGGCCCTCGGCCGGTGCGGCTGCGCATGCCGCGTCTGGAGGGGCTGGGGGTGGACCGCGCCCTGGCCACCCTGGACCGCCACGGGCTGCGGGCCGCCCGGGTGGAGGAAGTGAGCCTGGAGGACCCCAGCCGCCGCGGCAAGGTGGTGAGTCAGGAACCCCTCCCCGGGTTCCCGGTGCTGCAGGGGGATGGCGTGACCCTGTCGGTGGCCGGCTCGGCCGGGGGAGCGGCCCTGGTGCGCGGCGTGTGGCTGAGCCGCACCCTGGCCCCCGGCTTCGGCCGCCACCGGGTGGAAATGCGGATGGAGGACGGGGAGCGCACCTGGACCGTGGCCGACGAGTGGCTGCCGGCGGGCAGCACCTTCCGCCGCTGGCTCCCCCTGCGGCCCGGGCAGCGGGCCCGGCTGCGCATCGATGGCGAAGACATCCCCAACGCAGAGGAAGAACCCCGATGACATCGAACCCGTCTCCCCACGGCCGGCGACCCCAGGTGGTGGACGCCCCCCTGCCGGCGATCGCCCCCAGCATCCTGTCGGCCGACTTCTGCCGCCTGGGCGCCGAGGTGACCGCCATCGACCGGGCCGGCGCCGACTGGATCCACGTGGACGTGATGGACGGCCGTTTCGTGCCCAACCTCACCATCGGGCCCCCGGTGGTCCGCTGCGTGCGCGGGGTCACCGAGCGCCCCCTGGACGTGCATCTGATGATCGTGGAGCCGGAGCGCTACGTGGAAGCGTTCGCCGCGGCCGGGGCCGACGTGCTCACGGTGCACGCCGAGGCGTGCCCCCACCTGCACCGCAACCTGCAGCAGATCCGCGACCTGGGGGTGTGCCCCGGGGTGTCCCTGAACCCCGCCACCCCGGTGACGGCAGTGGAACACGTACTGGAGGAGCTGGATCTGGTCCTGGTGATGAGCGTCAACCCGGGGTTCGGGGGCCAGGCGTTCCTGCCCGCGGTACTGCCCAAGATCGAACACCTGCACCGACTGCGCGAAGCGCGCGGCCTGGGGTTCCGCATCCAGGTGGACGGCGGCATCACCGCCGCCACCGTGGGAGGCTGCTTTGCCGCCGGGGCCGACGCCTTCGTGGCCGGTTCCTACGTTTTCAGAAGCACCGACTACGCCGTGCCCATCGCCGCCCTGCGGGCGGCCTGCGGGGAAATCCCTTGACCCCCCGGGGCGCTTTGCTTAAGAAGATCGTTTCCCGTTTGCCAACCGCTGCCCTCCCGGCGGCTTGAGAGAGAAGAGTTCATGGATTACAAGGCTACCCTGCACCTGCCCAACACCGCGTTCCCCATGAAGGGCGACCTGCGCCAGCGCGAGCCGCAACTGCTGGCCGAGTGGGCCGCGCAGGATCTCTACGGGCAGCTCTCCCGGGCCGGCGCGGACCGCCCCCTGTACGTGCTCCACGACGGCCCTCCCTACGCCAACGGCCACATCCACATCGGCCACGCGGTCAACAAGATCCTCAAGGACTTCGTGGTCAAGTCCCGCACCATGGCAGGCTTCCACAGCCCCTATGTGCCGGGCTGGGACTGCCACGGCCTGCCCATCGAACATCAAGTCGACAAGAAACTGGGCAAGGCCAAGCGCGACATGACCAAGGCCGAGGTGCGCCGGGAGTGCCGCACCTACGCCCAGGAGCACGTGGAGATCCAGAGCGCAGAGTTCCAGCGCCTGGGGGTGTTCGGCGACTGGGACCACCCCTACCTGACCATGAGCTACGACTACGAGGCCCAGACCGTGCGCGAACTGGGCAAGCTGATGGAAACCGGGGCGGTGTACATCGGCCGCAAGCCGGTGTACTGGTGCGCCAGCTGCCGTACCGCCCTGGCCGAAGCCGAGGTGGAGTACGCCGACAAGACCAGCCCCAGCATCTACGTGAAGTTCCCCCTGCGCGACGACCCTGCCCAGGTGGACCCGGCCCTGGCCGGCAAGCGGGTCAGCGTGGTGATCTGGACCACCACCCCCTGGACCATCCCCGCCAACCTGGCCGTGGCCCTGCACCCCGAGTTCGAGTACGCCGCCTTTGAGGCCCCTGTCGGCTCCGGCGAAGTGCTGATCCTGGCCCGGCGCCTGGCGCCGGTGGTGTTCGAGGCCGCGGGCATCGCCGCGTACCAGGAACTGGTCCCGGTGGACCCCGCATCCCTGGAGCGGCGGGCCTGCAAGCACCCCCTCTACGACCGCGACAGCCTCCTGATCCTCGGGAACCACGTCACCCTGGAGGCCGGCACCGGCTGCGTGCACACCGCTCCGGGCCACGGCCAGGAGGACTACGAGATCGGCCTCACCTACGACCTGGAGGCCTACGCCCCGGTGGACGACGCCGGCCGCTTCACCGACGAGGTGGAGGGGTTCGCGGGCTTGAAGGTATTGGAGGCCAACGGCGACGTGAACCAGGCCCTGGCCGACGCCGGCGCCCTGCTGCACCAGGAGCGGGTGGACCACTCCTACCCCCACTGCTGGCGCTGCAAGAAACCGGTGATCTTCCGCTCCACCCGGCAGTGGTTCGTGTCCATGGAGAAGACCGGACTGCGCGCCAAGGCGCTGAGCGAGATCGACCGGCTCGACTGGATCCCCCGCTGGGGCAGCGAGCGCATCCACGGCATGATCGAGCAGCGCCCCGACTGGTGCATCTCGCGCCAGCGGGCGTGGGGGGTACCGATCGTGGCCGCCAACTGCACCGCCTGCGACGGCGTGTACATGGGCCGTGCCCTGGCCGAGCGCGCCGCCGCGCTGTTCGAGAAGGAGGGGGCGGACTGCTGGTTCGAGCGACCCCTGGAGGAGTTCCTGCCCGAGGGCGCGGCCTGCCCCAAGTGCGGCGGCACCGAGTTCCGTCGCGAGGAAGACATCCTCGACGTGTGGTTCGACTCCGGGGTGAGCTTCGCCGCGGTGTGCGAGGCGCGCCCCGAACTGCACAGCCCCGCCGAACTCTACCTGGAGGGCTCCGACCAGCACCGGGGCTGGTTCCACTCCAGCCTGCTGGCTTCGGTGGGCACCCGCGGCGCGGCTCCCTACAAGAGCGTGCTCACCCACGGCTTCGTGGTGGACGGCCAGGGCAAGAAGATGTCCAAGAGCACCGGCAACGTGATCAGCCCCGAGGAGGTGATCGGCAAGCAGGGCGCCGAGATCCTGCGCCTGTGGGTGGCCGCCGAAGACTACCGCGACGACATCCGCATCTCCGACGAGATCCTCAAGCGCCTGGTGGAGGCGTACCGGCGCATCCGCAACACCTGCCGCTTCATGCTCGGCAACCTCAGCGACTTCGACCCCGCCGTCCACGGGGTGGAGACCGCCGACCTGTGGGAGATCGACCGCTACGCCCTGGACCGGCTCAACCGGCTGGTGCAACGCTGCCGCCGCGCCTACGACGAGTTCGAGTTCCACGTGCTGTTCCACCGCATCCACAACTTCTGTGCGGTGGACCTGTCGGCGTTCTACCTGGACATCTGCAAGGACCGCCTCTACACCTTCCCCGCCGGCAGCGCCGGGCGCCGCTCGGCCCAGACCGCCCTGTACCACGTGCTCGACCGCCTCACCCGGCTGATGGCGCCGATCCTGGCGTTCACCGCCGAAGACGTGTGGCAGCACCTGCCCGGCACCACGGGCAGCGTGCACCTGCAACTGCTCCCCCTGGTGTCGAGCTCAGAACTGGACGACGGCCTCGCCGGCCGCTGGCAGAAGTTGCGCGACCTGCGGGCGCTGGTGACCAAGGCCGCCGAGGCGTCCCGGGCGGACAAGACCATCGGCCACTCCCTGGACGCCAAGGTGGTGCTGCACCTGGACGACCGCTGGGAGGAGTTCCTGGCCCCCTACGCCAGCGAACTGCCGTTCTGGTTCATCGTCAGCCAGGTGGAGCTGGCCGTGGACGGCACGGGCGCGTTCAGCGACCCGGCCCTGACCGGGGTCAGCGTGGACGTGGGGCGGGCCGACGGTGTCAAGTGCCAGCGCTGCTGGAACTACTCCACCAGCGTGGGCCAGCACTCCGAGCACCCCGAGGCATGCGCCCGCTGCGTGGCGCACCTGGGGGAGGAGGCGGCGGCGAGTGCCGGCTAGGCTCGTCGGGTTCGGGGCCCTCGCGGGCCTGGTGGTGCTGCTGGACCAGGTCAGCAAGGCGTGGGTGATGGAGAGTTTCCGCCTCTACGAGAGCCGACCGGTGCTCGATGGCTGGTTCCACCTCACCTACGTGCGCAACCCGGGGGCCGCGTTCGGCCTGTTCGCCGGCAGCGCCGAGGCGTTTCGCGTGCCGTTCTTCCTGGGGGTGACCGCGATCGCCCTGGGGGTGATCGCGGTGATCGCCTGGCGCCTGCCCAAGGGCCGACCGGTACTGTTCACCGCCCTGGCCCTGGTGTTCGGCGGCGCCGTGGGCAACCTCATCGACCGGGTGCGCTGGGGCGAGGTGGTGGACTTCTTCGACGTGTTCTGGCGCACCCACCACTGGCCGGCGTTCAACATCGCCGACTCGGCGATCAGCGTGGGGATGACCCTGCTGATCGCCGCCGAGCTGTTTGGGAAGAGGGATGGCAAGAAGGTGGGTTGAGGTGTGTCCCATGGACATCGACTTTCCGAACCCGGAGTGCAGGCTTACGGTTTTCTAACGTTCCTCATTTAGACTGCTGCAGTGGGAAGGAACGCTGCACCCGTCAAGACCCTCACCCGTCCACCGTTCACTGGGTCAGCCATGCACCCTGTCCTGTTCGAGTACGGCCGCTTCACCCTCTACACCTACGGGCTGTTCGTGGCCCTGGCGTTCCTCGCGGGCATGTGGCTCGCCGGGCGGGAGGCCGAGCGCCGGGGCCTGGACCCGCGCATGATCCAGGATCTCGGCTTCGTGGTGTTGATCGCCGCGATCGTCGGCGCGCGGCTGTTCTTCGTGCTGGTGGAGTGGCGGCACTTCGTCGACCACCCACTGCAGATCCTCGAGATTTGGAAGGGGGGGTTGGTGTTCTACGGCGGCTTCACCGCCGCCGCCCTCGCCGGGGTTCTCTATGTGCGCGCCAAGGGCCTGCCCACCTGGGAGGTCGGCGACGCGGTGGCCCCCGCCCTGGCCCTGGGCCAGGCCCTGGGGCGGATCGGGTGCCTGTTCGCCGGCTGCTGCTTCGGCGCCCGCTGCGACCTGCCTTGGGCGGTGACGTTTCACGACCCCCGCGGCCTGGCGCCCCTGGGGGTCCCCCTGCACCCCACCCAGCTCTACGCGGCCGCCGCCAACTTCGCGATCTTCGCCGTGCTGTACTGGGTGGCGCGGCCCCGCCAGCGCAGCCCCGGGCAACTATTGGGTCTGTATCTGGTACTCTACCCCATCACCCGCTTCCTGCTGGAGTTCCTGCGGGACGACCCCCGCGGCTCCCTGGGGGTGCTCTCCACCAGCCAGGCCATGGGCATCCCCCTGCTGGCGGTGGGCCTGTGGATCCTGTTCACCCGACGCCCCGGACGTGAGGCCTAATGCGACTGCACTCCTGCGTGGCCCTCGCCGGCGCCCTGCTGCTCGGCGCCTGTGCGGCCCAGAAACCGACCATGAACATCGAGTCCCCCTACCGCGACCTGAACACCCTCGCCCGCGGCCAGATCGTGCACCTGGCCACCGGCAGGCTGCTCACCGAGGACGAGCTGTACGCCCACCTGGCCCACTACCGGGTGGTGTACGTGGGCGAGAGCCACGACAGCGTCGACGATCACGCCGTGCAGCTCTCGGTGCTCACCGCCATCAACCAGCGCTTCCCCGGCCGGGTGGCGCTGGGCATGGAGATGCTGCGCCGCCCCTCCCAGGGCGATGTGGACGCGTTCCTGGCCGGGAAGCTCACGGAAAAGGAGTTCCTGCGGGTGTGGCAGCAGAACTGGGGCCCGCGCTCGTACCCCTACTACCGGGCCATCCTCCTGTACTGCAAGGAGCAGGGCATCCCGGTGCTGGCGCTCAACTCGGGAAAAGATCTCGACGCTGCCCTGCGCACCGGTTCCCTCGGAGAGTTGGAGCCGGAGTTCGCCGAGCGCCTGCCGGAGATGGACTTGGACGATCCGTACTACAAGGCGACCATGGCGGGGTTCTTCGACGGCCACGAAGGGGGCTCCAAGCACATGGAGCTGTTCAACCGCATCCAGGTGCTGCGGGACGAGACCATGGCCGACACCGCCGCCAGGTTCCTGCGCAGCCCCGAGGGGGCCGACAAGCGGCTGGTCATCTTCGCCGGGGGCAACCACGTGCGCTACGGCTACGGCATTCCGC
>JARGFW010000199.1 GCA_029211085.1 Deferrisomatales bacterium | reverse complement strand
CGACGCCCTGAACGCGGTCAAATTGTGCAAACAGTGGACCGCATCCTGAGCCGGGCGCATTCGGTTGCCTCGGTCTCTGTCCTTTGCAGCGGCAGACACGCCTGGGCAAGGCGATGATGGGCGGCCCTGCTTCGCTTGAAACCATGGGCAGCGCCGCTCCGGGCCTCCTCGCCCAGCGGGCTCGGCGAGAGCCCCGTGGCGTTGCCTTTCGCTCCAAGCATCTCGGTCTCTACCGGGAGCGGACCTGGAGCGACTACGCCGACCTCGTGGCCCGTTGTGCCCGGGGGCTCGAGGACCAGGGGCTGCGTGGCGGGGGGCGGGTTGCGATCCTGGGCGACCCCTGCGAGGAATGGGCGATCTGCGACCTGGCGGCCCAGGCGCTGGGGGCGATCTCCTACGGGATCTATCCCACCGCACCCAGTTCCGAGGTGGAGCACCTCCTGAGGGATGGCGGGGCCAACATCTGCGTGGCTGAGACCCAGGAATTCGTGGACAAGATCCTGCCGCTGCTGGATCGTCTGCCAGCCCTGGAGACGGTCGTGGTGATCAGCGCCACGACCCTGTTCGCCTCCAAGCACCCGAAGCTCGTGGGCTTCGACCGGATACTCACCCGCGGAGGAGAGCAGTTGCGGGCGGCGGGAGAGAGCGGCATCGAGAGCCTTGAGAGGCTCTCGGCGGCGATCGATCCCGAGGCGCCGGCGTTCATCGGCTACACGGCGGGCACCACCGGGAAGCCGAAGGGTGTCCAGGTGAGCCACGGCGCGAGCCTCGTCGCGGCCCGGGCTTACCTCCAGCACTATCCGCTCCTGGGCCGTTCCGGGCACCGGACCGTGGCGCACCTGCCCCCCTGCCACCCGCTGGGCCGGCAGGCCGCGATCACCTTGCCCCTGATCTCTGACATCGTGCCGCATTTCGGAGGGCGCTCTGAGGATCTGCCCCAGACCCTTTTCGAGGTGGCGCCCACCGTGTTGGTCACGGTCCCGCGCTACCTGGAAAGGTTCGCGGCCCAGATCCTCCTGGGGATCGCGGGCACGACTTCGATCAAGCGCCGTGCCCACCAGGCCGCGGTGGCGTTCGGGCGGAGGGTCGCTCAAAAGCGCTGGGAGCGGTCCGCAACGTGGTTCGATCGCGCTCTCTACGGGGCGGTCCACTGGGTGACGCTGCGGCCGATCCTGAACAAACTTGGGCTCGATCAAGTGCAGCTGGTGATCAGCGGAGGGGCGCCCCTTGCGCCGGAAACGGGCACTCTGTGGCAGGTCTACGGAGTCAACGTGGTGGAGATCTACAGCCAGACCGAGACCGTCGGCGCTCCGATCACCGGCCAACTCAGCCCCTTCCCGCAGCCGGGAAACGCAGGGGTCGCCGTCTCCGACAGGGAGGTGAGCCTCGGCTCTGGAGACGAGATCCTGGTCCGGGTGGGCGATCTGTTTACGGGATATTGGCAGGATGCTCCCGCGACGGCTGCCGCCCTCGGCGAGGACGGGTGGCTGCATACAGGGGATGTGGGTGCCTGGGAGAACGGCGCGCTGCATATCCTCGACCGCGACAGCGACCGGATTGCGGCCCCTGACGGGGCGAGGCTCTCCCTCTCGCGCATCGAGGGGGTCCTGCGCCTCAGCCCCTTTATCTCCGAGGTGGTGGTGTTCGGTGCAGCGGGCGGCCAACTGACCGCCCTGGTGGAGATCGAGTACGAAGCCGTCGCCCACTGGGCTCGCTGCCGCAACATCGCCTTCACCGGGTATGCGAGTCTTGCCGCGCGGACCGAGGTGGCGGAGTTGATCGGAAGCGAGTTCGACGAGGCACGGGCCCGGTCCTCGGGGCTGGCACAGATCGCCGCTTTCCACCTCTTGCCCGAACCTCTGGACCCCGGAGAGGAACGAGGGGCGATCACCCCAACCCGCAAGGTCAAGCGGACCCTCCTGGCCGAGCGCTTCCGGGAGTGGCTCGATGCCCCGGGGAACACCGCCGGGCAACCGACCGCGCCGTGACCCATCGGCACGGTCTTGAACGGATAGATCCGAGAGCGCGGACCCGAAGGAACCAACCTTCAGAGGAGGAAACACGATGAAACGCATGCTTGCGGCAGTTCTCTTCACGGCACTGGCAGCTTCTGCCTACGCCCAGGACGCCTACGTGGTAGGGCTCACGGGCGCGTTGACCGGTCAGGGCGCCAGCACGTTGGCCCCGGTGATCGAGTCGATGAAAGCCTACGTGGACCAACTCAACGGCAAGGGAGGGGTCAACGGAAAACCGATCAAACTGGTGGTGCTGGATGACCAGGCGCAACCCTCCAAGGCCGCCGCCAACGCCAAGCGCTTGGTCGCAGAGAAGGACCTGGTGCTGTTGATCAACTCGAGCCTGTCGTCGACCTACGCCCCGACCATGGCCGAGGCGAAGCGCGCCGGCATTCCACTGTTCTTCGCCGGTGCCGTCTGTCCGCCGGAGGTCTACCCCCCGGCCAACCCCTTGTTCTTCTGTTCGACGGCCTTCGGCGCCCAGTACGACAGCCAGTTCGCAATGGACTTCGTCAAGGAGAACACGACCGGCCCCGTAAAGATCGGCTTCTCCGCCATGGCGATCCCGCTTTCGCGAGGGGAGATCGACTACGCTGAAGAGCTGTCGAAGACCCTGGGCATGACACCGGTGGACAAGGAGATCGTGCCGCCGCCCACTCCCGACTACACGCCATTCGCGACCAAGCTGAAGGAAGCCAACCCCAACTGGGTTTACTCCTGGGCCCCCTGGGTCACCCAGGTCAAGACCTTCGAAAGCCTGCGGCGCCTGGGCTGGGAGGGGAGCTACATCGCCTACGGCCACATCATGGCGGAGGACGAGCTCGCACGGCTGAAGGACGGTGGGTTCTATGTGTTCGGCACCAACGCCTTCTTCCAGGACGACCTGCCGGTCCTGGCCAAGATCCGTTCCCTGGCCGAGGGGGCGACGCTCAGCTACCCGGTGACCTGGCTCACCGAGGGATACGTGGCGGCCCTGGTCCTGGAGGCCGCCCTGCAGGGGACCCCATGGCCCCCGACCCCGGCCAAGGTTCAGGCGGCGATGAGCAATCTCAAGGTGGACACCCACGGCCTGCGCGGCGGACCGATCGAGTGGACGGCCCAGAACCACTTCCGCACCCAACAGTACTACCGGGTCTACCGTTGGGATCCGAATAAGAACGGCGTCGCGCTGGTCAAGGACTGGACGGGCCTCGAGGTGAAGTAGCCCGTCTTATCTTGTTCCTGGCCTCTTCCCCTCTGCGGGAGGGCGAGGCCGGGAACCCGACGTGGTGGCACGGACCCGTTCCGCCCGGGAGTTCCTCTTGCAGATTCTGGTCAACATCCTTGTCCTCGCCGCGATCTACGCGTTGATCAGCTGCGGGTTCGTGCTGGTCTACCGCGTGAGCCGGGTGCTCAACCTGGCCCACGGCGAGCTGATGACGTTGGGCGCCTACGGCCTGTACTCCACGGCGTCGCTTTTCAACGGCAGCCCGCTGGTCGCGCTGCTCGCGGCGGCCGGTCTCGCGGTGCTCGTCGGGGTGCTGGTCTACCTCGCCCTGATGCGGCGCATGGCGGGCGAGAACGTGTTGGCGGCAGTGCTCACCAGCATCGCCCTGGGCATCCTGCTGCAGGGATTCATGCTCCTGGTCTGGTCCGGACAACAGCAGTATCCACTGAGAACCCTCGGCTGGGAAAACATCTCGCTTCCCGTGGGGAATGCCAGGATCTCCGCGGTTGCCATCACCCTGGTGCTGACCACGGCTACGGTCTACCTGGGCCTGTTCCTGTTCCTGGGGTACACGCGCTGGGGAATCCGCATGCGCGCCGCTGGCCAGAACCCCCTACTCGCCGCCCAGCGCGGTATTCGGTTGCACGGGGTGTACGCCCTGGCCTGGGGGCTCTCGACCTTTACCGGGGGCCTGGCTGGCATGCTCCTCGCCTGCGACTCGGGACTCGACCAGAGCATGATGGTGATCGGCCTCAAGGCCTTTCCCGCGGCCCTGGTGGGCGGCCTCGACAGCCTGCTGGGGGCGCTGGTCGGCTCCGTGGTGATCGCCACTGCCGAGGTGATGCTGATCCACTATGTGGACCCGTTGCTGGCCGACGTCGTGCCTTTCCTGGTGCTCACGGCCATGCTCATCGTGAGGCCCTGGGGACTGTTCGGGACAAAGGAGGAACTGGATCGTGTGTGACCGACGGCGCAACGGATCTTTCGCCGGTAACCGGCGCAGGCGACGAATCGCCTGCGCGTCCGGGAGGGGTTGACCCGTGCCCCACGCCAGCGGCTACTTCCGCACCCGCTACGAGCGCGACCTGGTGCTCCTCGACACCCGCACCCAGAAGGTGGCGATGCTCCTTCTGGCGGTCGCCTTGTGGGTGTTCCCGTTCCTGGTCGGGCCCCTGTGGGTGGACCTCGCGAGCCAGGTGTTTCTGGCCTCGATCGGTGCCGTGGCGCTGATGCTGTTGACCGGGTACGCGGGGCAGATCTCCCTGGGTCACGCCGGGCTCCTGGCCGCCGGCGCGTTCACCGCGGGTATTTTGGTGAAGGAGTGGAACGCCCCGTTCTGGGTCACCCTGCCGGCATCCGCGTGCACCGGTGCCTTGCTGGGGCTCGTGTTCGGCTTGCCGTCTCTGCGGTTGCGGGGCCTCTACCTGGCGGTGAGCACCCTGGCGCTGCACTTCATTGTTGTCTATCTGGGCGGAGAGTACGAAACCAAGCGCGGTTTCTCGACGGGGATCATGGTCGATCCCCCGGTGATCGGCGGGTGGGAGCTCTACCATCCGCGGGCGTGGTACTTCGTACTGCTCGGTTGCGCGGTGCTGACGGTGCTGTTCGCCCTGAACCTCCTGCGCGCGCGCTCGGGGCGGGCCTGGAGGGCGCTCAGGGACCGCGAGACGGTGGCCGAGGCCCTCGGCATCTCCGTGCCCCTCTACAAACTCGCCGCGTTCGTCGTTAGCTCGGTGCTGACCTCGGTCGCCGGTTGCCTGTTCGCCTACTACCGCGGCTTCGTCTCGGTGGAGGCGTTTTCCCTGTTCCTGTCGGTCCAGTACGTGGCGATGATCATCATCGGCGGCATGGGCTCGATCCTGGGGTCGATCCTCGGAGCCACGTTTGTGGTGCTGTTCCCTTACGGCATCGAGCTCCTGATGGGCTCCCTGCCGGTGCCGGCCTCCTGGACCAACTCGATGTTCGCCTTCAACTATGCGGCCTTTGGTCTGGTCATGATCGGGTTCCTGATCTTCGAGCCCCAGGGGTTGGTGGGCATCTGGAAGCGCGTGCAGAACTGGTTCCTGTTCTGGCCGTTTCGTCAGGCCCCCCTCTCGGGGACCAAGGGCTCTGGCCGATGAGCGAGATCCTCCTCCAACTGGAACGGCTCGAAGTCGTCTACCACCGGGTGGTTACCGCGATCCAGGGGGTCTCCCTGGAGGTCCGGCGGGGCCAGATCGTCGCCCTGCTCGGCACCAACGGCGCCGGGAAGACCACCACCCTGCGTGCCATCTCGGGCTTCCTGGGACTCGACGGCGCGCGGGTGACCGACGGCCGGATCACCCACTGTGGTGAGGCCATCGAGAACCGATTGCCCTACGAGGTCACGGCTCGCGGCATCGTACTGGTGCCCGAGCGTGACAAGATCTTCGAGAACCTCACGGTCGCAGAAAACCTGGAGGCCAATGTGCCGCGGTCGCGAGTGGACCGGGAGGGGCTCGAAGCGGTGGTCTACGAGTACTTCCCGCCGCTGCAGCGTCTGAAAGACCGGGAGGCGGGGTACCTGTCGGGTGGCGAGCGGCAGATGCTGGGGATCGCCTCGGCCCTCATGTGCTCTCCCGACCTGCTCCTGATCGACGAGCTCTCCCTGGGATTGGCTCCCCTGATGGTGCTCGACCTGATGGACCGCCTGCGAGGCATTCGCGACCGGCTCGGGATGACCATCCTGCTGGTGGAGCAGAACGCACAGGTGGCGCTCGAGATCGCCGACTACGCCTACGTCCTGGAGAACGGCCGCGTCGCACTCGAAGGTTCCCGGGAGCAACTGAGCCAGAACCGGGAGATCCGGGAATTCTACCTGGGGCAGGGGCAGGCAGGCCGCCGGAGCTACCGTGACCTCAAACAGTACCGCCCCCGTCGGCGGTGGTTTGGATAGGCCATGACCGAGTGCGTCCCCCTCCATGTGGAACACGTCTCCCTCGATTTCGGGGGGCTGCGAGTCCTGAACGACGTTTCCCTCGAGGTACGGCCCGGGGAGTTGTTGGCGTTGCTCGGCCCGAATGGGGCCGGCAAGACCAGCGTGCTCAACTGCATCAGCGGCATCTACCGGCCCAGTGCCGGACGCATCCTCTTTGGCGAAACCCTGTTGACCGGGGTCAAGCCTCACCGGATCGCCCAATTGGGTGTCGCGCGTACGTTCCAGCACGGCGAACTCTTCCCCCACATGACCGTGCTCGAGAACCTCCTGGTGGGCCGGCACCCGCACATCTCGACGGGGATCTGGAGCGAGGGGTTCTTCTGCCGAGGGGTGCGGCGACAGGAGGTAGCGCACCGCAAGGCGGTGGAGGAGATCCTCGAGTTCGTCGAACTCACCCGGTACCGGCACCATGCCGCGGGCGAGTTGCCGTTCGGGGTGCAGAAGCGGATCGGGTTCGCGCGGTCCCTCGCCCTGGAGCCCAAGGTGTTGCTTCTCGACGAGCCGTCGGCGGGGCTGGCCCGCGACGACCGCGAGGACATGGCGCGCTTCATCCTGCGCATCAAGCACGACCTGGGCATTGGCATGATCTGGGTGGAGCACGACATGCAGATGGTCGCGGATCTGGCCGACCGGCTGTACGTGCTGAACTTCGGGGAGTTCCTGGCCGAGGGGAGCACGGACGCGGTCCTGGCCGATCCGCGGGTAGTGGAGGCGTACCTCGGGACGCCGAAGGCGGCGGAGTGAGCGGGGCCGCTGCCGCGCCTCTTTCGCCAACCCGTGGTCCTCGCTGAAGGGCCCGCCTGCGGAGAAAAGGTCTCCCTCTCAGCCCCGGTCGGCGATTGGGGGGGCCGCCGGCCCCAGGGCCCGCCACGCCTCCCAGTCGGGGGCAGGCGACCCGCCGCGCCTCCAGCGCAGCCCCGCGTCGCGTATCTCCCCCGGCTCGCGAGCCTCGAACAGGAGGGCGAAGGCGCGGTACAGCACGTCCAGGTGGCGGTCTGCGTCGCCCTTTTCCCCCAGGGCGTGCCCGAACGGGAAGCGCAGGAACAGCGCACGGGGAGGTGGGGTCTTCTCGGTGATATCACGGACGATCGACAGCGCCACGGTGGGGATGCCGAACCGTTCCACTTCTCTGGCGATCAGTCCCACGGACCGATTGCAGATTCCTCAGGCGGGCACCAGCAGGGCGTAGTCCACCTTGGCGTTCCGGAGCCTGCGCGCCACTTCCGGAGCGGTCTTCTTCCTCAGGGTGTCCACGTGGGAGCCGTCGATGTGGCCCATGAAGCTGTAGGCGACGGGGTGCACCGCGCCCACCGCGCCCTGCTGTTGCAGGGTACGGAACCGGTCGACCGGCAGTACGAGATTCAGGTCGTCTCGGGCATCGGCGTGGTTGTAGTAGTCGTGGGTGATGGTCAACTCGCCGGGTGCCGCGCCCAGGGGCACCTCCCGGTAGCTCGGGTCCCCGTCCGGGTCCTGCATGTCGAACGGCGCGTCCCCGATGTGGTGCACCCCCCCCGTGGTGATCAGGGCGACCCGGGCGCGGTGGAGGGGCGTCTTCGCCTCCGCCCAGGGGATGTGTGCGGCGTCCTGCTCCAGCTGCTTCGCCCAGCGGACGGCCAGGGAGGGCAGGGCGGTGAACGCCTTGGCCAGCAGGCGGTTCTTGATGCGTGTCAGGTTCATGGTTCGGTCCTTCTCCGTGGCCCCGGGAGCGGCGGCGGAGGTTGCCGCCCTCAGGTGCGGGGGATGTCGCCGGTTTCCGGCCCGACCTGCACCGGCAGAGAGGGCTCGTTGGCCCACTCAATCCAGGAGCCGTCGTAGTTCTTGGGGTGGGGGTAGCCCAGTCCCGTCAGCACCAGGGTGGCGTAGGCGGAGCGGATTCCGGTCTGGCAGTGGGCGATCACCCTGCGCTCCGGGGTGAGGCCGCGGGCGGCGAGCAGGGCGCGGATCTGGTTCTCGCTCTTGAGCACTCGCACGCCGTCCACTTCCTCCTGCAGTTCCCGCCAGTCGAGGTGGATCGCCGTGGGGATGTGCCCACCCCGGTCGGCCCTCACGTCGGTTCCCGTGTACTCCCCGGCAGAGCGGGTGTCCCACACCGCAACCGCGGGGGTGCCCAGGGTGGCGTATATCTCGTCCTTGTCGGCCCGCAAGTCCCGGTGGGCCCGCACCGTGTAGCCCTCGGTCCCCCGGGGGAAGGTCGGGAGCAGCGCGGTGCCCCGGCCTTCCGCGGCCCACTTCTCGTAGCCTCCGTCCAGGGCATAGGATTTTTCGTGCCCGTGGAAGCGCAGGGTCCAGACCAGACGCGCGGAGTAGGGGTTGCCATGGTCAGCGTAGGCCACCACCGTATCGTCATCGGAGATCCCCAGGGAGTCCAGCAGTTTCTCGATCTGGGGCACGGTGGGGATAAGGCTCTTCACTCCGCGGCGGGTGTCGAGGAACTCCGCCCTGTCCAGGTGCACGGCACCCCCGATGTGGCCGGCCAGGTACAGGGGCATGGCGCGCACGTCCACGATCTTGACCGTGCCGGCCGCGGCGGCGAGTTTCTCAGTCGAGATGAAATACCCGTCGAGACTCGCGAGGGCGTTGGCACCCGTGAACAGAACCAGGGAGAGAACTAGTACGGCGGAGTGGTGAAGGCGTCTCATTGTCACATCTCCTTGCGTTGAATTGCTTGTGATGAATAACTGTGGAAAGAGAGGATATGGAATGACAGCACAACGATCAAGAATAAAAAAACCTACACCAAAAAAAAGATGAAAATAAGTCCGGTCCATTGCCATAGGGAGTGGCGCGGCGGGCTACGGCGAACCCGCCGCCCCCGCCTCCCCCTCCCGGGCGCCCTCGAACGGCAAAGAGGCTCCCCCCGCGACGGGTGGGGAGCCTCTTTCGTCGGGGAGGTCAATTACTGGGCGGAGATGGGGTCCCGTCGAACGGGCCTGGGGGAAGCGGTGCGCGCTCCCGCGCGTTCCACCTCCACCGAGAAGGACGTGGAGTCCCGCAGGGGTGGCGAGCCCCTCGAGATGTGCGTGGTCCGCGTTGTGTTGGGGGGATTTGTATGGCGCTTCCGGGAGCATTCCTAATGGTCCGCCCCGGCACCGGCCACAGCCGTGGAGGCGGCCTGAAGTTCAACGCCCAGCGGAGCCTTCGATCGGATTGTTCTGAGGAGGATGATCGCTGATGACCGGGTGGGTTTCCTCGGCGCGCTGGGTTAGCAGCCCGTTGATTTATGATTCATGCGGCCTCCGCAGCCACTTTTCTGT